>NZ_CP059183.1:0-332500 GCF_014251275.1 Blattabacterium cuenoti
ATGGATCATGAAGCATTAATAGATTCCTTTTTAGATTTTAAATATGAAAAGAACATAGATAGAGTAAATCTTATGGCAATTTTAGAAGAATCTATACGATGTGTATTAAAAAAAAAATATGATTCTTCTAAAAATTATGATATTATTGTTAATCCAGACCAAGGAGATTTAGAAATATGGAGAAATCGTATAGTTGTTGAAGATGGGAAAGTTAAAAATATAAATAAAGAAATAGAGTTATCTACAGCAAAAAATATAGAACCAGATTTTGAGATAGGAGAAGAGGTTACAGAAAAAGTAGAATTAATGTCTTTGGGAAGAAGATCAATTTTAGCATTAAAACAAAATTTACTTTCTAAAGTAAATGAGTATGATAATACAAATGTTTATAAAAAATTTAAGAAAAAAATTGGAGAAATTATAAATGTTGAAGTATATCATATTTTACAAAAACATATTATAGTTAGAGATGATGAAAAAAATGAAATGGTATTACCAAAAAAAGAACAAATTCCAAGTGATTTTTTTAGAAAAGGGGATCCAGTTCGTGCTTTGGTAAAAAGAGTAGAATGGAAGAATAACAAACCTTACGCAGTATTAACTAGAAAAGATGGATCTTTTTTGGAAGAACTTTTTAAGTTAGAAATTCCAGAAGTAACTGATGGATTAATTACCGTAAAAAAAGTAGTTAGAATTCCAGGAGAAAAAGCAAAAGTATCAGTTGAATCATATGATGATAAAATTGATCCTGTTGGAGCTTGTGTAGGGATGAAAGGGACTAGAATACATCCAATTGTTAGAGAATTAAAAAATGAAAATATTGACGTAATAAATTACACTTCTAATACTCAATTATACATAACTAGAGCTTTAAGTCCTGCTAAGGTATCAATGATGGAGATAAATGAAGATAAAAAATATGTTAATGTATATGTAAAGCTTGAAGAAATTTCCAAAGCAATTGGAAGATATGGTCATAACATAAAACTTGCTAGTCAATTAACTGGATATAAAATACATATATTTAGAGATTATCCTTATGAAGATGATGTTGAATTAACAGAGTTTTCTGATGAAATTGAACCTAAAGTATTAGAAAAATTCTATAAGGTTGGATTAAACACTGCTAAATCTGTATTAAACTATAAAAAAAGTGATTTAAGTAAACTTACTAATTTAGAAGAAAAAACTATAATAAGAGTTGTTTCTATTCTAAAAAAGGAATTTGAAGAAGAATTAAATATATAATATAAAAAATATAAATTTTTATTTATTTATGACTGATAAAATCCGATTAAAAACGGTATTAACAAAATTTAATATTTCTTTGCAAAGAGTGATAAACTTTTTGCAAAAAAAAGGAATTAATATAGAAAATAACCCTAATGCAAAAATAGAAAAAAAAGTATATAAATTTATTGTTAGAGAATTTAAAACATATAAAGAAATTAGAGATAAATCAGAAAAAATTTTTTTACAAAAAAAAATAGAAAAAAAAAGAATAAAAGATGATTTATTAAAATCAAAATTTGTTTATGACCAAATAATAGATGATAAATCAAAGAATTTAATTGAATTAAAAAAAGTAGATAATATTAACATTGATACTATTAAATATGAAAAAAATAATAGTAAAAAAAATATATTTTCTAATAAAAAATCAGTAAAACAAATAAAACCAATAGTAGAACATATAGATACTGTATATCAAAAATTAGATGGAGTAATGTTAACTGGGGATAGAATAGATCTATCTAAATTTGAAAGGAAAAAAGAAAAAAGAGAAAAAAATAATAAAAAAAAGAGGAAAAGAATAAAAAAAGAAATTATTATTGATATTGAAGAAATGCAAAATATTTCTTTTAAAAAGAAAAAAAAACAAAACAAAGTAAAAAAATATACTGTTGATAAAGAAAAGGAAAAATATAAAAATAATAAAAACAAAAACAAAAAAAGATTCAATAAATTAAAAATAACAAATGAACAAATAGAAAAACAAATTAAAGCAACTTTAGAAAAGTTATCCTATAAAGGAGGTATAAAATCAAAATATTCTAAAATTAAAAAAGAAAAACGTCAAATTAAAAAAGAAAAAAAACTTATTCAAAAACAAGATAAAAGTAATAAAATAAAAGAAAAATTATTAAAAATTTCTGAATTTACTACTGTAAATGAGTTAGCATCTATGATGGATGTAAATGCTACTGATATTATAGTATCCTGTATGTCATTAGGTATTATGGTAACTATGAATCAAAGATTAGATGCTGAAGTTTTAACATTAGTTGCTGACGAATTTGGATACAATGTAGAATTTATAGGCATAGATTTAGAAGAAGCAATTAAAGATGATAAAGATTTAGAAAAAGATCTAGTTACAAGACCTCCAATTATAACGATAATGGGTCATGTAGATCATGGTAAAACTTCTTTATTAGACTATATTAGAAATACAAATGTTATCGCAGGAGAAGCTGGAGGAATTACTCAACATATTGCAGCATATAGTGTAAAATATCTTAATAATAAAAACATAACATTTTTAGATACACCTGGACACGAAGCATTTACTGCTATGCGTGCTAGAGGAACACAAATTACAGATATTGTTTTAATTGTTATTGCTGTAGATGATAAAGTTATGCCTCAAACTAAAGAAGCTATTAGTCATGCACTTGCTGCTAATGTTCCTATCATTTTTGTATTAAACAAAATTGATAAACCAAATGCAAATTCAGATAAAATAAGAGAACAATTAGCTAACCTAAATTTTTTAGTAGAAGAATGGGGTGGAAAATATCACACTCAAGAAATTTCAGCAAAGGTTGGAACAGGAATTAAAGAATTATTAGAAAAAATTATTTTGTTATCAGAACTATTAGATTTGAAAGCAAACCCTAATAAACCTGCTATAGGTACTGTTATAGAAGCTACTTTAGATAAAGGAAAAGGTTATGTTACTACACTTATATTACAAGGAGGAACTTTAAGAATAGGAGACTATGTCTTAGCTGGAAGTAACCATGGAAAAATTAAAAGTATTTTAGATGAACGAGGAAATACAATTTCATCAGCTGGGCCATCAAAACCTATTACTATTTTAGGACTAAATGGAGCTCCTACAGCAGGAGACAAGTTTAAAGTATTTAAAGATGAAAAAATAGCAAAACAATTATCTTCCAGAAGAATACAACTACAAAGAGAACAAAATATACGTTCTAAAAAACATATAACATTAGATGAAATAGGAAAACGAATAGCTTTAGGTGTTTTTAAAGAAATAAAAATAATCATTAAAGGTGATGTTGATGGTTCAGTAGAGGCTGTTGCTGATTCTATACAAAGATTATCTACAAATATTATAGTAATGACTATTGTATATAAAGGAGTAGGTCAAATAACAGAATCTGATATATTATTAGCTAGTGCATCAGATGCTATTATTATAGGGTTCAATGTCCGTCCTAATGTTAGTGCTAAAAATATGGCAAAAAAAGAAAATATAGAAATACGAATTTATTCCATTATTTATAACGTAATAGATGATCTTAAAGAAGCAATGAAAGGATTGCTATCTCCTGAAAAAAGAGAAAAAATATTAGGAACTGCAGAGATTAGAGAAATTTTTAAAATTAATAAAATAGGAAATATAGCTGGATGTATGGTAACAGAAGGTACAATTTCAAGACAATCAAAAGTAAGATTAATTAGAAATGGAATAGTAATACATAATGGAAAATTCAGTTCTATAAAACGTTTTAAAAAAGATGTAAGAGAAGTTACTAAAGGATACGAATGTGGGATTATGTTAAAAAATTATTATGATATAATATCTGGAGATATAATAGAAGTTTATGAATAACTTTATTTTTTTTGTTATATTATTATCTTAAACTTATTACTTATTAACTGTAACTGTATTTATATAAAAATTAATTTTTATTATGTATAGAACACATAATTGTGGAGAGTTAACTAAAAAAGATATAGGTAAGAATGTAATGCTATCTGGATGGATAAAAAAAATAAGAAATTTAGGTTCTTTATTATTTTTAGATATTAGAGATTATTTTGGAGTTACACAATTAATTTTTACAAAAAAATTATTAAATAATGGTTTTTTTTTAGGTAAGGAATTTTTAATTAAAATTGAAGGAAAAGTAGTTGAAAGAGTATCTAAAAACTATAAAATTCCAACTGGAGAAATAGAAATTTTAGTTTACAAAATTAAAATACTAAATAAATCTATTGAAATTCCGTTTTCTATAGAAAATAATACTGATGGAAATGAAGAGATAAGAATGAAATATAGATATTTAGATATAAGAAGAAATACTATAAAAAATAATTTAATTAATCGTCATAAATTAGTTTTAGAAATACGAAATTTTCTTTCAAAAAAAGGTTATCTAGAAATAGAAACTCCTGTACTAGTTAATTATACACCTGAAGGAGCAAGAAATTTTTTAGTTCCTTCTAGAAAAAATAGTGGAAAATTTTATTCTTTACATCAATCCCCACAAATGTTTAAGCAATTATTAATGATAGGCGGAATTGACAAATATTTTCAAATAGTAAAATGTTTTAGAGACGAAGACTCTAGGTCAGATAGACAAATAGAGTTTACCCAAATAGATTGTGAAATGGCTTTTGTCAATGTTAATGATGTTTTGTTTTTTTTTGAACGTTTCATTAAACATATTTTAAAAAAGATTAAGAAAATTAATTATAGACAAAATTTTACTAGAATTTCATATTATGATGCAATAAAAATATATGGAACTGATAGTCCAGATATACGTTTTGGAATGAAATTTATAGTACTAAACGAAATAGTTAAAAAGAACAATATTAATTTTTTAATAGAAAAAGAATTAACAATAGGAATAAAAATAAAAAAAAGTGATTGGAATATTTATAATACAGATAAAAAAATAGACATTATTTTTTCAAAAATAAAAAAATCTAATTTTTTATGGATTCAATATTTACCAAATAAAACTTTTTTATATTCAAAAAACTGTTTTTTTAATAAAAAAATATTAAAAATTTTTATAAAATACTTCAAATCAAGACCAGGAGATATATTAGTTATTTCTTATGGAAAAAAAATAAATACAAGAACTTTATTAAGTGAAATACGTTTGATAATAATAAAAAATTATCATTTTAAAAAAAATTATAAAAAATTTAATCCTGTGTGGATTACTGATTTTCCATTATTAAGTTGGGAAGAAAAATATAAGAAATTTAAATCTGTACATCATCCATTTACTAGTCCAAAAAAAGAAGATATTCATTTATTAAATAATCACCCAGAAAAAACACGTTCAAATTCATATGATTTGATAATAAATGGAACAGAAATAGGTAGTGGATCTATACGAATTAACAATATAAAGACACAAAAAAAAATTTTCCAATATTTAGGATACTCTTCTAAAGAAATACAATATAAATTTGGATTTTTTATAAAAGCTTTTGAATTTGGAACTCCTCCTCATGGTGGAATAGCTTTTGGTTTAGATAGATTAATAAATATATTAGAAGAAGATAATAATATAAAAAATTTCATTGCTTTTCCAAAAAATAATGAAGGTAGAGATTTAATGACAAATACTCCATCCTCATTAGTAAAAAATATATTATAGAAATTAAAATTAATCTAAATATTTTTCTTTATATAGTAGACAAGATTTTTTATATACATTAACTGCATCTTCCTTATCTTTCCAATCTCCTATTTTTACCTTTTTATTTTCTAAATCCTTATATACTAAAAAAAAATGTTCTATTTCTTTTTTTGTATGTAAAGATATATCACCTATTTTATTTAAAGTATTATAATTTGGATCAGAAATAGGAACACAAATTATTTTTTCATCTCTTCCTTTTTCATCTATCATAAAAAAAACTCCAATAGGTTTCACTTTTATTAAACAACCTGGTATTGTAGGTTCTGTTAAAAAAACTAAAACATCTAGTGGATCCCCATCTGTTGACAAGGTTTTTGGGATAAAACCATAATCTGTAGGATAACTCATAGGAGAATATAAAACTCTATCCAACCTGATTAAATTATTATTTTTATCAAACTCATATTTATTTCTACTACCCTTAGGGATTTCAATTAATACATCAAAATTTATTGTCATGTTATATTATATTTTTGTATAGCAATTAAATTTTTCTAGATAAAAAGCAACTTTTTTTACGAATCCTCCTCCTAAAATTCCATCTATTACTCTATGATCATAAGAATGAGATAAATAAATTTTATGTCTTATTCCAATATAATCTCCATCTGAAGTTTCTACTACGGATAATTTTTTTTGTATTAAACCTATAGCCATAATAGCTACTTGTGGTTGATTAATTATAGGAGTACCTAAAATATTTCCAAAACTTCCAATATTGCTAATTGTATAAGTTCCTCCTTTAATTTCGTTAGGTTTTAACTGATTTGATCTAGCTCTTCTTATTAAATCATTTATTATTAATATTAATTCTCTTAAATTATAAGAATCTGCATGTTTAATTACAGGGACTATTAAATTACCATCAGGTAATGCAGTTGCTAATCCTATATTAATATTTTTTTTTTTTATTATATTAGATCCACTTACAGAAATATTTATCATAGGTAAATCTTTTATTGCTTTTACTACACATTCCACAAAAATGGACATTAATGTTAATTTTTCTCCAGTTTTTTTATGAAAAAAATCTTTCATTTTTTCTCTCCATTTTACAACATTTGTAACGTCAGCTTCAACAAAAGAAGTAACATGTGCTGATGTATTTTTACTATACATCATATTTTTTGCAGTAATAATCCTAATTCTATCCATTTTTATAATTTCTTCATTATAAGAAGAAGATGAAAAAGAGTTATTTACACTTTTACAAAATGTAAAAATATTATCTGTTTTTTTTATACGAACATATTTTAAAATATCTTTTTTTGTTACACGTTGTTTATTCCCAGTTCCTACTATTGATTCTAGTTCATGAAAATTAATTCCTTCTTTTTGAGCAATATAACGAACAAGTGGAGAATAAAAACGTTTTTTTTTTTCTTCTACATAAATATTATTTTTATTTTCTATTATTATATCTTTTGTTTCTAAAATTGCTATAGATTTACCTATTCTAACAACTTCATTAGTACTAAAAAGTATTTTTTTTAAAATTCCATCTACTGGAGAAAAAATTTCAGAATCTACTTTATCTGTAGCTATTTCTACTAAAATCTCTTCTTTTTTTATAGTGTCACCTTCTTCTTTTAACCAACGAATGATAGTAGCCTCAGCTATACTTTCACCCATGGCTGGTAGGGTCAAATTATATTCGGCCATCTAAATTTATCGTTTTATATTTGTGTAATAATAATAATAAGATTTCAAAGAAAATTTATGCAATCAAAAATAATAAATTCATTTTAAAAAATGAAAATTCTTTCTTCAAATCAAATTAGAAAAATAGATAAATTTCATGTTGAAACAAAATTAATTTCTCATGTAAAATTAATGGATATAGCTGCAAAGAGTTGTTTCAATTGGATTAATAAATATTGTAAAATAAAAAATAAATCATTTACAATATTAGTAGGAAATGGAAATAATGGAGGTGATGGACTAGCTTTATCAATAATTTTATATTTACATGGAATAAGTGTAACTGTATACATTATTAATATTTCTAATAATTTTTCTAATGAATTTAGAATTTATAAAAACAAAATATTAAAATATAAAATTAAAATTTATAATATTTATGAAAATGATATATTTCCTGTTATAAAAAAAGAAAAAAATTATTTAATTGATGCTATTTTTGGAATAGGATTAAACCGTGAGTTAAATAAATATTGGAAAAATTTTATTCATTATATAAATATAAATAAAACAAAATTTGAATCTGTTATATCCATAGACATTCCTTCAGGAATATTTATAGAAAAAAACAACAATGACTTTAAATCTATAATAAAAGCAGATCATACTTTAACTTTTCAAACTCCTAAAATTCCATTTTTTTTACCGGAATATGAAAATTTCATTGGACAATGGCATTTATTAGATATAGGATGGAAAAATGAATATTTAAAAAATATACATACAAAAAATTATTTTTTAGATAATATATTTATTAAAAAAATAATAAAAAAAAGAAAAAAATTTTCTCATAAAGGAAATTATGGACATGGAATTATTATAGGAGGAAGTTATGGAATGATTGGATCTATGATCCTTTCTGGAAAAGCTAGTATAAGATGTGGAATTGGAAAATTAACCATGTATGTTCCATATTGTGGTTATCAAATTATACAAAGTACAGTTCCAGAAGCAATTTTAAAAACAGATAAAAAAAAATATTTTATTAATAATAATAATATTACAATTCCATACGATATAAAAGCAATAGGTATAGGAATGGGGATTGGAACTAATATTAATACAATATATGCATTAGAATCATTTTTATTAAAATGCAAAAAAGAAATACCTATGATCCCCATGGTGATTGATGCAGATGCAATAAATATATTATCTAAAAAACAAGAATTATTAAGTATTTTACCAAAAAATGTTATATTAACTCCACATCCAAAAGAATTTTACAGATTATTTGGAAAATGGAAAAACGATTATAATAAATTATCTTTGTTAAGAAAAATATCTGAAAAATATAAAATATTTTTAATATTAAAGGGAGCACATACAATTATATCTACACCTGATGGAATATTATATTTTAATAGTACCGGTAATCCAGGTTTATCTACAGCAGGTAGTGGAGATGTCCTTTCTGGAATTATTGTTAGTTTTTTATCTCAAGGTTATTCTTTAAATAATTCGTGTGCTATTTCTGTATATTTACATGGATTATCTGGAGATATCGCAAAAAAACAATTAGGAGAAGAATCTATAATATCAACAGATATTATAGATAATATTCCTAATGCATTTCAAAAAATTTGAAAAATTTTTTCTCTAAATATATAATATGTTATAATATATGATAAAATTATAATAACTATCATTAAACTTATTTTAGAAATATAGTCACCATTTTTGGAATAAAAAGTAATTTTATTATTAATAAATACTTTTCTACGCAAAACATCTTTTTTTCCATAAGGAATATATGATAAAATATCTCCTCTTTCATTAATAAAACAAGAAATTCCTGTATTTGCAGATCTTGCTACATATTTTCTGTTTTCTATTGCTCTAAGACGTGCATAATAACAATGTTGTTTATGTCCTTGAGAATTTTCCCACCATCCATCATTAGTTATTATTACCATTAATTCAGCATTTTTTTTAAAAAATTTAGAAACATATTCTCCAAACACTGATTCATAACAAATAATAGGAGCAATTTTTATTTTTAAATAAGGATGTTTAAAAACAGAAATATGTTTTTGTTTTCCAAGTTCTATAACATTTCCTCCAAAATCTAATAATACGTCTCCTAATATAGGAAAAAGAAATTTTTTATAAGGAAAAGTTTCTACAGCTGGAACTAGTTTAGATTTATGATGAAAATATACTGCATTTTCATTACTATTTACTCCTATTTGTATAACAGAATTAAATACATCAAACCACTTTTCATTTTTATTATTACTACTAAAAATAACTGGAGATGAAGTTTCACTTCTATTTTTATCACTATATAATGCAAATAATTCTATTCCTGTAAGAAATACAGAATTTGGAGATTTTTTTTTTAAATACTTTTCAAATATGGAAATTACCTTATTTTGATTAATATCTTTTACAGGAACTTTATATCCTGTAATTACAGTTTCAGGAGCTATTATTAACATAGATGTTTTAGATATTTTTTTGTCAATCATTCTTTTTATACTAGGAATCAATGTTTCTATTGATGTATTGTATTTCTTATAATATGGGTCTATATTAGGTTGTAAAACTAATGTATCAACATATTTTTTATATTCTTTATTTTCATATTTAATATATATCATATTCGATATAAAAATTAATGAAAATACTATCATTTTATTAACAAATATTTTCTTATATAATTCAAGTAATATTCCATTTTCTTGATAAGAAATAATAGATTCTGCAAATAAAATATTTACTATCCATATCCATAAAGTTCCTCCAAAAGTTCCGGTATATTCATACCATTGAATCCATTCAACACTATTAGAAAATCCATTTCCTAAATTTAACCATGGCCATGATAACTCCCACTCTAAATGAATTTTTTCGAATAATATCCAAAAACAAATTAAAAATATATATCCTATTTTTCTACTTTCTACACGTTCTTTTATCCATGAAGAAAAAGAAAAAATTGTTGACATAAGTAAAGAATTAAAAAATACAGGAATTAAATATGCTTCTAGCGAACAAGACCCATTAACTTTTTTAGCATAATGTAACCAAAATGTTGCAATTATATTCCATACTAAAAAGGAAATAAAAGAAAATAAAAATTTAAAAAACAAAAACCCTTTTAAATTATTTTCTATATATAATAAAGGTACAAGTGCAATAAATAAATAAATAGGATTTCCTTCTGTAGGCCATCCATATCCTAACAAAATTCCAGTAAGGATACTATATACAAAAAATTTAATTTTTATTATATAAAAAATTTGAATAATAACAAAAAAAAATGGAGCTGGCGGGATTTGAACCCGCGTCCAAACAAATAGTTTAAAAGATTTCTACATACTTATCCAAAAAATAATTTTTTACATATTTATCTGAATTTTGGACTTCTGATAAAAATTTAGATTCAAAAAAAATTTCAGAAAATTTTAGAATCATATTTTTTCCTATCCTTAATAATTTTTAGTATTTCTATATTAAGAGATTATAAGGAATAATCTCTTAGAAATATTTTGCTTCTGTATTATTTTTACAGATAAAGCTTTTTTTTATTTAAGCAGCAAAAGCGTATTGTTGTTTTTCGCCATTTATAAAATTTGTAACGTTTTATTTACGTGTAAATCCTTACGTAACACGGTATGCTTACTTTTATAACTAATTTTGCTGTCAATTCCAAAATCAGCCCCGAAAGAGGGTGCTAAATTAATATTTTTTTTTAAAATTAAAAAGTATTTATTTTTTTTTTATCTTTTTTATAAAAAATTCATTTGATTTGATACATCAAATCTTACTAATAAAAAAATAAGAATTGTAAAAGACCATAAAGAAGAACCTCCATAACTAAAAAAAGGTAAAACAATTCCTATTGTAGGAAAAATTCCCATTACCATACTCAAATTAATAACTAAATGAAAGAATATAATATTACCAACTGAATATCCAAAAATTCTTACAAATGAATCTTTTTGTCTTTCTGAAATAAAGTATATTCTACTAATAAACAATAAATAAAATATAATTAAAATTGTACTACCAATAAATCCCCATTCCTCTCCAACTGCACAAAAAATATAATCAGTATGTTGTTCAGGGACAAATTTACCTTTTGTAATTATTCCCTTCTGATATCCTTTCCCAAAAAATTTTCCTGATCCAATAGCTGTTTTAGAATACAATAAATTATAACCAATATTATTTCTATACTTTTTATTAAATTCATTTTTAAACAAAATATTTATTCTATCTCTATGATGTTGTTTTAATAATTTTTGAAAAAAAAATGGAGAAAAAAATGATAGTAAAGAAAAATTTACAAATAAAAAAATATAAAAAAATATATTATTTAATGACCTATTTTTATTACATATAAAAATAAAGAACATAATTAAAAATAATGAAAAAATAATAATACAAGTAGATATATGAATTGATATTATAAACAGTAAAATAGATAATAATAAATAAAATGGAAAAAAAATAGATAATCCTTCTCTATATAAAGTTAAAATAAAAGAAGAAAAAACGATAGAAGATCCTGGATCAGGTTGAATAAATATTAAAAATGAAGGAATTATTAATACAAAAAAAATGTAAAAAAAAACTTTTTTATTTTTTTTTATGTTATACTTACTTAAAATATTAGATAGCATCAAAGATGTTGATATTTTTGCAAATTCTGATGGTTGAAAACTAATTGGACCAATTACATACCACGATTTTGATCCATTTATATTTTTTCCAACAAAAAAAATACCTAATAATAAAATTAATGTTAATAAAAATAAAAATAATGTTAACCTTTTATAATGAAATGGTTTTAATGAAAAAATAACAAATATAAAAGTAAAACTAAAAAAAATCCAAATTACTTGTTTTTCTGCCTTTTCATGAGAAACAGAATATAAATTTATATACCCAAATAAAACTAAAAAAAAATAAATTATTAAAACTGGCCAATCTATATTCCTTAATAAGAAAATTTTATTTCTTTTTATTAGAGAAGTTACTTTCATAAAAATTGTTTATATTTGGTCTTTTCATTTTTGCTATTGCATTATACACGTTTTGTAGCCCAGTTGTCATAATTTTTTTTTCTAAATTTTTTCTTTTTACATTTTTATTTATATACTTTTCTACTATTAAACTAGCAATGGGGCCTGCTAATGTTGAACCATATCCTCCATTTTCTACAATAACTGAAATAGCAATTTTAGGATCATTTACAGGAGCAAATAATATGAAAATTGAATGATCTGGTAAAGAAATTATTTTCTTATTAACCTTAATAAAATTTTGTGAAGTACCAGTTTTACCGGCCATATTTATATTTGGAATTTTAAATCTCCTACCAGTTCCAATCATAAAAACTTTTTCCATGCCCTTGATAATAAAATCAAAATATTTCCTCTTTATTTTAGTGTATTTAGCTTTAGCATAATTATAATTTTTTATTAATTTGTGATTTATTTTTTTTATGATATGTGGAGTATAAAAATACCCTTTATTTGCTATAGCACATACCATATTAGATAATTGAATAGGAGAAACGTTAATTTCTCCTTGTCCAATACTATTAGAAATAATAGTAATTGCATTCCATTTTGTTATACCATATTTTTTATTATAATAATCTCCAGATGGAATTATACCTTTTTCTCCTGTAGCTAAATCGTTGTTAAAATAGTTTCCAAATCCAAAACTTTTAATAATTTCACACCATTCATTTGCTCCTTTAGTTAAATTATTAGGATATTTTTCAATAACCCGTTTATAAACTTGTGCAAAATAATTATTGCAAGAAATTGCTACTGCAGTATCAATTCCAATTGGGACCCCATATCTACCAGAATGACAATGAATTATTTTTTTACCATAACGAAATCCATTATAACAAATAAAAGTTGTATTCTTTTTTACTACGCCCATCTGAAGTCCTACTAATTCCGTAAGCAATTTAAAAGAAGAAGCAGGAGAATAAAGCCCCTGTGTAGTCCTATCAAATAAAGGATTATCTATATCATTCATCAATTTTTTTAATTCTTTAGAACGATTTTCTCCTACAAATAAATTAGGATTATTTGTTGGACTAGAAACTAAAGATAAAATTTCTCCATTTTTTGGATTTATTGCAACTATTCCACCTTTTTTTTTAAACATTAATTTTTCTGCATACTTTTGTAAGTTCCAATCTATAGTCAAAGAAATATCGTCTCCACTTACCGCTTTTATATTATTTTTCTTATTATTATAACTATCTATTATACTTCCTTTTCTATTTCTTATCCAATATTTAATACCTTTTTTTCCTCTCAAAATTTTTTCATAAGATTTTTCCACTCCTGCCCATCCAATAAAATCACCTATTTTATAATAATTAGATTCTTTTTTAATATCATTTTTTGATACTTCTCCTATATATCCTAAAATATTTGTTGAACTGTCTACTTTGTAATCTCTAATAGATCGTTTTGTCCAATCAAATCCTTTGTATTTATACAATTTTTCTTGTATTTTAGCGAATTTTTCTCTTGGAATAAAAGGAATGAAAACAGATGGTAAATATTTTGAATAAGATTTTGCTTTTTCTAAATTTTTAAAAAAAGTATCTTTTTCAATTTCTACAAGATTACAAAATTCAGTAACATTAAAATTTTCATCTATTAAAATTGGAATAACAATTAATTCATATATATATTTATTAAAAACTAACAATTTTTCATTTCTATCAAAAATAGATCCTCTTTCTGGAATAACAATTTCTTGTTTTATAGATGTGTTAAAAGCGTTTAAAATATATTTTTCAGTATACAATTGGAGATAAACTAATCTTATTAATAAAATAATTCCTGTAAAACTTAGTAAAACGTAAAATTTATATAATTTTTTCAATGTTTAATTCTTCTAAAGAAAAAATATATAATACATAAAACAGTTGTAAAAATACTGCTAAATATTGTTTTTAGTAAAACTATACTATTAAAAAAATTAGGATTTCTAAATATTCCTAATATTAATAAAGATATATTGTGTATAATTACCAATGAAAATGTATAAAATATTTTTTTAATTAATGGTAAATCATAAATAGAAAAATCATTTTTTTTTATTATAAAATTATTTCCATCAAAAAATTTTAAAAAATTTAATCTTAAAAAAGCTGATAAAGTTATAGAAAATGCATGAATTCCTCTTGTGTTCAAAAAATTATCCATAATCCATCCTATTATAAAAGAAAATAAAATAAATATATATTTATTACATTTATATGGATATACTAATATAAAAAGTATATAAATATAAGCATAATACCCTAAAAATATAGAATTTAACATTGTAATTTGAACTAACAAAAGAATAAAAATGTATAATATATAAAGGAAAAAAGATTTTATAAAATTTATCATTTATATTCAACTTTATGAACATTTTCCCATTCTTTTTTAAATAAGTTTTTTACAACATATGCATGTTCTATCGTAGAAAAATTAGAGAAAAGTTTTACTTTTATTATAAAATTTGCGTTTTCTTCATCAAGTTTGTAAGAATAAACCTTGCCAATTGCAATCCCTTCAGGGAATGTAGAAGATTTTCCATCTGTTTCTATTATATCACCTTTACTTATATTACAATATCTAGGTATATCATTTAATATAACATATTTATAATCAATTCCATCCCAACTTAAAGCTCCAAAACATTTATTTTTTTTCAATCTAGCATTTACTTTAATTTTTGGATTTAATATAGAAATTGCTATACTAAAATTAGGAGTAGTTTTTACTATAATGCCAGCTATCCCATCAGATAATATAATACCCATATCTACACAAATACCATCAATTCTCCCTTTATTTATAGTTATATAATTTTCTTGTTCATGTATACTATTATTTACAACTTTTACAGGAGTAAAAATATATTGTTGTAAATAATTTATATCTTCTTTTTTTAAATCTTTATATACTTTTTCTATTTTAGAAAAAATATTTTTATTACGTAAATTTTTATTTTCATTTAAAAGTTTTTCATTCTCTATTTCTAACAAAAAATAACTACGAAATTTTGAAATAGTTTCGTATAATTTTCCAATTATAAGGTAAGAAGAACCATAATAAATATCTTGATTAAATTTTGAATCAGAAAATGTAAAGAATATAGCAATACATTCTAATAAAAAGAAAAAAATAAAAAAACGAATTTTTGAAATTAAATTGAAAAATTCACGCATGTTCCATTTATTTCATTAAAAATGTAAACTTATCAATATTTTTTAAAGCAACTCCAGTTCCTTTTACTACAGCTCTTAATGGATCTTCTACTAAGAAAACAGATAATCCAGTTTTTTTAGATATTCTTTTATCCAATCCTCTTAATAATGATCCTCCACCTGCCATATAAATTCCAGTCTTATATATATCTGCTGCTAGTTCTGGTGGAGTACTAGAAAGTGTTTCCATAACTGCGTCCTCAATTCTTAATATAGATTTATCAAGAGCAGGTATAGTCTCTTTATATGAAAGAGTCATTTCTTTAGGTTTACCTGTAGATAAATCCCTACCTTGTATATGAATATCAGTTGGTGGATTTTCTATAGATTCCATTGCGGCCCCTACATCTATTTTTATTTTTTCAGCTGTTCTTTCACCAATATACAAATTATATTTAGAACGAAGAAAATAAGATATATCGTTGGTAAAAACGTCTCCTGCAATTTTTATTGATTTTTGACACACAATTCCTCCTAAAGCAATAACTCCACATTCAGTTGTCCCTCCTCCTATATCTATAATCATATTTCCTTTAGCTTTAGTTACTGATATTCCAGAACCTATAGCAGCAGCCATAGGTTCTTCTATAAGATAAACTTCTTTTGCATTAAGATGTTGTGCAGAATCTCTTACTGCTCTTTTTTCTACTTCCGTAATTCCAGATGGAATACATATAACCATTATTAATGATGGTGTAAATAATTTATTGTTAATACCCGGAACTTTTTTAATAAATTCTCTTATCATAAGTTCAGCAATTTGGTAATCTGCAATTACTCCATCTTTTAATGGTTTATATATTTTTATATTTTCATGTGTTTTACCTTGCATTTTTTTTGCTTCTTCTCCTACTGCTAAAACTTTTTTATATCTTACATCTATAGCAATTATAGAAGGCAGATCAACTATTATTTTGTTATCATGCATAATCAGAGTATTTGCTGTTCCTAAATCAATAGCAATTTCCTGACTAAAAAGACTTTTCATAAAATTTATGATTAATCCCATGAATTTTTACTTATGAAAATATTAAACTAATTTAAATAAAAATTATAGTTTTTTTGTATATTAAATCTATTATAAAAATATTTAATTTTGAAAATACACAATGTTTTTTTGTTACAAGGAAGTAATAAAGGAAATAGAAAAAAATATTTAGATGACTCTTTAAATTTAATATGTAAATATATTGGCTCTACAATTAAAATATCTTCTTATTTTGAAAGTACTGCATGGAATATGAAAAATGAAACTATGAATTTTTATAATAGAGTATTGCAAATGAATACTATTCATTCTCCAATATTTTTATTAGATAAAATATTAAGTATTGAATACAAAATTGGTAGAACATGTATAAAAAAAGAAAATATAAATAATAGAATATTAGGTAAAAAAAAACTAATGTATTATGAAAACAGAGAAATAGACATAGATATATTATTTTATGATAATATTATCCTAAATAGTCCTGTATTAACTATTCCTCATCCTATGTTACATTTACGTAGGTTTGTTTTAGTCCCAATGTCAGAAATAAATCCAAAAAAAAGTCATCCTGTATTTAATATGACAATTATAGAAATTTTAGGAGCATGTTCAGATACAATACTCATTAAAAAATTAATTAATCATAAATCATAAAACAATAATAAAAAATAAAATTATAAAAATATGATAAATAACAAAAAAATTTTATCAAAACAAATTCCATCTTATGGTCCTTACAGTACATGTGTTTTTGCAAACAATTTTATATTCATTTCTGGACAAATAGGAATAGATATAAAAACTGGAAATTTAGTTACTGATTCTATAGAAGATGAAACAAAAGAAGTAATGAAAAATATACAAATTATTCTTATAGAAAATGGATTGAGTTTTAGAAATATAATAAAATCCTCAATTTTTGTAAAAAAATTTGATTCCATTACTAAAATAAATGAGGTTTATTCAAGTTTTTTTGAAAAAAAAAATTTTCCATCTAGAGAAACAATACAAGTAGTAGGTCTACCAAAAAATGCTAATATAGAAATATCTTCAATAGCATATAAATATTAAAAAATATATTATTTTATTTTATTATTATTTAGTTATACTATATACTATACGTTATAATACAAAAAAAAGGATTTTTTTTACTAAAAAATTTTTAAAAATCTTAACATAAAAAAATAATAAAATTGAGATTTTTTATTGAATTATCTTATAATGGAAAGTATTTTTTCGGATGGCAAATACAAAAAAAAGTAAATACTATAGAATCAGAAATAGAGTACTGTTTATCAAAATTATTAAAAAAGTCCATTAATATAATAGGAGCAGGAAGGACTGATAAAGGAGTTCATGCAAAACAAATGTTTGCTCACTTTGATTATAATGATTACGACAATAATGTAACTAATACTCTTATAAAAAAATTAAACATATTCTTACCAAAATCTATTAGAATATGTAATATTTTCCAAGTAAAAAAAAATATTCATGCTAGGTTTGATGCTATTAGCAGAACATATAAATATTATATTACACTAGTAAAAAATCCTTTTAATCAAGATTTTTCTTGGTATTGTTATTATCAATTAGATATTAAAAAAATGAACTATGCATCAAATAAATTACTAATTTATAATGATTTTAGCTCTTTTTGTAAAAAAAGAATTAAAGAACATAATAAATGTAAAATTCACTACGTTTATTGGTCTGAAAATAAAAATATTTTATGTTTTACTATTAAAGCTAATAGATTTTTAAGATCTATGGTTAGATCTATTGTTGGAACACTTATTGATGTTGGAAGAAATAAAATTACAGTAAATGAATTTATAACTATTATAGAATCAAAAAATTATAATTATTGTAGGTCACTAGTCCCTGCATGTGGTTTATTTTTACATAGTATTTCTTATCCAGAAGATATTTTTTTATGAAAAAAAAATCAAAAAATGAAAAATCTTCGTTAAAACATTTAATAAAAATTAGTTTAGATTACAAATTTACTATAGTATTAATTATTATTACATCTATATTAATATCTTTGATCTCAGCAAGTCGTCCAAAACTAATACAAAATGCTATAGATTATAATATTATTTATAAAGATTTTTTAGGATTTCATCATATATTGACATTTATTTTAATTCTTCTTTTTTTAGAAAGTATATTACATTTTTCTCTATTATATTTATCTAATAAATTAGCTCAAAATGTAATAGAGAAAATTAGAATTCTTTTATTTGAAAAATTGTTAAGTTTTAAAAGTACTTTTTTTGATAAAACTCCAATAGGAAAAATAATATCTTACTCTATTTCAGATATAGAAACTATTACAGTAATATTTAATGATGGAATACTACTTGTTTCTGGAGATATATTGAAAATTTTTATGATTATTTTCGTAATGTATACTGTACATAAAAAATTATCTTTTATTGTATTGTTTACTATTCCAATAATATACATTATTACTAGACTTTTTCAAAAAACATTAAAAAAGGCTTTTCATGATGAAAGAATACAAACTTCTCGTTTAAACAGTTTTTTACAAGAAAATATTGTAGGAATGTTAATAATTCAACTTTTTCATAAAGAAAAAGAAAAATATCTAATATTTAGATCCATTAATAATGATTTAATGAATGCACACTTTAAAACAGTTTTTTATTTTTCAATTTTTTTTCCTATAGTAGAGTTAGTTTCTGCATGTACAATAAGTATTGTAATATTTTATGGTGGATTCAGCGTAATTAAAAATGGTGATATTAAACCTGGACAAATTATTGCTTTTATTTTTTTCATTTATCTTTTATTTCGTCCTATAAGACAAATATCAGATAGATTTAATATTATACAACGGGGCTTTGTTGGAATAGAACGTATTTTTTCTATATTAAATTCAAAAAAAGGAACAATAGAAAACAAAGGTAACATACATTTAAAAAAAATAAACGGCCATATAGTATTTGATAATGTATATTTTTCTTATATTAATGATGAAAAAATGATTTTGAAAGGAGTAACTTTTGAAATTAATCCAGGAGAAAAAGTAGCTATAGTAGGGCCTACAGGTTCAGGAAAATCAACTATAATACATTTAATTTCTAGATTATATGAGATAAAAAAAGGTAATATATATATTGATGGATATCCTATAAAAAATATAGATATTAATAATTTAAGATCTCATATAAGAGTTATTGCACAAAACACATTTTTATTTAATGATACTATCATAAATAATATTACTTTAGGAAATTCTTCAATAAATATTAAAAAAGTTGAATATATGGCAAAAAAAATAGGGATACATAATTTTATTAAATCTCTTCCTAATGGATATGAATATATAGTAAAAGAAAAAGGTAATTTATTATCTACCGGTGAAAAACAATTAATTTCTTTTTTGAGAGTTCAAATGCATCCTTATTCTGTACTTATACTAGATGAATCTACTGCTTCTTTAAATGAAAAATTAGAAAAAGTAATTTATAATAATTATAATAAAGTAACTAAAAAAAAAACATCAATTATCATAACTCATAGACTAACTACTATTAAAAATGCTGATAAAATACTGGTACTTGGTAAAGAAGGTCGTATAGTAGAAAGTAGAGAAATATAAAATTATCTAATAATTTACTTTAATATAAGTTTTTTTAAATTCTTTTTTCCTCCAATTATTTAATTTTTCGTTTTTTTTCTTTTCTTTAACAAAATTTTCTAAATATGAAAAATCTTCTTTTATAGAAATAGGTCGTGAATCAATTATATCTAATATCTTAATAATAAAAAAAACATTTTTATTTTTAAATTTTCCTTCATAAAGATCTGTTATATTGCCTTTTTTTCCAAAGTTTAATACTTGTTTTAAATCTTTAAAACATTGATTTTCATTAATCAATATTTGTTTTTTTAAATTAATATCAGCTATATCATTATTTATCAAATATATCTTATCAAAATCTATAATATTTAGCATTAATCCTTTTCTTATTGAACTTGCAAATATTTTAGTTTTTAGTAATTCACTACTTGAATACTCTTTTTTAATGAAAAAATTTCTTAAATCTATTTTATTTCCTTTTCTATTTTCTAATTTTATTAAATGATAACCCATTTCTGTTTCAAAAGGGCCAAAAATTTCTTGTTCTTTTAAAGAAAGAATTATATTTCTATATTCTTCTGAAATGGAATTTATTTTTATTCCTTTAACATATTCTTCATTGCAAATGAATGGTAAGTTTTTATTCTTAAACTTCTTACAATCAAATGAATCTTTTATTTTTACTTCATATAAAAAATTAATAATTTTATCTTTATTCTTTTTATCTTTTTTTGGATAAAAAACAATATAAGAAACTAAATATTTTTTAGGAGTATTATAAAGTCTATTTTTATTTTTTATGAAAAAGTATTTTACTTCTTCAGGAGATACTTCTATATCATCTGTTATTTTTTTATATAAACTTTTTATATATAAAATATCTTTATTTTTATTATATTTATTTATATTATTTTCATCATTATCATGATTTTTAATATTTTTAGATACTGATGCTAAATTTTCATTATTTAATTGTAAATCATTTTCTTTTTCTTTAAAGTTTTTTTTACCATGAAAAATCATTAATTTTTGAAATAAAAAATTTTCACAAATTTTAAATTTTTCTTCTATTTTATTTTCAGTTTGACTTTTTATATCAGAATCTAAAATGATTTCATCACCTACAATTGCAAATATTCCACCTATTTTTTCTCTTGAATAAATTAAAGTATTATTAATAAAAATATAAAATATTATTAACGCAATTAGAGAAATTTCTTTAATAAATTTTTTAATTAAAAATTTCATAATAGATTGTTTATATGAACATTAAATAATAATGTAATAATGATTTTTATAAAAATAAATTTTTTTTATGTACAATAAAAGAAAAATAACAATAAATATATTTTTTTAATTTTTACCTTTATTATCTTTTTTACAAAAAAAGATAATAAATCTAATATATAATATAATAATCATAAATAATAAACATAAAAAAATTTATAATTAAAATAAAAAATAATGAATCATAAATTTAAAGGCCCTGTAATAGAATTATTTTTAAATGGAGACCCTCCAAAAAAAAATTTATATAGTAAATTTTTATCAAAAAAAATTTTTGCTGTTGATGGCTCATTAAATTATTTGAAAAAATTTAAAATACCTGTAGATTCAATAATAGGAGATTTTGATTCTTTATTAAAAAAGAACATTTCTGTAAAAAATACTATTATTAATACTTACAATCAAAATTATACAGATTTTGAAAAAGCTTTGAACATAATTTATAAAAAAGGATTTTTAAATGTAAATATTTGGGGGGGAAGTGGAAAAGAACAGGATCATTTTCTAGGTAATTTATCTATAGCTTTAAAATATAAAAAAAAATTATCTATTATTTTCTACGATAAATATCATTTATACTTTTTTTCTGATAAAAAAAATACTTTTTATATGAAAAAAAATAAAAAAATATCACTTTTTCCATTTCCAAAAGTAGTAGGATTAAAAACATTTGGATTAAAATATCCTATTAAAAATGAATCATTGGAAATAGGTAAAAAATTAGGAATAAGAAATAAATCCATTAGCAATGAAAATAATAAAATACAAATAAATTATAAAAAAGGAGAACTATTAATATTTATAGAAATAGAAAGATAAAAAAATAATCATATCTTTATTTTCAATTTCTTTATTGTATTTTTAACACTATTATATGACATTTTTAATAGGTCTATTTCTTCATTATTCAAATTTAACTCAATGACTCTTTCAATTCCATTTTTTCCTAAAACTACTGGCATACCTAGATAAATGTTTTTTATACCATATTCTCCCTTTAAAAGGGTGGAACATGAAAATACTTTTTTAGAATTTTTTAAAATAGATTCTATCATTTCTACTATAGATGCTGCAGGGGCCATCCAGGCAGATGTTCCCAAATAATTTACAATTTCTTCCCCACCTTTTCTAGTTTTTTCTATAATAATTTCATTTTCTTTTTCTGATATAAATTCTTTAATAGGAATACCAGATATAGATGTATATCTATATAATGGAACCATGTAATCTCCATGTCCTCCTAACAATACAGTATGGATGTTATAAGGTGATATATTTAACTTTTCAGATAAAAAAAAACGATACCTTGCAGAATCTAATATTCCTGCCATTCCAATTACACTAGATGAATCTATATTAGAAGTTACATAACTAACATATGTCATTATATCCAATGGATTAGATACAATTATAAATTTAGCTTTTGGAGAGAAAAAAATTGATTTTTTTGTAACAAAATGAATAATTTCTGCATTAATATTTAAAAGTTCATCACGATCCATTCCTTGTTTTCTAGGAATACCACAAGTAATAACAATTATTTCAGAATTTTCTGATTTTGAAAAATCATTTCCAAATCCAATCAATCTAGTATTTATATCACAAACAACATTCATTTGACTTATATCAAGACTTTTTCCTTTAGAAATCATTGGTTTTATATCTAATAATACAATCTCTGTTACAATATCTTTATGCGATAATAAACTAGCACATGAAGATCCTACATTTCCTGCCCCAATAATAGTTACTTTCATATTATAACTTTTAATATTAATATATATATATATATATAAATTAAATAAATTTGTAAAGTAATTGTTAAATATAATATAATTTCTATACATTTTCTATACATTACATTTCACTCACTATAACTATACATATACATATATATACATGAAAGATAGTTACGTTAAAAGAAAACAATTTCTTTCTAGACATATAGGATCATCTTATGATGAAATTAAAAAAATGTTAAAAACATTATATTGTTCTTCTATAAATGAATTTATAAAAAAAACTATTCCGGATAATATTCTTTGTAAAGAAAAACTTAATGTTCCCAGTGCAATTTCTGAATGGGAGTATTTAAATCATATTAATAAAATTGGTAAAAAAAATAAAATTTTTCGTTCATATATAGGATTAGGATATAAAAATACAATTACTCCTAGTGTCATTCAAAGGAATATACTGGAAAATCCTGGATGGTATACTTCTTATACTCCTTATCAATCAGAAATTTCTCAAGGACGTTTAGAGGCTTTAATCAATTTTCAAACAATGATATCAGATCTAACAGGAATGGAGATTAGCAATGCATCTATGTTAGATGAAGCATCTGCTGCAGCAGATGCTATGTTTATGATTTACAACAAAAAAAAATTAGAACAAAAAAATAAAAATTTTTATTTTTTTGTTTCAAATGAAATTTTTTTACAAACATTTTATGTTTTACAAACAAGATGTTTTGGATTAGGAATTAATCTCATCCAAGACAATTATAATAATTTTTTAAGCAAAAAATATAAAAATATAGAAATTTTTGGATTATTATTACAATATCCTTCTAGCTTTGGAGAAATTCATGATTATACTGAAATAATAGAACATGCAAATAAGAAAAATATATCAGTTATAATTTCAGCTGATCTTATGGCTCTATCCTTATTAAAACCACCTGGAGAATGGGGAGCAGATGTTGTAATAGGGTCAAGTCAAGCATTTGGTATACCAATGGGATATGGAGGTCCACATGCAGCTTTTTTTGCAACTAAAAAAAAATATAAAAGATTTATTCCTGGTAGAATTATTGGAATATCTAAAGATAAAAATAATAAAAAAGCATTTAGAATGGCCTTACAAACTAGAGAACAACATATAAAAAGAGAAAAAGCAACTTCTAATATTTGTACCTCTCAAGTATTTCCTGCTATAATGGCTTCTATGTATGCTGTATATCACGGAAAAAAGGGATTATTAAAAATTGCAAAATATATTCACAGATATGCAAAAAAATTAGAAATTAAATTAACAAATTCTATAAAAGGGGTTAATCAAGTTAACAAATTTTATTTTGATACAATTAGAATAAAAACTGACTACTCTAATAAGATTATCAAAAATTTAGCTATAAAAAAAAAAACAAATTTTAGATATATAAATAATAATTATTTAACAATAACTCTAGATGAAACTACATGTACATATGACATAAATCATATACATTCTATTTTTAATAAAATTTCTAAAAAAAATAATAAATACTCTTTTTTCATTTATAAGAATAAAGAAAATAATATTAATAAAATATCAAATAAAATTCCTAATTCTTTAAAAAGAACTTCAGACTTTTTACGTAATGATGTATTTAATAAATACCATTCTGAAAATGAAATAATGCGTTATATAAAAAGATTGGAAAAAAAGGATCTTTCATTAACCCACTCTATGATTCCTTTAGGTTCATGTACTATGAAATTAAATGCTTCAACAGGGTTATTTTCTTTAAGCCAAAATAAATGGAGAAATATACATCCTTTTGTAGAAAAAAATCAATCATATGGATACAAATTTATTATAAGTAACCTAAAAAAATATTTGAAGGAGATAACTGGATTACCTGGAATATCCTTACAACCTAATTCAGGAGCTCAAGGAGAATATGCTGGACTAATGGTAATAAAATACTATCAAAATTCTTTAAAAGAAAAATTTAACAGAAATATTGCATTAATACCATCTTCTTCCCATGGAACAAATCCTGCATCTGCAAAAATGGCAGGCTTAAATATTGTTTTAATTGATACAAAACATGATGGATCTATAGATGAAAATAATCTTTTAAAAAAAGTAAAAGAATATACAAATTTTATATCTGTATTTATGATAACTTATCCATCTACTCATGGAGTTTATGAAGAAAATATAAAAAATATAATAGACATTATTCATGAACATGGTGGTCAAGTTTATATGGATGGAGCAAATATGAATGCACAAATTGGACTAATAAAACCATCATATTTAGGAATAGATGTTTGTCATCTTAATCTTCACAAAACATTTTCTATTCCACATGGTGGTGGGGGTCCAGGAATGGGACCTATTTGCGTAGCTTCACATTTAAAACCTTATCTTCCTACTCATTCATTTAAAATTAATAAAAAAGAAAAAAATATATTTTCTATTTCTTCTTCTCAATATGGATCTTCTATTATTTTAACTATTCCTTATGCATACATTAGACTTTTAGGAGGAAATGGTCTTAAAAAATGTACAGAAATATCTATATTAAATGCAAATTATATTAAAGAAAAACTAAAAAATTATTATAAAATATTATATGTAGGAAAAAATAATACAGTTGCACATGAATTTATTATAGATTGTAGAATTTTTAAAAAAATTGGAATAGAAGTAGTAGATATTGCAAAAAGAATGATGGACTATGGATATCATGCCCCTACTATATCTTTTCCTGTAGTAGGATGTATGATGATTGAACCTACAGAAAGTGAGTCGAAAAAAGAACTAGATAGGTTTATAGAAACATTAATTAAAATAAGAGAGGAAATAAAAGAAATTGAAGATGGAAAATTTTCTATTGAGAATAATGTATTAAAAAATTCACCTCATAGTATTGAAACACTAACAAATGATAAATGGAAATATCCTTACAGTAGAGAAAAAGCAGCATATCCATTATATTGGATAAAAGAGAGAAAATTTTGGATCCCAATAGATCGTATAGATGATGGATACGGTGATAGAAATTTAATATGTAAATGTATTTAGAAAAGTTTAAACTTAGAAAAAGGTATAACATCTAAAGAATCAAACAATTTTTTTTCGTATTTAAGTAACCCAGTTATAGCAATCATTGCTCCATTATCAGTCGTATATTCTTTTTTTGGAATAAATACTTCCCAACCATTTTTTTTTGAAATAAAAGAAATAAATGATTTTCTAATTTCATTATTTGCAGATACCCCTCCTGATAAAACAATTCTAAAAATTTTAGTTTCCAAAGCGGCTTTTTTAACTTTATCCAAAAGAATATCTGTTATAATTTTTTGAGTGGATGCACATAAATCATGAATATTTTTACTTACAAAAAAAGAATCAAACTTCAATTGATTTTCTATAAATTTAAAAATATGACTTTTTAATCCACTAAAACTAAAATCTAATTTTTTTACTACTGGTTTTACAAAATTAAATTTATTTTTATTTCCTTTTATAGAAAGTATTTCCATTTTAGGGCCACCTGGATAAGAAATACCTAATATTCTAGAAATATTATCAATAGCATTTCCAACAGGATCATCTAAAGTAGTTCCTAATATTTTCATATTAAAAAAGTCATTTACTTGTATAATTTGAGTATGCCCTCCACTGATTACTAATCCTAAAAATGGAAATTTAGGATAAGAATTATTAATATTAGCATTTTTTATAAAATGAACAAGGATATGAGCTTGTATATGATTTACAGTTAATATAGGTATTCCTAATCCCATGGAAAATGATTTAGCAAAAGATACTCCTACTAATAAAGGGCCTATTAATCCTGGACCTATTGTAAAAGAGACAGCATCAATCTGATTTTCTTTTATTTTAGCTGTAAAAATAGCATTTTTCAATGCTAATGGTAAATTTTTTTCATGTAGTCTTGCCGCTAATTCTGGAACTACTCCACCATATTTTTTATGAATATTTTGGTGTATAATAATATTTGATAATACCTTTCTCCCCATAACAATAGATACTCCAGTTTCATCACATGATGATTCTATCCCAATTATAATAGGTTCTTTATTCATATTTTAAAAAAAAATATTATTTTTTTTATATTTATATTATAATATATATAATAATATAAAAATATAATATACTTTATATTAAAGTAATTAAAGTAAATGTAACTAACTATATATATATTTATTTATTTTTTATAGTAAAATGTAAAAAAAGTATATTTTATTATTAAAAAACAATGCAATATATTTTTTTTAATAAAATATTTACCCATTTACCAAAAAATACTTAATATTATTTTATAAAAAATAAAGTTTTGTATTTTGGTATTTTTAATATCTTTATCAATTATCAATATCAAAAATAAATAATAAAAATATAAAACAATGATTCTAATACATAATACAGACGAAATAGATAATACTATAGTAAAAAAATTAAATACAAATGCAAGAACCCCATATACAGAAATAAGTAAACAGATAAGTAAAGAAATTAAACCCCTATCTGTAGGGACTGTTCATGTAAGAGTAAAAAAGTTAGAAAATGCAGGAATTATAAAAGGAAGTACATTAATAATTGGATACGAATCATTAGGATTTCATTTAATAGCTTTTGTAGGAATTTTATCTGATTCTAGAGAATCAAAAATTTTAAAAGAAGAATTAAAAAAAATTCCAAATATAGTCCAACTTTACATAACTTCTGGAAAATATAATCTTTTCTGCAGAATTATAGCTAAAGATCCGTCAGATGCAAGAAAAGTAATTTCTAAAATTGGTGAAATTAAAGGAGTTATAAGAACTGAATCAACTATCTGTTTAGAAGAAAGCATTAACGATGAAAATAGATTATTATCGAATATTTTGCATAAAAAAACATCTTAATAATATATTTATAAATTTTCTGTTAATTAAATTTGATTTTAAATGCAAAATATTCATTATAAAGAAATAAAAAATATTTTTTGTGAAAAAATTGCACAAAATAAAGTTTTTTTTATCAAATAATGAATAACTTTTTTAAGTTTAATACATATAAAAATTTTATAAATAAAATTTTAATTCCAGTAAGTGCAATTTTATTGTTAACATTTTTTTTTCCAAAAAAAAAGGTTTTTGAATATAAGTTCTATAAAAATGAAATTTGGAATTATGAAACTTTTTTTTGTCCATTTAATTTTTCAATTACTAAAAGTAATAAAGATTTAAAAGATGAGATAAAAAAAATAAGAAAAAATTCTAAAATATTATGTATTAGAAATGAACAAATTGAAAAATTAACAAAGAAAAAATTAAAAAAAATACTTTTTATAAAAACAAAAAAATATGATTATAAAACTTATCTAAGAATTGTAAAAAAGATATATAAAAATGGATATGTAGATAATACAAAATTTCCAAAAGAAAAGGTTATTTCTGTAATATATTTTAAAAAAAATGATAATTTGATATCAGTTCCACATAAAAAAATATATACAAAAAATAAAGTTAATAAACTTATTGAAAATAGTTTTTTTTATAATAAACATGCAAAAATAATCTTAAAAAATATAATAATACCAAATATAATTTATGATGAAAATTCTACTAAATTTTTAATTAAAAAAAAAATACAATCTATAAATAAAATAAAATTTTCTTTTAAAAAAGGAGATAAAATTATAGGTAAAAATGAAATTATAAATCAAAAATTATTTGATATATTATATAATTTTAAAAATATATATGAGAATGAAAAATGTAATAAAAATAAAGAATATTATGGATCTTGTATAGGATATTTTTTAATAATAAGCATGATATTTTTTATATTCATGTTATATATGTTTTATTTCCAAAACGAAATATTTAAAAATAATAGAAAATTAAATTTTTTGGTAATTAGTATATTTTTATTATCAATTACTACCATTTTTACAATAAGATACTATTCTAATATATTGTATATTATTCCATTTTGTATTCTTCCTATAAGTATTCGTGTATTTTTTAATTTTCACTTGAGTTTTATAATTCATTTAACCATAATATTATTATTATCTATAGTAACACCTAATAGTTTTGAGTTTACTTTCCTTCAAACAACAACAGGATTTTTAGTGATGTTAACTAAAAAAAATATTTCTAAAATGGAAAATCTTTTTATTGCTGTAGGAAAAATAATTATTACTTATATAATTACTTTCATTTCTTTACATTTAATTAGAATAGGAACTTTAAACAGTATATCTTTTTATACTATTTCTTTATTTTTTATAAGTGGGATCTTAACTTTGTTTGTTCATCCATTAATTTTTTTATTTGAAAAAATGTTAAACATAACATCAGATATTTCATTATTAGAATTATCGGATACTAATAAACCAATATTGAGATCATTATCTAAAAAAGCTCCAGGTACGTTTCAACATGTATTAACAGTAGCTAATCTAGCAGAAGAAGCAGCGGTAGCTATTGGAGCAAATTCATTATTAACAAAAATAGGTGGGATATATCATGATATAGGAAAAATAAAAAATTCAATTTTCTTTACAGAAAATCAATATAATATTGAAAATCCACATGAAAAATTAACCCCTACAGAAAGTGCTAAAATTATTTTAGATCATGTATCATATGGAGTTGAATTAGCAAAAAAGTATAATTTACCAAACACTATATCAGATTTTATAAAAACACATCATGGAGACAGTTTAATTCATTATTTTTATAGAAAAGAACAAGTAAATTCTCCTAACTTTAGGATAAATAAAAAAAAATTCCAATATTCTGGACCTAAACCATTTTCTAAAGAAACAACTATTGTTATGATAGCAGATTCGGTAGAAGCAGCATCAAAAAGTATGAAAAATCCATCTTACATTGATTTAGAAAATGTTGTAGATTATATAATAAATAAACAAAAAAAAGAAAATCAATTTTCTAATGCAAATATTACTTTAAAAGAAATAGAAAAAATAAAAATGGTACTAAAAAAGAAATTAATAAATATTTATCACACTAGAATAGTTTATCCAAAACAAAAACAATAATTACTTTATTTATTTATTAAAACTATCTATTATATCTATTTTGTATTAGATTTGTATATTTATATTTTATAATTGTTGTTCCACGTATTATATATTATATGTTTTATTGGAGAGTTGCCGGAGTGGTTAACGGAACAGTTTGCTAAACTGTCGATATGTAAATATCGCGTGGGTTCGAATCCCACATTCTCCGCATATAACGGGGTATAGCGTAGTCCGGTAATCGCGCCTGGTTTGGGACCAGGAGATCGTAGGTTCAAATCCTGCTACCCCGATATTTAATCACGTAGCTCAAATGGATAGAGCAACTGCCTTCTAAGCAGTAGGTTACAGGTTCGAATCCTGTCGTGATTGTTTTATTTTTTTTTCCTTCTTAGAATTTCATCTATCATACCATATTTTTTAGCTTCTTCTGAAGTCATCCAATAATCTCTATCTGAATCTTTTTCTACTTTTTCAACAGTATTTCCTGAATGAATAGATATAATATTGTAAAGTTCTTTTTTTAACTTCAAAATTTCACGTACTGTAATTTCAATATCAGAAGCTTGACCTTGAGTATGACCTATAGGTTGATGTATCATTATTCTAGAATGTTGTAATGCTGATCTTTTACCTTTTTTTCCAGAACATAATAAAATTGCGGCCATAGAAGCAGCCATTCCTGTACATATTGTAGATATATCTGGTTCTACAATTTGCATTGTATCATATATTCCTAATCCAGCATATACATCTCCACCAGGAGAATTTATGTATATTTGTATATCTTTTTTTGTATCTGTAGATTGTAAAAATAATAATTGAGCTTGTACAATATTTGCTATTTGATCGCTTATAGATGATCCTAAAAAAATAATACGGTCCATCATTAAACGAGAAAAAACATCCATTTGTGCTACATTTAACTTTCTTTCCTCTACAATATAAGGTGTCATTAATTTAATATAATCATCTACTATTACACTATTAATATTTCTATGTTTAATTGCATATTGAATAAAATCTTCTGATATTTTTTTATAATTCATTATACTTTTTATTATAAAAATAAAGTTACTAATAATAAATAATTTATTAATTACATTAAAAAATTTTTCAAGTAAAATTGAAAAAAATATGGAAATTATACACATTTTTAAATCTAAAAAAATATAATTGAATTTGTACAAAAAATTGGCAATACAAACAATTATTTACGCTGTAGGATCAATTCTTCCAAAAATTGTTAATTATATATTTTTGAAATTTTTCACTATTTCATTAAAAGTAGGAGAATTTTCATTATATGCGGATATGTATTCCTTATCTTTTCTTGTTATAGGTATTCTTTCTCTTGGACTGGAAAATACATATTTTAGATTTTTATATAAAAAAGATTGTGATAAAGAGACAGTTTTTTCAACTAGTGTAATTATTCAATTCATAATTAATCTACTTTTTTTTATTATTTTTTTAACTTCAATAGATAATTTATCATATATACTTGGATATTATAATCACAAAGAATATTTTTTAATGTTTTCTATAATAATATTCTTTGATACAATATGTATATTGCCTATGGCATGGTTGAGAGCGAATAATAGACCATTAAGACATACTATTGTAAATAGTACAATTATATTTATTCAATCATTTTTTATAACATATATGTTTTTATGTTATAAAAATTCTTGTATTTATAAAAAAAATTACTTTTTTTTTGTTTATGAAATAGTAAACTCTTTTACAGATAGAACAGGATATATATTTTTTGCTAATACATTATCTTCTTTATGTAATTTTTTTTTAGTATTACCTATTTTATTAAAAAAAGTAAACATTAAAAAATTTGACATACTTTTTGTAAAAAAAATGTTGAGTTACAGTCTCCCTATTATGATTGTATCAATATCATTTTCTGTAAACGAAAATTTAGATAAAATAATAATAAAAAGATGGGGATCAGATGAAATAAATGGAGCTTATTCTGCATGTTACAAAATTGCTTCTTTTATGAATTTATATGTTAAAACTTTTAGATTAGGAATTGAACCATTTTTTTTTAGAAAATCAAAAGATATAAATGCAAAGTACTATTATGAAGAAATTATTTACTTATTTATTCTATTAGGATTAATATTTTATGTATTAATATGTGGAAACATATCTTTATTTATAAATTTTTTAATCGATAAAAAATATCACATAGCTATATCAATTATTCCTGTTATTATGATGGGGAACCTATTATTAGGTATATATACAAATATGTCAATATTTTATAAAATTTTAGATAAACCTATTATCGGAACTTATATATCTTTTATAGGATTATTAATTACATTATTATTTAATTTATTTTTTATATTTATTTCTAATAAAAACTTTATGATTCCGTCGTGGGGAACTTTAATATCATATGGATGTATGTTAATAATATTATACTCATGGAGTAAAAAAAAATTTTTAGAATTTTTTAGAAAAATAAATAATATAATTATACATTTTTTATTTGCTATTTTTATTGTTTTTATAACATATGAAAATAAAATAGGAATCAATTTACTTTTACAAATTTTTTATATTATAATTGTATTTTTACTTGAGAAAAAAAGACTATTAAATTTATTTAAATAAATATAAATAAACATATTTTGATAAAAATAAATAATAATAATAGACAGATATTAATTATTTCTAATATAAAAAAATCAATTTATATTACTTATTTAGAAAGAAAATTAATACATACAAATTTTTCAATTAAAAAGTATAAAAAAAATTGCTTTTTTATAAAAAAAAATTTTTTATTATCCTTATGTATAATTCATATAACAAAAAAAAAAGAAATGAAAATTATTGTTATTAATACATTCTTAAAACCTATTATTATAAATCCTTTTGAAAAATTGTTATTAATAGGATTGTATTACGATACTAAAATACAATGGAAAGAATCTATGATTTTAAATAAAAGTAAAAGAGGAAATAAATCTTTTGGAAGTACTGGAATATAAAATATAATAAAATAATATAAATGAAAATTATAATTCCAATGGCAGGAAAAGCATTACGTTTATATCCACATACTTTAAATACTCCTAAACCATTTTTATCTATTGCTGGTAAAACAGTTTTAAGAAGATTATTGGATAACCTATATAAATTCATTAAATTTTTTTCAGTACAGGAAATTATTTTTATTATAAAACCAATAGATAATATAAAAAATAAGTTGATTTCTTTATCTAAAGAAATTGGAATTACTCCAGTAATTTATTATCAAAAATATCCTCTAGGAACTGCAGATGCTTTATTAAAAGCCGATAAGTCTATGATAGGTGGCCCAATAATTATAGCATTTTCTGATACATTATTTAACAGTATTTCTTTTATAAAAATAAAAAATGAAAGTTTTGATAATATTATATGGACTAAAAAAGTTAAAAATCCTAATTTATTTGGAGTTGTTAAATGTGATTCTAATAAATTAATTACAAATTTTATAGAAAAACCGGAACATTATCAATCTAATTTAGCTATTATTGGTCTTTATTATTTTAAAAATAGTATTACATTAAAAAATGAATTGTGGAATAACTATAATATAAAAAATAAAAAAGAATATCAATTGACATATGTATTAGAAGCAATGAGAAAAAAAGGAGTAAGATTTATCAGTTGTCAAGTAAAAAATTGGATGGATTTTGGAAATAAGAATAGCACACTTTCTTCTCATTCTAAAATACTTTCTATGGAGTCAAAAAATTATAATTTAATTAATAAAAAATCTACTATAAAAAATAGTTTAATAATAAATCCTTGTTATATAGGAAAAGAAACAATTATTGAAAATTGTATAATAGGACCATATGTCTCAATAGAAAAATACACAATAATAAAAAACAGTAATATAAAAAAATCTATCATTCAAAATAACACTAAAATTATGTATGCTAATCTACATAATAGTATAATTGGAAAATATTCCTTTTACAAAGGAAAAGAACAAGAAATAAGTATAAGTGATTATTCTATTTTAAAATAACATTATATTAGTATTAATATTTTTTTTATATTTGATAACAAAAAACTATATTTAATGTTTTTTAATTCTATGTTTTTTGGTACTTTTGGAACTACAGAAATAGTAGTTATTGTAATACTTGCTCTATTACTTTTTGGTGGTAAAAAAATACCAGAATTAATGAGAGGATTAGGAACTGGATTAAAAGAATTTAAAAAAGCTTCAGAGGAGAAATCTTCTAAAAACTCAGAATCAGAATCAGAATAAAAAGATAAATAACCCTTTTTTATTTTTTATTATATTATATTAATAAACATCACTTTATACTTTACATTTTACACTCTTATATTAATATTCTATTCTATAGATCATACTGTATTATATACACTATTATTATTATTATTAAACAAACATTTTAAAAATTAATAATGGGAACGATAACGAAAAAAAAAATTATGTTTTTTATGTGTGTTTTAAAAAGTTTGATAGTTCAGTCTTTATCAAAACCATTTTTAGAACCAAAAACTACTATAAAATCAACAAAAATTATATCGTCTACATCTAAAAAAAAATTAAAAGAAAAAAAAGAAAAAAACGTAGAAAAATCATATTTTTCAACATTAGAAAGAAAAATTAGATCTTTATATTGTAAAAATTTTACAAAAAAAATAAAATCTCCCGTTATTAAAAATATAACCCCAGATAAACTAAAATATAGATTAAATTATATTAATAGAAGATCAAGATTAAAAATTTTTAAGTATAATACCATGGTTCATGCTTCTGTAGAAAGATATTTACGTATGGAAAAATATATAAGTAAAATTATTTCATTATCAGATTTTTATTTTCCAATGTTTGAAAAAAAACTAAAAAAGTATAGACTTCCAATAGAATTAAAATATTTATCAATTGTAGAATCAAACTTAAATCCAATTATTACTTCAAAATCAGGAGCAAAAGGAATTTGGCAAATTATGCATTATACTGGAAATATTAGTAATTTAAATATTATTAGGAATCTTTATGATGAAAGAAATGATCCTGTAAAATCTACAGATGCTGCTTGTAACTATTTACGTTATTTATACAAAAAAATAAGAAACTGGGAATTTGTTATTGCAGCTTATAATGCTGGGCCATATACAGTAAATAAAATTTTAAAAAATAAAGATAAAATAAAAAAAAGTTTTTGGAATTTATTAGATTTTTTTCCAATGGAAACTCAAAATTACATTCCAAGATTTATTGCAATGAATTATATAATGAATTATTATAAATATCATAACATCCTAAAATTTTTGCATAATCCTTATAAGTATAAATATAAAAGAACTCTATCTGTACCAATAAAAGAAAAAATTTCTGTTAAATTTTTTTCTTATAGTTTAAATATAATTTATAGAGACTTAAAATTCTTAAATTCACAATTTATTATAGATTTCATAAAACCTTATAAAAAAAATTTTTTTTTAAGATTTTCTAGAAACAATATTTATCTTGTGAAATATAAAAAAGTTTATAAAAAAGTTTTTCGTAAACATTAATTTTCATAAACATTCATTTTCGTAATTATGAACGAAAAAATAGAAGAAAAAAGAAAATCATTACAGTCTATTTTAGAAAAAATGGATAAAGTATATGGAAAAGGAACTGTAATGCAAATGGGGAATTCTAAAATAGATAAATTAGAAATTATTTCTTCTGGTTCGATAAGTTTGGACATTGCTTTAGGAATAAATGGATTTCCAAAAGGAAGAATTATTGAAATATTTGGACCAGAATCTTCTGGAAAAACTACTTTAGCATTACATGCTATAAATCAATCTCAGAAACTAGGTGGATTTGCAAGTTTTATTGATGTTGAACATGCATTTGATTATTTCTATGCTAAAAAAATAGGGGTAAATATAAAAGAATTAATAATATCTCAACCAGATTGTGGAGAACAAGCATTAGAAATAGTAGATGATTTAATTAAATCTGATATTATAGACATAATAGTAGTTGATTCTGTTGCTGCTTTAATCCCTAAAAGCGAAATAGATGGAGAAATAGGAGATTCTAAAATTGGATTACAAGCAAGATTAATGTCTCAAGCATTAAGAAAATTAACTTATAGTATAGGAAAATCTAAAAGCATATTAATATTCATTAATCAGTTAAGAGAAAAAATTGGAGTATATGGAAATCCAGAAGTAACTACAGGTGGAAATGCTTTAAAGTTTTATTCTTCAATAAGACTAGATATAAGAAAAGGTAATATTATTAGAAATGGAGATAAAATATTAGGAAATAGAACAAGAGTTAAAGTGGTAAAAAATAAATTATCTTCTCCTTTTAGAATAGCAGAATTTGATATTTTATATGGAGAAGGAATTTCAAAAATAGGAGAGATTATTGATATAGGAATTGATATAGGAATATTAAAAAAAAATGGTTCTTGGTTTAGTTATGGAAATTTAAATTTAGGACAAGGAAAAGATACTGTAATAGAGTTTTTAAAAAATAAAAAAAATATTGTAAATGAAATACAAAAAAATATAATCAACAAATATTTTCAAAAAGAAATTAAGATATGAAAAAAATAATAATATCATGAAAATTATTTTTTTAGGGACTGGATCTTCTCATGGTATTCCTATTATTGGAAGTAATCATCCAGTATGTCATTCTATAGATTCTAAAGATAATAGACTTAGAAGTTCAATTTTAATTGAAAAAAATAATAAATATTTTTTGATAGATTGTAGCCCTGATTTCCGTTTACAAATGCTTAATAATTATTGTGAAAATTTAGACGCTATTTTAATAACTCATGAACATTATGATCATATAGGTGGATTAGAAGATATTAGACCAATTAATGATAAAAAAGAAAACACTATTCCTGTTTATGGATTAAAAAGAGTTTTAGAAAATTTAAAACTAAGATTACCTTATGTATTTTCCAATAAGATAAAAAAAAACAATACTTTAAAAGTTTCTTTAAAAGAAATAGATTATAATAAAAAATACTATTCAATATTAGAATTTATAAAAATTTCTCCATTATTTATATGGCATGGGAATCTTCCTATTTTGGGATTTCGTATAAAAAATTTAGCTTACATAACAGATGCTAGTATTATACCAATTAAAACAATTCATAAATTAAAAGGATTAGATATTCTAATAATAAATATTTTTAAAATACATCCTTTTTCATTGTCAAACACTTTGAATATAATAAAGATTATTAGCCCAAAAAAAACTTTTTTAACACACATTAGTTATCTATTTGGATTTCACAAAGACCTACAAAAAAAATTACCTAAAAATATCCATTTAGCTTATGATGGATTAGTGGTACTTTTATAGAAATATTATAATATTAAATTAAAAAAATTATACTATAAATATGATTAAAATATTAAAAAATATTTTTTTCTCTTTAAAATCAACTTCTGTTTTATTCTTACTATTAGCATTTACCATGGCAATAGCTACTTTTTTAGAAAAAAAATTTTCTACTGATTTTGCAAAAGTATTTGTTTATGAAGCTAAATGGTTTGAATTTTTGATGTTGTTATTTTTAATAAACTTAATAGTAAATATATGTAAATATAAATTATGGAGTAAAAAAAAACTACCAGTTCTAATTTTTCATTTATCCTTTATATTTATCTTCATTGGTGGAATATTTTCTAGATATCTAAGTTTCGAAGGAATAATGTCTATAAAAGAAGGTGAAACAAATAACAAGGTTTATTCTCAAAAAAAGTATATTAAAGTTTATGCAAATAAATCATCTTTTATAAGGTCATATTATGACCCTTACATATTAACTTCTTTTCATAATAATTATGAAAATAAATTCCTATTTAAAGGTGATCCAATAACAGTAAAAGTTATTAAATATATCCCTTGTGCAAAACTTATTTTTTCAAAAAAAAAAGAAAAATATAAAGTTATAAAAATTATTTCAACAAATAATAACGAAAGAATTGAAAATTTTATTAAGGATGGAGAATTTTTAAGAATTAATGGAATTCCTTTTTCATTAAATAATGAAACTTTTTTTGGTATAAATATTTTTGAAAAAAATAAGAAACTTTATATTAATTCTTCATTTTCTGGAAAATGCATAGATATGATAAATGGGATTTCTACTCCATTACAAAAAAATAGACCTTCTATTTTGGGAATAAGAAAGTTATATCAAATTAAAATAAATAAAATAACTACAATAGTATTTGTAATTCCTGAAGGAATTATTAATGGAGAATTAAAATATATTCCTTCTTTATCATGTGAAAATGAAGGAAAAGAAAAAAACTATAATCCTAACGTTATTACTGCAATGATTTCTTTTAAAAAGAAAAAGAAATTAGTTACTTTTTTAAGTGGAGAAAATATTATGAGTCCAATTGTAAACATTGATAATTGTAAAATATCAATTGGATATGGCCCAATGTTTTTAAATCTTCCTTTTTCTTTAAGATTAAATAAATTTAAAATAGAAAACTATCCAGGATCTGATTTCCCTTCTTTTTTTATTAGTAAAATAACATTAATTGATAAAAATAATAAGAAAAATTATTCTATTTACATGAATAACGTATTAAATTACAAAGGATATAGATTTTTTCAGTCTGGATATAATATTGATAAAAAAGGAACTTATCTTACCGTTAATAATGATTATATGGGAACTTATTTTTCTTACGCAGGATATTTACTTATGAGTATAGGAATTATTCTTACTTTTTTTTGGAAAAATACTAGATTTTATAATCTAAGAAAAAAATTGAATAGTTTATCAAGGCAAAAATTCCTATTTATAATTATTTTTTTAATTATTAATAATAGTGGAATAAAAAATATTATTTATTCTCATAATAATGAACATATTCATGAGAAAAAAAAAATTACTATAGAAAATATAAGTAATGTTATTAATATCCCAAAAAATCATTCAGAAAAATTTGGAAAATTATTAGTACAAGACTATCAGGGTAGAATTAAACCTATTAATACTACAGCTATTGATCTACTAAGAAAAATATATAAAAAAGATACTATAGGAGGAATTGATGCAAATCAATGGTTTATTTCCATACATCAAAATAATTTTTTTTGGTCAAGGATACCTTTTATTAAGGTAAATAAAAAAGGAGGTAGCAAATTTTTAAAAAAGATAAAGGCAAATAATAAATATTATGTATCAATAATGAATCTTTATGATTTTGATACAAAAACACTTGAAATAAAGTTTATTCTTAAAGATGATTATCATATAGCTTTTTCAAAAAATCCAATGATAAGAAATGAATATGATAAAGCAGTAATTAATCTTAGTGAACGTATAGGAATTATTCACGGAATATTCCAAGGGAAATATATTCGTATTTTTCCTATTCCAAACGATAAAAATAATACTTGGAATAGTTGGACGTCTTTAGATATAAAAAAAATAAATAATATAGGTTTATTAATGTTAAATAATTATATGAAAGCTTTACAACGTTCTCAGTATGAGAAAAATTGGAATTTAGCTGATAATGAAATAAAAAAAATTAAATTATATCAAATAAAATATGGAAAATCTGTTATTCCAACAGATACAAAAATATCTATGGAAATTCTATATAATAAATTAAATATATTTTATTATATATCTTTTTTATATGCATTTATCGGAATTATTATTATAATAAATTCATTTGTATCATTCTTTTTAAAAAAAGATAAAATTATCCACAATGTTTACAAAATATTGTTTTTATTATTATCAATATTGTTCGTTATAGAAACACTTGGATTAATTTCTAGATGGTATATTTCAAATCATGCTCCATGGAGCAATGGTTATGAATCTGCTATTTTTATTAGTTGGTGTATTATTGTAATAGGATTAATATTTCATAAATATAAAATTGTTTCAGGTATTACATCTTTAGGATCTTTCATTTTACTTATGCTAGCGAATGGAAGTATTATGGATCCAGAAATAACTAACTTAGTACCAGTATTAAAATCTCATTGGCTAATTATGCACGTAGCTATTATAACATCTAGTTATGGATTTTTTTTTACTGGATCTTTTTTAGGATTTTTAGTTTTAATTCTGTATATTATTAGAAAATATTTTCATTTATATAATGAAAAAATACAAAAAAATATAGATATATTAACAATAATTAATGAATTATGTGTTACTATAGGTATTTTTTTATTAACTGTAGGTACTTTTTTAGGATCTATTTGGGCGAATAATAGTTGGGGTCGATACTGGAGCTGGGATCCTAAAGAAACTTGGGCCCTTATTAGCATAATGATTTATGCTTTTGTTTTACATATAAGATTAATTCCAGGAGTTAAAAGTTCATTTTTTTTTAATTTTTTTAGTGTATTATCCATATTTTCTATTATTATGACTTATTTTGGGGTAAATTATTATCTTTCTGGATTACATTCTTATGCAAAAGGAGATCCAATAGTTATTCCTAAATGGATATTTTATATTACTTGTATTTTATTAATTATAGGATTTTTTTCTTATTATTCTAATAAACATATTAATATTAGTAAACATAGTAATAGTTATAAAAGGATTAATAATAAATAAACAGTGAATTCTCATTTTTATTCTTTAAAAAAAAAAAGGAAAAAAAAAAAGTATTTAAAAAAAAAGGTATATTCTCTTTTTAGAGACGTATTAGGAAATTTTTACTTAGTAAAACGTTTTTTAATTTTTACTTTTGGATGGATTACTTATAATAGATATCATGGATTTAACAGATTAAAATTAAAAGGAACAGAAAATCTTAAAAAACTTCCTGACAATAAAGTACTTTTCGTCTCTAATCATCAAACTTATTTTGCAGATGTTTTCGCTATGTTTCATGTTTTTTGCAGTGTAAAGAATGGTTTTATAAATACTATTAAAAATCCAATCTATTTATTTAATCCTAAAGTTAATTTATATTATGTTGCCGATAAAAAAACTATGAATAATGGTTTTTTAGGAAAATTATTGACTTATTCTGGAGCAGTAACAGTAAAAAGAACGTGGAAGGGGAAAAAAAATAATGATAATAATGGAAGATTACTATATGAAATAAATCGTATGGGTAAAGCTATTAATGATGGATGGTTAATTACTTTTCCACAAGGAACAACAAAAAAATTTGCTCCTGGAAGAAGGGGAATAGTACATGTTATAAGAAAATATAAACCTATAGTAGTCCCTATAGTACTAGATGGGTTTAAAAAATCTTTTGATAAAAAAGGAATTAAAATAATAAGAAAAGAAATTTTTCAAAAAATGCAATTTAAGAAACCTATTAAATTAGATTTTAAAAAAGATACTACAGAAAAAATTATGAATAAAATTATGGATTCTATAGAACAATCAAATAAATATAAGTAAATGCAAATAAAATAGAATTATATATTATAATATTTAATAAATAATGTATATGAAATGTAACATTATAAAAAATATTTTTTTAGATTTTTTTCTAAAAAAAAAACATAAAATTATTCCTTCTTTTCCTATTGTTTCAAAAAATGATCCAACTATTTTTTTTATTAATGCTGGGATGAATCCTTTTAAAGATTATTTTATAGGACACAGAATCCCAAAATATAAAAGAATAGCAAATATTCAAAGATGTCTTAGAGTTACTGGAAAACATAATGATTTAGAACAAGTAGGCCTTGATAGTCATCATCATACTATGTTTGAAATGTTAGGGAACTGGTCTTTTGGAGATTATTCTAGAGAAAAGGCAATAACATGGGCTTGGGAATTATTAGTTAATGTATATAATATTCCAAAAGAAAACATATATATATCTATTTTTATTGGGGATAAACAAGATAATTTATCCATGGATATAGAAACCTTAAAATATTGGAGGAATTTAATAGATAAAAATAATATTTTTTTTTTAGGTAAAAAAGAAAACTTTTGGGAAATGGGAAATATAGGCCCATGTGGTCCTTGTACTGAAATTTACATAGATTTAAGAAATAAAAAAGAAAAACATAATTCCTTGGTTAAGGATATTATTAACAAAAAACATTCTAAAGTAATAGAAATTTGGAATATAGTTTTTATAGAGTTTTTCAGAAAACATGACGGATCTTTAACTCCACTACCTGAAAAACATGTTGATACTGGAATGGGTCTAGAAAGATTATGTATGGTCTTACAAGAAAAGACTTCTAGTTATGAAACAGATATATTTTTTCCAATTATTAAACATATAAAAGAATCTTTAGGAAATAATTACCAAAATAATAAAAATCAAAATATTACTACACAAATTATTTCAGATCATCTTAGAGCTGTTATTTGTTCTATTTATGATGGGCAATTACCAACAAATAATGAATCAGGTTATGTTATAAAAAAAATATTACGTAGAGCAATGATTTATATGAATCGTTTTTTACATCAAAAAAAACCATTTTTACATAATTTAATAGATTTTTTTATTGAAAAAATGAAAGATACTTATAATGGATTAGAGAAAAGAAAAAAATATATAAAAGAAACAATAAAAAAAGAAGAAATTTCCTTTTTTAATACCATTGAGAAGGGAAATAAAAAAATTGTATATATAATAAAAGAAACTAAAGAAAAGAATAAAAAAATTGTTGATGTAGAAAAAATTTTTCAATTATATGATACTTATGGATATCCAATAGAATTATCAAAAATGATAATAAAAAAAAACAATTTATTATTTGACGAGAATTTGTTTGTAAAAAGATTATCACAACAAAGAAAACGATATAAAGAAAAAGAAAATATAATTGTAAAAGAAAATTGGATAGAAGTTATACATAATAAAAATTTTTCAATTGACGAAAATTTATTTGTAGGATATAATTGTTTTGAATGTAATGTTATAATAAAGAAATACAGAAAAGTAAAAAATAAAATAAATAATACTAATTATTATGAATTTGTATTTGATAAAACTCCTTTTTATCCTAAAGGTGGAGGTCAATTAGGCGATATTGGTATTATAAAAAATTTACAAGAAAGTATTATAATATTTGACACAAATAAAGAGAAAGATATAATTTTACACTCCTCAAAAAAACTTCCAACTAATATTAGTTCTATTTTTAGAGCTGAAATTAATAAAATTAGAAGAAAAAACATAGAAAATAATCATACTTCTACTCATCTTTTATACTTTTCCTTAAAAAGAATATTAGGTAATCATATTAAACAAAGAGGTTCATATATAGGAAATGATTATTTAAGATTTGATTTTTCTCATAATGAAAAAATAACTTTATATAAATTAAAAGAAATAGAAGATTTTGTTCAAAAATTAATATTTACAGATATACCATTAATAGAAAAAAAGTTTAATTCTTTACAAGAAGCAAAAAAAAATATTTCTTTTTACAATGAAATATTTGAAAATAAATATATTACTCAGAGTAAAATACGTGTTATTACTTTTGGAGAATCTTCTGAATTTTGTATAGGAACACATGTTAGTAATACTAAATTAATTAAAGTTTTTAAGATTCTATCAGAAGAACCAGTATCACAAGGAATACGTAGAATAAAGGCAATTACTTCAGATCCAGCAATTATATATTTTAAAGATATATGTCATAAATATGATACGTTAAAAATAAATTTAAATAATCCAAAATCACTTACAAATGCTTTTATAAAGTTAAAAGATGATAATAAAAAACTTAAAAAAGAAATTTCTATAGTATGGAAAAATAACATAAAATTATTAAAAAAAGAATATGCAATGAAAACAATTCAATTTAATTCTGTTAAATATATTTGTGATTTTGATTTAAAAAGAGAAACAGGATTAAATATGATAACAGCTAAAAATATTTTTTTAGAACTAAGAAATGAAATTCCTAACTTATTTTCAATTGTTGGATTCATAGAAATAAAAAAACCTATGATTTTTATATCTATTTCAGATTCTATAATTAAGGATAAAAATATAAATGCTAAAAAAATAATTAATAAAATTTCAAATCATATTGAAGGAAAATATTGGGGAAATTCTTACTTTTCTGCAGCTATAGGATCTAAAATAGATGGATTAAAATATGTTTATAGTGATGTAATGATTTTTATAAAAGAAACTTTCAAAAAATAGTAATATAAACTTTTATTATACGAATTATATTAAAACTGAAAATGTTTAAATTTGAAAAAAAATAGTATATGATAGATAGATATTCTTTTTTAAATGCTATTAACTGCAAATATATAGAATTATTATATGAAAAATATAAAAAGAATCCAGATTTGTTAGAATCTAGTTGGAAACATTTTTTTAATGGATTTGATTTTGTAAAAGATAATTATGAAAAAGGTAATAAAAATTATTTACTTTTTAAAGAAAAAAAATATTTTTCCGTTGATGATTTAAATAAAGAATTTATGGTACTTAATCTAATCCAAGATTATAAAATAAGTGGACATTTTTTTGCTAATACTAATTCAATTTTTGATAACGAATATGTAAAAAAAACTTTACCATATTATATAAATTTAGAAAAATTTGGATTATCTAACAATGATCTTAACAAAAAATTTGAAGCAGGAAAAACTATAGGACTTAATAATTCTTCTTTAAAAAAAATTGTAGATTATTTAAATAATATTTATTGTAATACTATAGGAATAGAATATATGCATATTTTAAATCCTAAAAAAATAAAATGGATAGAAAAATGGTTGCAAACAAAAAAATTTTACTTACATAAAAAAGAAAAAATTTTTTTTTTAAAAAAATTAAATAATGCTGTTTATTTTGAAAACTTTGTTCATAAAAAATTTGTAGGTCAAAAAAGATTTTCAATAGAAGGAGTAGAAGTTCTTTTACCTGTATTAGAAGATATAATTACTTATTCTTCTGATAATTATAATACAAAATGTTTTATATTTGGTATGACACATAGAGGAAGGTTAAATATACTATCTAATTTTTTTAGAAAAGATATTTCTCAAATATTTAATGAATTTAAAGGAAAAGAATATAATGAAAATGAAGAAGAATATTCTGGAGATGTTAAATATCACTTAGGATTTTCTAAAGTTAGAAATACTAGTACTGGAAAGAAAATAGAAATGCATTTAGTTCCTAATCCTTCTCATTTAGAATCAGTAATTTCTATTGTAGAAGGATTAACTCGCTCAAAAATAGATATTTATTTTTCAAAAAATAAAAAAAAAGAATACAATAAAATAATTCCTATTCTTATTCATGGCGATGCAGCTTTATCCGGTCAAGGAATAGTATATGAAGTATTACAGTTATCAAAATTGGATGGATATAAAACAGGTGGAACGATTCATATTGTTATTAATAATCAAATTGGATTTACTACAAATCCTAAAGATGGTAGATCTAGTATATATTGTACAGATATTGCAAAATTTATGTTATCTCCAATATTACATGTAAATGCAGAAGATATTGAATCTGTTATTAAAACGATTCGTTTTGCTATAGATTTTAGAATGCGTTATAAAGAAGACATATTTATAGATTTAATTGGTTATAGAAAATATGGACATAATGAAGGAGATGAACCTCGCTTTACACAACCTATTTTATATAATAAAATAATACCTAAACGTATTAACGGATATGAAATATATAAAAGAAAATTGGAAAAAGAAGGAATTATTGATAAAGAAAATTCAGTAAAAATAGAAAAAGAATACGAATATTTATTGAATATAAAATATAAAAATGCAAAAAATATTAAATATAATATAGTTTATCCATTTTTAGAATTAAAAGAAAAAAATATAAATTTTTCAATAAAAAGTAATAAAGATAATAATTTAAAAAAATTAGATACAAGTTATCCAAAAGAAAAAATTTTGGAAATTTCTAAAAAACTTTTTACCCTACCTAAAGAAAAAAAGTTTTTTAGAAAAACAATAGATATATTCAAAAAAAGATTAAATATGATTAATGAAGGATTAGTAGACTGGAGTATGGCTGAACTTTTGTCTTATGGAACTTTATTATCTGAAAAATATGATATTCGTTTATCTGGTCAAGATGTTTCTAGAGGAACATTTTCTCAACGACATGCAATTATTAAAACAGAAGGAGAAGAAGAATTTGTTATTTTTAATAAAATAGAAAAAGGTACAAATGGAAAAATTTGTATTTTAAACTCTCCTCTTTCTGAATATGGAGTATTAGGTTTTGAGTATGGATATTCAATTGGCTCTCCTTTTGTATTAACTTTATGGGAAGCTCAATTTGGTGATTTTAGTAATAGTGCTCAAATTATTATAGATCAATATATTACTTCTGCAGAAAATAAATGGAAAATAAAAAATGGAATTGTTTTATTACTACCTCATGGGTATGAAGGCCAAGGGCCCGAACACTCTTCTGCTAGAATAGAACGATATTTACAACTTTGCGCTAAAAATAATATTTTTATAGCAAATTGTACTACTCCATCTAATTTTTATCATTTATTAAGAAGACAAATGAAACTAAAATTTAGAAAACCTCTAGTTATTTTCACCCCTAAAAGCTTGTTTAGAAATAAAAAGTGTATTTCTACTATAGAAGAACTTTCAACAAGTTATTTTAAAGAAGTTTTAGATGATCATACTATAAAATTTGACGAAATTAACAAGATAAAAAAAATAATTTTTTGTTCTGGAAAAATATATTACGATTTGCTTAATAAAAAAGAATTGATTAAGAATGATGATACTGCATTAATTAGAATAGAGCAAATTTATCCATTAGAAATAAAAAATATAAATAAAATACTTTCAAAATATACAAAAACAAAGAAAATATTTTGGGTTCAAGAAGAACCAGAAAATATGGGATTATGGAGTTATATTTCAAAAAAATTGTATAAATTTATTTCATTTAATTTAATATCTCCACCTGAAAATTCCAGTCCATCTACTGGTTCTTATGAGAATTTTTTAAAAATACAAAATAACATATTAGATCAATCATTTTTTCAATAATTAATTTTGTAATATAATAAACAATAATATAAATATTATTATTATGAAAATTCAAATAAAAATTCCATCACCTGGAGAATCTATTACAGAAGTAGAAATATCATCATTATTAGTTAATAATGGTGAATATATTAAAAAAGGTCAAATAATAGCTGAAATTGATTCTGATAAGGCTACTTTAGAAATTTCCTCAGATTATAATGGAATTATATATTTAATGGCAAAAAAAGGAGATAAATTAAAAGTAGGAGATTTATTATGTTTAATTGATACTTCTTATAAAAACAAAAAAGATAAATGTGAAAAAATAAATAAAGAAAAAGTATATGTAGAAAAAAAAATGTCTCCATCATCTAAAATATTGATTAAAGAAAAAAATATTTCATTGCATTCTATTATTGGATCTGGAAAACATGGATTAATAACTAAAAAGGACTGTTTGGAATATAAAAAATATAAAAAAAAACATTACGATAATAAAAATGAAGATAAAAATAACAGAAAAACTACAATAAGTACTCTTTCTTCTATAAGAAGAAAAATTTCTGAAAGATTAGTTAATGTAAAAAATAAAACAGCTACACTTACGACCTTTAATGAAGTAGATATGAAAGAGGTTATTTCTATAAGGAATAAATATAAAAATTCTTTTAAAGAAAAACATGGAGTAAATCTAGGTTTTATGTCATTTTTTGTACTTTCTTCAGTAAGAGCTTTAAAACTTTATCCAGATGTCAATGCTACTATTAATGGAGATAATAAGATTAATTTTCATTATTTCGATATAAATATAGCTATTTCTGGGCCAAAAGGTCTTATGGTCCCAGTAATAAAAAACGCAAATACTTTATCATTTCATGAAATAGAAAAAAATATACAATATTTATCAAATAAAATTCAGTCAAATACTATATCTATAGATGAAATTACTGGTGGAACTTTTACAATAACAAATGGAGGAGTATTTGGTTCTATGTTGTCTACTCCAATAATAAATCCTCCACAAAGTGCTATTTTAGGAATGCATAAAATTACAAAAAGAGCAGTTGTAATTAATAATTCTATTGAAATACGTCCAATAATGTATATTGCATTATCTTATGATCATAGAATAATTGATGGAAAAGAATCTGTAGGATTTTTGTATTCTATAAAGGAATCTATAGAAAATCCAATAAAATTTTTTATGAATGGAAAAAAGGAAAATATACCAAATACTTTAGAAATATAAAACATATATTATTATTATAGTTTTTTTCTAATAAATGGATTTTGTCTATTTATTGTGTTAATTTTTTTCATTTTAATTATTATTTCTTGTATTTTTTTATGCAATATTTCAGAAGAATTTATTTTCTTTACTTCTAATAACAATGATTTAGCTTCTCTTTTATTTCCTTTATGTAAATAAGATATAGCTATATTTAATTTGGCAATAACTATGTTATCTTTAAATTTTAATCCTAATTTTAAAGATTTTTTCATGTATTTTTCAGACATACTAATATTTTTTACTGAAAATAATATTCCATTTAAAAAATAATAATATGCCATTTGATTTTTTGTAAGTTGTTGTTTTGGATTTTTTATATATTTTAAATATCTTTCTAATCCACTGATATCTTTTTTTGCTGCATAAAAAAATGCTAACAATAAAAATTCATTTCTAAAAATAAAAAATATAGGAATTATACTTAATAAAACAAAAAATAATCCATAAAAATAATATTTTTTAAAAATTAAAATAACAGATATTATAAATATTAATATAAACAATAATATTTTTGTGTTTTTACTCATTTTAATTTCCTTTAATTAGATTTTTTGTATATCCAATTAATAAGATCATTATAATTTTTATCACATAAAGTGTGTCCTGAATCATATTCTTTATAAGAGAAATTAAAAGAATAATTTTTTAAAATTTCTAAACTTTTTTTAGCAAAACTTACAGGAATAATTGTATCATTTTTTCCATGAGAAATAAAAAATTCTAAATCATTATTTTTTTCAATATTTTTATTTAACATTTTTTTTTCTATACAACCACTTAAAACAATAACTTTTTTTATTTTACTTGAATAATTTAGAGCTATAGCATAACTTAATATTGCTCCCTGACTAAATCCACATAACCAAATATTTGTTGTTTTTAATTTGTATTTATTAAATATTTCGTCTATAAATATATATATTTTTTTAATAGTATTCCTAACTTGTATTATGTCTATAATTTTTGTTTTTTCTTTATCTGAAAAATCTATATCATACCAATAATATTTACCATTATTATTACTATAGTTAGTAGTACTATCCATAGAATAAATTCCCTGCATGCTTACTATAAAAAAATTTTTTGGGATTTCTTTATTAAGAAAAAAAAGATCTTTTTCATTACTTCCATATCCATGCATAATAAATAATATAGGTAGTTTTTTATCATTTAAAATACAAGAAGATGGTTTTTTTACTAAATAATTAATAGAACAATCTTTTTCAATAAACATTTTTATTATTTTTTATGAATATTAATTGTTTACAATAATAAAAAAAACTATTTAAAAATAACTAAATTTTAGTTTTTAGTTTAAATTTACTTACAAATAAAAATATATTTCATGAATCTATATGAATATCAAGGAAGAAAAATATTAGAATATTTTTCAATTGATGTACCTAACGGAAAAGTAGCTTATTCTGTAGAAGAAGCTGTTGAAATAGCTAAAACTTTATTTAAAATAAAAAAATCCTTAATTATTAAAGCTCAAATTCATGCAGGAGGTAGAGGTAAATCAGGTGGAATAAAGAAAGCAGAAACTTTAAAAGATGTTTATGAAATATCAAAAGAAATGTTTGGTAAATCTTTGATTACTAAACAAACTAATAAAGAGGGAATTATTATTAATAAAATTTTATTAGTTGAAGATATTTATACTTCTAATTCTATAAATTCAGAAGAACATTATTTATCTATTTTATTTAGCAGAGATGAAGAAAAAAATATTGTTTTATATTCTAGAAAAGGTGGAATAAACATAGAAAAATCATCCAAACAAGATTCACATAAAATATATAAAGAAAAAATAGATCCAATATTAGGTATACAATTATTTCAATCTAGAAAAATTGGATATAATTTAGGAATTAAAAATAATGAATCAATAAAAAAATTTCAAAAGTTTGTCCTTTCATTATATAATGCTTATAAATTTTGTGATGCTTTATTAATAGAAATTAATCCATTAGTAAAAACATATGATAACAAAATAATTCCATTAGATGTAAAAATAATTCTAGATGATAATGCCTTATTTCGTAGTAAAAAATATTCTTTTGTAGAAGAAAAAAAACATTCAGGAAATTTTATTAAAAAAGAATGTACCTTTGATAAGGATAATAAAAAATTTAATTTTATAAAATTAAAAGGCAATGTAGGTTGTATGGTAAATGGAGCAGGATTGGCAATGGCAACAATGGATATGATTAAGTTTTGTGGTGGAGAACCAGCAAATTTTTTGGATATAGGAGGTACAGCAAACAAAAAACGTGTAGAAGATTCCTTTTCTCTTATTTTAGATGATAAATTTGTAAAAATTATATTAATAAATATATTTGGAGGAATTGTTAGATGTGATACTGTAGCAGAAGGAGTAATAAATTCTTATTTTAAAAGAAATTATGTTAAAATACCAATAATTATTCGTTTACAAGGAACAAACGAAAAATATGCAAAAGATATTCTTAAAAAAAGTTCATTACCTATTTATTATACTAATTCTTTAAAAGAAATATCTAATAAAATAAAGAAAATACTAGTTACTATAAAATAAAAAATTTTATTTTTTGTTTTTATATTATATGAATAATCTTTTTTATAAAAATGTAATTACACTTATTGAAAAATACAAACCTAAAAATTTCAATGAAATTATTGGACAGGAAGAAGTTATTTTATTATTAAAAAAAATAACAAAAAAAAATAAATTATCCAATACTCTAGTTTTTATAGGTCCTAAAGGAGTAGGAAAAAATATTTGTGCTCATTTATTATCTAATGAATTAAATTACTTTTTTTCATCAAATGTTTCTTATAATATTTTTGAAATTCACGATTTTTTGAATTATACATTAGATAATATTTTAAAACTTATTTCTCATGCTAAACATATTCCTAAAATAGGGAAATATTACGTTATTATTTTTAATAATACAAAATTAACATGTAAACAATATTTTTTTCATTTATTTTTAAAATTAATACATAAAAAATATTCACATATTTTATTTATTTTTTGTTACACTAAAAAAAATAAAATTCCAGAAAATATTTTATCTATTTCTCAAGTTTATGAATTTAAAAAAATATCTATAGAAAAGATCTATTTACATTTAAAAATGATTTCTAGTAAAGAAAAAATAAATGTTGTAAATGATGCATTATATCTTATTTCAGAATATGTTAATGGATCAATTAGTAAAGCTATTTATATTTTTAACAATATTTTATTAGGATATGATAATAAAGAAAATTATATTATTACTAAGGAATTAATAATGGAAAAATTGGGTATAATTTCTGTTGAATATTATTTAAAAATTGTAGATTTTTTTCTAAAAAAAAATTTTTCTGAAATTTTTTTGTTGTTAAATAAAGTATTTAGCAAAAATATTAATTATTTTAAATTTATAATAGGATTAATAAAACATTTTAAATTTTTATTTTTATACAAAAATTCCGAAAATATTTCTTCATTAAGAATAAATAAAGAAATAATTAAATGTTATGTAGAACAATCAAAAAAAATTTCAAATTCTGTTTTTAATGAAGTTATATGTCTATTACATAATTATTATTTAAAAAGAAAATATATTTTAAAAAAGAATCCTATATTAATTATAGAAATGTGTATTATTCAATTGGCTCATATTTTTTTGAATTGTAAAAATGAAAAAGATAAAAATTCTTTAGAAGAAAATAAAAATTTTTTTTTTAGAAAAGATATGGAAAAATTTTATTAAAAATATTTATGGAAAAATTGATTCTAATATTTTTAATATCTTAAAGAATAAAATTAAATTTCAAATTATTAATTGTAAAGTAATTATTTTAATTCCAAGTAAATTGGAGAATTATGATCTTTTATCAATAATTAAAAAAAATTTGAAAAAATCATTTAAAGAAAATTCAAATAATAAAATTAATGATTTTGAAATTGTAAATAAAAAATTAGTAGAAAAATATAACTTTTTATATAAAAAAAATAGATTTGTAGAAATATTAGCAACAAGATTAAATTTGAAAATTGTTCTATTAGTTAAATAATATACATATGTTACATAATTATTATTTTCACAATAAGATGTTTTTATTTTATACTTCTTCAGATGAAGATATTGAAAATGATAATTCTACTTATTATGAATCTAAAAGTGGGAATACAAATTCTGGATTTTATGGAGGTGGAGGTTTTTCAATAAGAAACAAAACTCCAATATTAGATGGTTTTGGAAGAGATTTAAACTCTATTGCAAATGAAGGTAAATTAGATCCTGTTGTAGGAAGAGATAGTGAATTAGAAAGAATATCTCAAATATTGGGAAGAAGAAAAAAAAATAATCCTTTGTTAATAGGAGAACCAGGAGTAGGAAAAACAGCTATAGTAGAAGGGCTTGCATTACGAATTGTCCAAAAAAAAGTTTCTAGAATATTATATAATAAAAGGATAGTTATTTTAGATTTAGCTAGTTTAGTAGCAGGAACTAAATATAGAGGACAATTTGAAGAAAGAATTAGATCAATAATAAATGAATCAGAAAAAAATAAAAATATTATACTTTTTATTGACGAAATTCACACAATAATTGGTGCAGGAGGAACTACAGGTTCTTTAGATGCATCTAATATTTTTAAACCTGCTTTAGCAAAAAGTGAAATTCAATGTATAGGAGCTACCACTCTAAATGAGTATAGACAATACATAGAAAAAGATGGAGCATTAGAACGAAGGTTTCAAAAAATTATAGTACAACCATCTTCTGAAAAAGAAACAATAAAAATTTTACAAAAAATAAAATATAGATATGAAAGTTATCATAATGTAATTTATACACCTAAAGCAATAAATTCTTGTGTTAATTTAACAGTAAGATATATTACAGATAGAGTACTTCCAGACAAAGCAATTGATGCATTAGATGAATCTGGATCACGTGTACATATTAAAAATATAAAAGTACCCCAAGAAATAGTACTTTTAGAAAAAGAATTAGAAAATGTACGTGAAGAAAAATCTAAAGTAGTAAAAAGTCAAAAATATGAAGAAGCGGCTCGTTTACGTGATACTGAAAAGAATATAAAAGAAAAATTGATAAAAGCACAAAAAGAATGGGATGAATATTCTAAAAAAAATAAAGAAATAGTTTCATCAGAAAGTGTAGAAGAAGTAGTATCAATGATGAGTAATATTCCAGTAAAAAAAGTTTCCAAAACTGAGATGAAAAAACTAGGGAACATGATAAATATTTTAAAAAAACAGGTAATAGGACAAGATGAAGCAATAGAAAAAATAGTAAGAGCAATTCAAAGAAATAGAACTGGTTTAAAAATAGCAAATTCACCAATAGGGTCATTTATTTTTTTAGGACAAACAGGTGTAGGGAAAACCTACTTAGCAAAAATTTTTGCACAAGAGTTATTTTCTTCAGAAGATTCTTTGATACGTATTGATATGAGTGAATATATGGAAAAATTTTCTGTTTCTAGATTAATAGGAGCTCCACCTGGATACGTAGGATATGAAGAAGGAGGTCAACTAACAGAACTTGTACGTAGGAATCCATATTCAGTAATATTGTTAGATGAAATAGAAAAAGCTCATAATGATGTTTTTAATATTTTATTACAAATTTTAGATTATGGATGTGTTACAGATAATTTTGGTAGAAAAGTAGATTTTAGAAATACAGTTATTATATTTACTTCAAATTCTGGAACTCAACATTTAAAAGAATTTGGAAGTGGAATTGGATTTAATACAAAATCTAAAAAATCTAACAATTATATTAAATATATATTAGAAAAATCTTTAGATAAAACATTTTCTCCTGAATTTTTAAATAGAATAGATGATATAATTATTTTTAATTCTTTAACTAAAAAAGAAATATGTAAAATAATTGATATAGAATTAAATAAATTTCAACTTCATATTGAAAACATAGGTTATAAATTATTTTTATCTGAAAATATTAATAATTTTATTAAAAAAAATGGATACGATAAAAAATATGGGGTTCGACCATTAAAAAGAACAATAGATAAATTTATAAAAAATCCTATATCAGACTATATTATTAATGGAAAAATAAAAAAAGGTGATGAAATTTTTTTAAAAATCAACGAAACTAAAAATAGTTTGATAATAAATATTAACAAAAAAAATGAATAATAACATAAAAAAAAAATAAATATTATTGAGAATGTATTAAATTATTTATATCCTAATCCTATTAATAATTTGTATTATACAAATGAATATACATTATTAATAGCTATTATACTAACAGCGAAAACTAAAGAATATTTGGTAAATAAAATAACAAATAATTTATTTAATATAATAAAATCTCCAAAAGATGCTATTAATTTATCAAAAAAAAAAATAAAATTACATATAAAATATATAGGATTATATAATAAAAAATCAAAATATATATATGAGTTATCAAAAATTTTAATTAAAAAATATAATAGTATCATTCCAAAAAATATATCAGAATTAAAAAAACTTCCTGGAGTTGGACAAAAAACATCATCAGTATTTCTATCTTATATGTCAGAAATTTTTGATGTTTTTCCTGTAGATACTCATATTAAAAGATTAATGAATCGTTGGAATTTAGTTAATAGCAAAAAATTAATAGATATAGAAAAAAAAGCTAAACTTGTTTTTGAAAAAAAAAACTGGAAAAAATTACATTTACAAATTATACTTTATGGAAGAGAATATTCTCCATATAGAAAATGGAACTTAAAAAAAGATATCATTTATCAAAAATTGTTATATAATAATTTATTATAGAAAAAAATCTAAATTAAAATGGCAAATCATCAAAATCATCAGATGATAAAGGTGAAGGAGAAGAAGATATTTCTGAAATATCTTTTTCACATACTTCTATTTTCCATCCTTGAACAGAATTAAAATATTTTACTATACCTTCATTATTAGTCCATTCTCTACCTCTAATATTTATAAATATTTTTATTTTATCTTTTAATTTTATATTATTTAATAAATCTACTTTATCTTGAACAAATTCAATTAATATGTTTTGAGGATATGGTTCCTCTGTTGTAATAACTATTTCTCTTTTTTTAAAACCACTATTAAACTTTTGAATATCTAATATTTTTTTTACCTTTCCTATTATTTCCATAGATTTTTATTCTATTTAATTTTTTTCAAATTATTCTTTTTTTTTGTTAATTCTCCAATTTTACTAGAAACATTAAATGATGTAATCATATTATTTAACATATCTGTAGCAGATCCTGGACTGTTTGGAATTAATATTAAATTAGTGTTTCCACTCTCTCCCATAGATTGTAAAGTATCATAATGTTGTGTAACAACAATTAATGCAGATGCTTCTTGAGAATTAATTCCAACATTATTTAATACTTCTACAGATTCTAAAATACCTCTAGCAATTTCTCTTCTTTGATCAGCTGTTCCTTTCCCCTGTAATTTTTTACTTTCAGCCTCTGCTTTAGCTTTTGCTACTATTTTTATTCTTTCAGCTTCTGCTTTATATTCAGCTGCTACTTTTTCTCTTTCAGCAGTATTAATACGATTCATAGCTAATTTAACTTGTTCATCTGGATCTAAATCAGTAACTAATGCTTTTATTATAGAATATCCATATTCTAACATTGCTTCTTTTAATTCACTTCTAACTACAAGAGCTATATGATCTTTTCTTTCAAAAAGATCATCTAATCTCATTTTTGGAACTTCAGCTCTAACTACATCAAAAATATAAGAATTTATTTGAGTATTAGGATTATCTAACTTATAAAAAGCATCATATACTTTTTCTTCAAGAACTTTAAATTGAACAGAAATTTTAACTTTTACAAAAACATTATCTTTTGTTTTTGTATCTACTAAAACATCTAATTGTTGTATTTTTAAAGTTAGTTTACCTACTACATTATCCAAAAATGGAATTTTAAAATTTAGACCTGCATAACGAATACTATGAAATTTTCCCATTCTTTCTACAATAGCTGATGATTCTTGATTAACTATTAAAATAAAACTGGAAAGTAGAGAAAAAATTAAAAGAAATAATATACAATAAAACAATAAACTAAACATACTCATATTGAAAATAATTTAATTTTTATAAAAACCCTAATTCTAAACGAGCTTCCTCACTCATAAATTCTCTACTCCAAGGAGGATCAAAAGTTAAGATAACTTTTACATCCTTTATCCCTTCTATAGAAGATACTTTTTCTTTTACTTCCATAGGTAAACTTTCTATTACTGGACAATTTGGAGTAGTTAAAGTCATTGTTATTTTTACTTTATTTTTTTCATAAATTTTAATATCATAAATAAGTCCAAGTTCATAAATATCTACTGGAATTTCAGGATCATAAATATTTTTTATAGCGTAAATAATGGATTCCTCCATATTACTACTACTACTATTACACATACTATTAATATTATATTTAGTATTTTTATACATTTTTATTCTTTAACAAATATCCATTTTTATCAAAAAAATTAATAGGATAACCTAATTTTTTTATTGAGGGTAACACTTCACTTGATTTTCCTATAATTATAATTCTTCCTTTTTTTAAATTAAAGAATTTTTTGCATGTCTTATAAACATCATCTACAGTTACATTTTTTATTTTTTCTAAATATTTTTTATAGAATCCATATGGTAAATTGTTTCTTAATTCAGATATAAATAAATCACTAATCCTTTCAGGATCTTCTAAATCTAAAATAAATTGACCAGTAATTTCTTTTTTCTTGATATTTAATTCATCTAAAGAAACTTTTTCACTTGTTATTTTATCTAATTCTTTTATAATAGTTTTAATAGCATCTCCTGTTACATTGTTTCTAACTTGAGTATAAATTGAAAAATATCCTACATATTTATCCGATTTTAAAACTGAATATGCTCCATAAGTATATGCTTTATTTTCTCTTAAATTTAAAAATAAACGACTTTGTGCCCCACCTCCTAATATTCCATTAGCAAGGACTGATGGAATATACATAGGATCATCCTTTTTTAAGGATACAGCACCTCCAAAACATATAGTAGACTGAGTAAGTGTAGGTATATCTACAAAATCTATTTCTATTTTTTCAGATTTAGATTTATAAATTTCATTTGATAATGAAAAATTTTTATCTAATTTTTCATCAAATTTTTTTTCATTAACTGATTTATTTTTCCATTTTACAAAATAAGTATTACATAAATACTCTACTTCTTTTTTATTAACATCTCCGACAAAATAAAGATAAAATTTATTTGGATTAAAATATTTTTTATACAATTCTCTTAAATCAGATAATTTAATATTTTTTATAGTTTCATAATTTTCATATTCTCCATAAGGATGATTCCTTCCAAAGAATAAAATATTTCTAACTTTTTTAAAAATAGAATTTGGATCTTTTTCATAAATATCAATATCTGTTATTCTTTGTTTTACAATTTTTTCTAATTCTTTTTTATTATCAAACTTACAATTCATAGCAACATCTGCCATAATAGATATTGATTTTTTTAAATACTTTTTCATAGTAGAAATGGATATTCCATAAAAAGAAGTATTAAAATTAACACCCATATAATCTATTATATTGTCCAATTCTTCTTTATTATAATTTTCAGTTCCTGATCTCAGCATCTGACCAAAAATTTTCTGTATTCCTGCTTTATCTCCTTCTAAAAAAGGATCAATATCTAAATCAATACCAGCTATAACTATAGGTAGTTTATGATTTTCTACTATTATAACTTTTAAACCATTTTTAATTTCAAAAATAGTAGGATCACTTATATTTAATTTTACCTCTCTATTTAAAGATTTAGGTGGAATATCTATTTTTTTAGAAAACATAACTTGAAAAAAAATTATGAAAATAAAAATAATGTATTTAACTATATTAATAAAATTATTTTTAATATTATGGAACATTATATAAACGTACTCTGTTGTTTTTATTTAAATACTTATTTGCTACTCTTTTAATATCTTCTGTTGAAATTTTATAATATCTGTTTATATCTGTATTTATTAAATTAGTTTCTTTATGATATAAACTATAATGTAAAAGATTTGAAGCAATTCCATTCATTGAATAATTATCAGAAATAAATTTTTTTTCAAAAAAATTTTTATGTTTCTTTAATTCATATTGAGTAACTCCTTTTTTCTTTAAAATTTCTATTTCTTTATCTATTGTCTTAACTAATTCATTTAAAGAAACACCAGAATTAACAATTCCATATATTATAAAAATACCATAATCTTCCATAGAATCTAGAAAAGATCCTGCATAAGATGCAATTTGTTTAGTGTTTACTACATTTTTTATTATTCTAGAACTTTCTCCAGAAGAAAGTATATGATCAATCATTTTCATAATATAAGAATCTTTATCCGTTATTTTAGGAATTCTATATGACAAAAATAAACCTGGGACTTTTGCATTTTTATCTTTATGAGTAAAAAATATTTCTTTTTTAATTGGATCTTCTACAATGTTATTTTTAATAATTTTATTATTATGTTTTATAGGTTCAATAGAGAAATATTTTTTTACTAATTCTCTAGCTTCATTAATTTCAAAATCTCCTGTAATAACTAATATAGCATTACTAGGAACATAATAAGTTTCATAAAATTCTTTATAATCTTTTTCTGTAGCAGAATCTAAATCTTTCTCTAAACCAATAATTGGATATCTATATGGATGTTTTTTAAATAACAAAGAAGGAATTATTTCTGTCATAGCTATTACATATGGTTGATTTTCTCCTCTTGTTTTTTTTTCTTCTTTTATTACTTTTCTTTGAATTTCTATACTTTCTCTATCTATTTTTGCATAAAACATCCTTTCAGATTCTAACCACAACGCCAATGGTAATTTATCTGATGGTAAGACCTCGTAATAACAAGTTTCATCATGGTTAGTATAAGCATTATTATGTCCTCCATTAGAAGCTATATACTTAAAAAACTCACCTTTTTTTACATTTTTTGTTCCTTCAAACATAAGATGTTCAAAAAAATGAGCAAATCCAGTTTTACCAACACTTTCATCTTTACTCCCAACATGGTATAACACTGATACACTAACCAATGGATTAGTATTATCTTTATGCATTATTACATGTAGCCCATTTTTTAACTTTTCTTCTAAAAAATCAATTTTATACAAGTTTTTGGAGTTTAAATAATTAAATGTAATAGTAATCAAGACAAAGAATATAAATGTTATTTTATTCATTTTTATTCATTCATTTAATTCATTTCATTCATTATAAATATAAATATTTTTAAATATAATAATAATATACAAAAAATATATTTTTGGAAAATTACAAACTTTTTTTATAAAAAATGAATTTTTTTTATTTTATTTTGTTTTGTTTGCATAGATAATTTATGAGTTTTTATTTATTATTTTAAATGATTATGAAAAAAATTTTATTTCTTTTTCTTATTATCGTACCTAATTTATTTTATACAATAAAATCCAAAGATATAATAGGAGATGCTACTAATGGAAAAAAATTATTTAAAGAAAATTGTACAGCATGTCACTCAATAGAATTAGAAAAAACTATGATAGGGCCAGCTTTAAGTGGAATTACAGATAAAAGAGATAGAATATGGTTACATAAATGGATAAAAAACAATAAATTATTAAGAAATAGTGGAGATAAAGATGCTATATCTATTTACAAAGAATATAGAAATATAGAAATGAATTCTTTTCCAAAATTATCTGAACAAGATATAGATGATATACTTTTTTTTATAAAAAATCCAATACAAATACAAAAAAATATTAATAATAATAAAAATGAAATAATAAATGAAAATGATGAGGAAAAAAATTTTTTAATTAGATTCGTTATTTTTTGCATTAGTATTTCTTTAATTATTACTACATGGATTTTATATAGAATTCAAATATTAATAAAACTTATTAACAAAGAAAAAAAAACTTTCATTTTTTCAAAAATGGATTTTTTAATAAAAATATTACATGAAAAATTTTTCGGTAATAAAAAGAAAAGATGGTACATTTTCTCATGTTTTTTAGGTTTTTTTATTTTATTTAACTTATATGAATTATGGATATTTATGATAAAAATAGATGTAAATAAAGGATATGAACCTGAACAACCAATTTATTTTTCCCATAAAATTCATTCTGGAATTAACAAAATAGATTGTCAATATTGTCATTCTTCCGCAAAATATGGAAAAATTTCGGGAATTCCTTCTACTAATGTTTGTATGAATTGTCACATTACTATAGATAAATATCAGGGAGATTATATAGAAAAAGGAAAAAATAGAGATTATTATAATAAAGAAATACAAAAAATTTATTATTCAATTGGATGGGATCCAGAAAATAGGGTATATTCTAAAAAAAATTATCCTATTAAGTGGATTCGTATTCACAATATGCCTGATTTTGTTTACTTTGATCATTCTCAACACATAATAACTGGTAAAGAACAAATAAAAAAATCAAAAAATGTAAATATTGTTTGTAATGCGTGTCATGGAGAAGTAGAAAAAATGGATAAAATAAGAATGTCTAATGATTTTACTATGGAATGGTGTGTTACTTGTCATAAAAATACAGAAATAGACAAAAACAATCAGTATTATAAAAATTACTTTTTAAATTTTTGCAAAAATAAAGAAAAAAAAACAACAGTTGATATGATAGGTGGAAAAGAATGTGCTAAATGCCATTATTGATATTAATATTATTAAAATGAAAGTATAAAATTGTTTAAAAAACTATTTTTATGGATATGGAGTTATTAAATAAAAAAGAAAAAATAATAAATTCAATAAAAAATGTTCTTAATGTAAAAAGTACTAGAAGAGATTTTATAAAATGGATGGGGTATAGTACTGCATCCGTTACTTTAGCAGCTTGTAAAGGCCCTGTTATAAAATCTATACCTTATGTTACAAAACCAGATGACATAACATTAGGAATTCCTACTTATTATGCAACTACAATGATAGATTCTTTTGATATGAGTTGTGTTTTAGTAAAAACAAGAGAAGGAAGACCTATAAAAATAGAACCTAATTTAAATTCAAAGTATTTTAATACTACATCAGCAAGAATACAATCTTCTATATTATCTCTTTATGATGAAGAAAGATTAAAAGATCCTTATTTAAAAGGAAAAAAAAGTAATTGGAAAGAAATAGATAGTTATATAATTAGATATTTAAAAAATATAAAACAAGAAAAAAAAGATATCATTTTTTTATCTCACTCAAATACAAGTTACTCTACAAATAAACTAATAAAAAAATTCAAAAAAACATATCCTAACACAAAATGGATAACTTACGATGCAATATCTTATTCAAAGTTTTTAGAATCATCAGAAAAAATTTTTGGAATTAGAGGTATCCCATCATTTGATTTAAATGAAATTGAATTAATAATATCATTCGATTCTGATTTTTTAGGAGATTGGAGCCCAGAAAATATGGGAAAAAATTATGTAAAAAACAAAAATCCAAAAGAAACAATGATAAAACATATTCAAATAGAAAGTAATATGACAATTACTGGGGCAAATGCAGATGTTAGGATATCAAAAAAACCTTCAGAAATAAAAAAAATGTTAATTGAAGTTTATAATAACTTATTTTTTAACATTAAATCTGAAGATAAATATGTTAATACTATAGTAAAATTAATTAATAAAAAAAAATCAAAAAGTGTAATTTTTTCAGATGGAGATCAAGAATCTTATGATATATCTTTTTTAATTAATAAAAAAATTAAAAGTAAATCTATAAACAAAAAAAATTACATTTTTTTAAAAAATAGTAATGATAATGAGTTTGAAATGTTTATTAACAAACTTAACACAAATAATGTAGGGGCTTTATTTTTTTGTAATGTCGATCCAATGTATAGTCTTCCTGTTAGAATACTAGATAAAATAAAAAAAAATATAAAAAAAATTCCAATAAAAGTTTCATTTACTATTAGTAAAAATGAAACAAGTCAATTATCAGACATTATAATTCCTGTTCCACATTGGCTAGAATCCTGGGGGGATACACATCCTTTATCTAACTATTATACATTAATTCAACCTACTATAAATCCTATTTTTAATACAAGACAATTACAAGATTCTTTAATGACTTGGATAAATGTAAAAGAAAATAATTATTACGAATTTTTAAAAAAAATATGGGAAAAATATATAATTCCTAAATCAAATGTATCATCTTTTAATGAAGCATTATTTTATGGTTTTGTAGAAAAAAATAACAAAAATGAAAATATAAAAAAAAATACAAAATTATATCCCATATACAAAAAAAACTATATAAATAATAAAGTAAAAAAAGAAAAATATCTTTCTTTTGAATTAAGATTATATACAAAAATAAGTATGGGAGACGGTAGTCAATATAACAATCCATGGTTGCAAGAACTACCAGATCCTATTACTAGAACTACATGGGATAATTATTTGACAATGTCTTTTTTAGATGCAGAAAAAACTGGAATTAAAAATTGGAATTCTATTAATGGATCTTTGAAGGGTAATTGTGTAAATTTGATAAAAAATAAAAAATTAATTATTAAGGATTTACCAGTATTTATACAACCTGGCCAAGCATTAGGATCTATTGGATTAGCTTTTGGATATGGACAAAGAATAGGTAAATTATGTAATGGAAAAAATGCATATAAACTATACGAAAATTTTAAAATTGTACAAGAAAATATAGAAATACAAAAAACTACTAAAATACATAAATTTGCATGCATTCAACTACAAAATACTACATTAAAAAGAAATTTAACTAGAGAAACAGATATAAATACTTTTTTAAAAAAACCCAAATCTGTTTGGAATATAGAAGAAAATATTTACACTAATGATAATAAAAATAATGTAAAAAAAATTCCATTAGAACAAATTTCTATTTGGGAAAATTTAAAAAAAAAAAACAAAAAAGGACATCATTTTAATTTATCTATAGACTTAAATTCTTGTATTGGTTGTGGATCTTGTGTAATTGCATGCCATTCTGAAAACAATGTACCTGTTGTAGGAAAAGAAGAAATAATTAATTCTAGAGATATGCATTGGATACGTGTAGACAGATATTATTTTACAAACGAAAAAAAAATAAAAAATAATATCAAAAAAGAAAAAAATTATTTTTATAATCCAAAAGTTTCTTTTCAGCCTGTAATGTGTCAACATTGTGAATATGCACCTTGTGAAACGGTATGTCCAGTAGGTGCTACTACTCATGGGGAACAAGGTCAAAATATGATGACTTATAATCGTTGTGTAGGAACTAGATATTGTGCTAATAACTGTCCTTATAAAGTCAGACGTTTTAATTGGTTCAATTATGTAAACAATAAAAAATTTGATTTCAATATGAACAATTCATTAGGAAGAATGATACTGAATCCAGATGTAGTTGTAAGAAGTAGAGGTGTTATGGAAAAATGTTCTTTATGTATACAAAGAACACAATATGCAATTGGAATTGCTAAAAAAGAAAATAGAACAGTAAAAGATAAAGAATTTAATACAGCTTGCAGTATATCTTGTCCTACAAGTGCTATTACCTTTGGAGATGTAAATGATAAAGAAAGTACTATAAATAAAAAAATAAAAAATACTAGATCTTATAAACTTCTAGATTTTCTAGGTGTTCATCCTAATGTCTCCTATCTATTAAAGATAAGAAATGATAGTAAAAATAATGATGAAAAATGAAATGAAAAATAAATGTGAATATACTATAAGAGATTCCCTAATTTTAGGGGGGGTAAAAACTGTAAAAGATATAACTAATGACATATTAAAACCAATAGAAAATAAAGCTGGTAAATTATGGTGGATTTCTTTAGTAATATCTATTTTAGCATTTTTTTGGGGTTTAGTATGTATTTTATATACTATTGGAACTGGTATTGGAGTATGGGGTTTAAATAAAACAATTAATTGGGCATGGGATATTACTAATTTTGTTTGGTGGGTTGGAATAGGACATGCTGGAACTTTAATTTCTGCTGTATTGTTATTATTCCGTCAAAAATGGCGTTTGTCAATTAACCGTTCAGCAGAAGCAATGACTATTTTTGCAGTGATACAAGCTGGACTATATCCTATTATTCACATGGGAAGACCTTGGAATGCATATTGGGTATTACCCATTCCAAATCAGTTTGGATCTTTATGGCCAAATTTTAATTCTCCTTTATTATGGGATGTATTTGCAATTAGTACTTATTTTTCCGTATCAACTGTATTTTGGTATATGGGATTAATTCCAGATTTTGCCATGATACGAGATAAAGTAAAAAATACATTTAAAAAAAAAATTTATAACATATTAAGTTTTGGATGGAGTGGAAGTGCAAAAGAATGGAAAAGATTTGAAGAAATTTCATTAGTTTTAGCTGGATTATGTACTCCTTTAGTCTTTTCTGTACATACAATAGTTTCATTTGATTTTTCAACTTCTGTAATAAAAGGATGGCATAGTACAATTTTCCCTCCTTATTTCGTCGCAGGAGCTATATTTTCAGGTTTTGCTATGGTCCAAACATTATTAGGAGTAGCTAGAAAAGTCCTATCATTGGAAAACTATATTACTAGAAATCATGTTGAATATATGAATTTAATTATTTTATTTACTGGTGGAATAGTAGCTATAGCTTATATATCTGAATATATTCTAGCATGGTATTCTGATAATGAGTTCGAAAGGTTTATTTATTTTTCAAAGAATGCTTCAATAGGGCCATTTTGGTGGGCATTTTGGGCATTAATTATATGTAATGTTATTATTCCACAATTTTTATGGTTTAAGTATATAAGAAGAAGTTTTTTTTGGTCTTATGTAATAGCAATAATAATAAATATTGGAATGTGGTTTGAAAGATTTGATATTATTGTTTTAAATCTTAGTAGAGATTATTTACCTTCATCTTGGACAGGTTTTATCCCTTCATTTGTAGATGTTGGAATTTTTATAGGAACAATTGGCTTATTTTTTATTTTGTATTTACTCTATATTAGAGTATTCCCAGTTATTTCACAATCAGAATTAAAAACTATATTAAAAGATGAATTGAAAAAATAAATGTTAGTTTTTATGGAAAGATTAGAATTGCAAATAATGTATGATAATGAAAAAAATCTTATTGAAAGTATTAAAAATTTACATAAAAGAAGAAACAATATTATTATGCGTAACATATATTCTCCTTATCCAATACATAATATTGATAAAATTATAAAATTAAAAGAAACAAATTTGTCTTTCTTGTCTTTTTTATATGGAACATTAGGTTTTATTCTGTCAACTACATTAATATGGTATATAATGATTTTAGATTGGCCACAAAATATTGGAGGAAAACCATCATATTCATGGGTTAAAAATTTTCCATCTTTCATTCCTGTTATATTTGAATTTACAATATTTTTTTCTGCACATATTATGTGTATAACTTATTTAATTCAATGTAAATTATTTCCAGGATCTAAAGCCAAAAATCCAGATCCAAGAACTACTGATAATATGTTCATGGTAAAAATTTATGTAGAAAATATAAATATAAAAGAATTAAAAATTTTTCTTAAAAAAGAAGGTGCAATAAAAATAAATGTGATAAATAGATAATATAATTATGAAAAATTTTAATAGGTTTACAAAAATAATATTTACAATTGTTATTGTAATAATAATACTTTATTGTAATTTATTACGTAGAAAAAAAATAATACATACCACACCTAATATAGTATATATGCCAGATATGTATTATTCATATGCATATGAACCATATTCTGATCCTTATTTTCACGAAGAAAATAAAAAAATTAAAATTCCTATTTTTTTAAAGGGGAATACTTCTTCTTTATTTCCAGTAAAAAATACTATTCCAAGAATAGGAAATTTTTATGAAAAAATTTCCTATACAATATCTGAAAAAGGTTTTAATTATTCTAAAAAAATTAAAAATTCTCCTATAATTAGGACAAAAAAATTAATTAAAGAAGGTAAAAATATATATAAAATAAATTGTTCTATATGTCATGGAGATACCGGAAATGGTAAAGGTATATTAGTAAAAAAAGAAAAAATACTAGGTGTTCCAGATTATAAAGATAGAGAACTTTCTATTGGTAGTGTATATTATGTTGTTACACATGGAAAAAATAATATGAATTCTTATTCTTCCCAATTAAATAAAATTGATAGATGGAAAGTATCAGAATATGTAATGTATTTAAAAAATAAATAAAAATGTATAAATTTTCTTATAGGGAAAAAAATAATTTACTATTTATAATAATTACCGGAATAATATTTATTTTATTTCATAGTTTATATAATTTTAATAATAAAGAAAATATTTGTATAAAATTATATATATCTGCTTTTTATTTTACATCAATTTCTATAGGTGCTTTAGTTTTTTTGTGTATTCAGCACATATCAAAATCAGGATGGTCTGTTGTAATACATCCAATTATTGAAAAAATATCTTTTTTTATACCTTATGGATTTTCAATTATTTTACTTGTATTGATGTTAAATATTATGGGTTTTATTAATATGTTTTCTTGGATGAAAGATAATAATAATCTTTCTGAAAATAAAAAATTTTTACTAAATATTCCTTTTTTTTTAATTAGAAGTCTTATTTACATTTTAGGATTTATTTTATTCTACTTTAAAATAAAAAAAGCATCTAAAATATTAAATAAAAATATAAATAAAATTAATAATATTAAAAATTATAAAAATTTATATCGTATTTCAGTTTATTTTATTATATTTTTTTCTATTATATCTACATTAATGTCATGGGATTGGATAATGTCTATAAATCCAAATTGGATAAGTACTATATTTGGATGGTATATATTAAGTAGTTTTTTAACAATTGGAATAGGAACAATATTAATAGTTTCAATTTATTTAAAGAAAAAAGGAGTACTTCCATTATTCAATGATAATCACTTACATGATTTAAGTAAATATTTATTCTCTAGTAATTTATTATGGACATATTTTTGGTTTTGTCAATTTCTATTGTATTGGTATAGTAATATTCCAGAAGAAGTATATTATTTCATAAAAAGAGAAAAGTTTTATAATTATATTCATATAATAATTCTTATTCCAAATTTTTTAATACCTTTTTTTCTATTAATGAGTAAAAAAAATAAAACAAATTCAAAAATTGTATTATTAGTATCTATAATTACACTTATAGGTCATTATGCAGATATTTATAATTTAATATATCCAGAAATAAGTAATAATATTAAATTTAATATATTAGATATAGGAATAATATTAACAATAGGTGGAATATTTATTTATATTTTATTATATAAATTAAGTTTAAACAATATAAAATTTATGGATAAAGGAAATCCATTTTTTACTGAAAGTGTAAAATATAAAAATCCTCATATATAAAATTTTTTATTTTTTATCTTTTACAAAATTCATTATAGATTTATTAGTACCAAAAAGTGTTAAAATATCACCTTTTTGTAAAGTAGTATCTCCAGTAACTAGTCCTATTACCTTTCTTGTATCATTATGTTTATTAGACATAGGATTTTTTAAATCTCTTATAACAGTAATTAAGGAAACTGAATATTGTTGTGTTAATTTTAAACTTTTTACTGTTTTCCCATTAAAAGATACAGGAGAAAAAACTTCTGCTATAGAATATTTTCTGTCTATTTTAAAATAATCTAATGCATAGTTGAAAGATATTTGTTTTGTTAATCTAAATGCTGCATCTTTTTCTGGATGTATAACATCTATAATTCCCATAGCTTCTAATATAGTGTCATGTATTTTAGATAGAGATCTACTTACAATTCTAAGATTTTTATATTTTTTTAGTATTGCAGTAGTTACTATTGACGCTCCTTCATTTTCTCCTATAGCAACAATACCTAGATTAGCTTGTTTTATAGGTAAAACTTTGTAAGCTGATTCATTATTTGCATCCATACATACTACATTTGCTATATGATCTTTTAGTAAATCTACTTTTTCCATTTTTTGATCTACTCCAAAAACTTCATGCCCATTATCTGTTAAATTAAGTGCTAAAGATCTTCCAAAATTTCCTAATCCAATAATTATAATCTTCATAAGATAATTATATATTTATTTTTATGTTATAAGAATATTTCCTTTAGGAAATTTATAATAATAATTATAATTAATTTTATTTCTTTTTGACAAACTAATCATTACATTAAAAATTCCTATTCTACCTAATAACATTAATAAAATTAAAATTAATTTGCTCCCAATTGATAAATTTTTAGTAACTCCTAAAGATAATCCTGAAGTAGAAAATGCCGAAAACACTTCAAAAAAAATTGATAATATGTTTTCTTTTGGATCTAGAAAAAGAATAAATAAAATACCAATATAAATTGTAATTAAAGATAAAATAATAATTGAAAAAGCTAATTGTATATAATATGAAGATATTTCTCTTTTTTGTATTTCTAGTCTATTTTTACCTTTAATTAAAGAAATAACATTCATTATTGCCAAAGCAAATGTACTTGTTTTTATTCCTCCACCTGTAGAAGATGGAGATGCTCCTATCCACATTAAAAATATAGTAAAAACTATAGTAGTTGAAGTAATTTTATCCATATTTAATACATTAAAACCTGCTGTTCTAGGAGTAGCTGATGAAAAGAATGATACAGTTAGTTTTCCAATAACAGTAGGATGTTCTAAAAGAGTGGTATTATACTCACTTATATAATAAAAAATAGTTCCAAAAACTAGTAAAAGAATAGTAGTGTATACTACTATTCTTGTATTTAAAGTAACTATATGTACTGGTGATCTAATATTTTCATCTTTAAAAAATTTGTAAAAATACTTTTTCAATGTTAACCATATATATGTAAAAAAATTAAACAAAATATTAAAACCAATTCCCCCTAATATTAATAAAATAGAAATAATAGTTTGTAATAAATAGTTAAATCTAACTGGTAAAGAATATAAACCCTTACTAAGAGTTGAAAATCCGCTATTACAAAAAGCAGAGATTGAATGAAAAATTGAAAAAAATATTGGACTATCAAATCCTACTATATCATGTTTTATGTTCTTTATGGATAAATAAATTAATATTGTACCTATAAATTCTACAAAAAGAGTAAATAATACTACTTTTACTGCAAAATTTAATACATTATTAGTAGTTTTTATATTTAAAAAATTACTAATAAATACTGCTTCTTTAAAGGAAAAGCCATCTTGAAAAAAATAATTTAGAAATGAAGTAATGGTTAAAATACCTAAACCTCCTAATTCTATTAATATTAATAGAATAACTTTTCCTAAATGTGTAAAATCCTTGGCTGTATCTAAAACAATTAGCCCAGTGACACAAACTGCACTTGTAGAAGTAAATAATGCATCTATAAATGATATTTTATTTACAGTTGATGCTGGTAACATTAATAAAATAGCACCTAGTAAAGATAAAAAGAAAAAACTTATAACAAATATTATGATTGGATTATTCATATTAATATAAATTATTCTCATAAAATATGCAATACGAATTAATGAATATAAAATTAAGCTAACAAATAAAAATATTTTATAATCAACAAAATATTTATTAAAAATAAAATTTTTCAAAAAATAAAAAATAATAGGAGTAATTAATATTGCAAGAGAAAAAAAAGTCATAGACTTATAATTTTCTTCTATTCTTTTGTCAAAGAAAACAAAAAAATGTAATATACTTGTAAAAATACCAATACTTATTAGAAATTCTACATTAAAAACACTGTTAATTGAATTTTCCCATCCTAGATAAATTATGATATAAAAAAAAATTATGAAAGTTGTAATATCTAAAATATTTTTGAATTTAATTTCTTTCATATACATTTAAATTTTTCTTAATACAAAGTATTTTTAGTTAATTCATTTATAAATAAAATGGAAAAAATTTTTCAATTTTGTTAAATTTTTTTTCATTAAATTTTATATAAGAAATTAAAGACATATTTTTTGCCGAAGGATAAGTATTAGGAATGAAGTTTTTTTTATTTTTAATAAATTCTTTATTAAAAGAATTAAAAGAAAAAAAATCTACATTTCCTATGTATATATTTTTTTCTTCATTTTTTTCTTTTTTAGGAAAAATATCATTAATGTTTTTTAAACAAATTGGAGATAATCTATTTTTATATTTATCAAACATAGAAGTATAAAAAAAATCAGATTTAGCATGGATCATTGGATGTATATATCCATTTTTTACATTAATAGATTGAATAATAACTGTTAAAGAATCTACAGATAATAAAGGTATTCCTAAAGAAATACAAAAACCTTTTGCAGCATTTACTCCTACTCTTAAAGAAGAATAAGATCCTGGCCCTTTACTCACACAAATAGATTGTAAATCTGTAAGATTTATTTTAGAAATTTTTATAGCATTTTCTATAAAAATATGTAATTTTTCTATATGTAAATATTGTTTCGAATACTCTTCTAAAGAAACTAAACATTTTCCACTATTAGATATGCTTACTGAACAATTTTTGGTTGAGGTTTCTAAATTTAATATTAATGACATATAAAAAATTTTTGAAATTATAAATAAAATAGTAAATAAAAATATATGAAAGTAAAAAAAGTAATAAAACATATTGTACTATGGTTAAAAGAGTATATAAAAAAATATAAATTAAATGGATTTGTTATAGGAATTTCTGGTGGTATTGATTCATCTGTAAGTTCTTGTTTAACTGCAATGACAAATTATCCAACATTAGTGTTAGATATTATTTTTTCAAAAAAAATAAATCTTTTATCAGAAAAACATGCAAAATTTTTACTTTCTAAATTTAGAAATGTTTTTTTTATTAAAAAAAATATAAAAACGGTACTTGATACCTTTTGTGATTGTGTATATGTATCTTCAAATAAAAACAATATAAAAAATTACAATAAAAAAAAATTTTTAGCATTAGCTAATATAAAATCTAGATTAATAATGTTAACTTTATATTATTATGCAAATATAAATAATTATTTAGTAGTTGGAACAGGAAATAAAATAGAAGATTTTGGAGTAGGATTTTTTACAAAATATGGAGATGGAGGAGTAGATTTATTACCAATTGCAGATTTAAATAAATCTGAAATTGGTCTATTAGCAAAAGAATTAAACATTATAAATGATATTCAAAATGCAAAACCAACTGATGGATTATGGGATGATAGACGTTCAGATGAAGATCAATTAGGAGCTACTTATGAAGAATTAGAATGGGCTATGAAATATTCAAATGAAAATTATTATGATAATTCAAATTTATCAAAATTATCAAAAAACAAATTAAATATATTAAAAATATACAAAAAATTAAATAATAAAAATTATCATAAGTTTGTGCAAATACCAGTTTGTAAAATTCCGCATAACATTTTAAAATAATAAGTGTAAAAAAATTTATCGTTTAGGGTATAAATACCTATAGCCTATAATATAATACTATATCCCTAGACCTATAAAATGTAGTAAAACTTCCGTATAAGTCCGTACAATCCGTATCAGTCCGTATAAGCAATAGCTATAATTATGAATAATAAAAATTTACATAAAACATTATAATATAGGCAAAAAAAATGTTTTTATAAGATATATTTAATTGATTAAATAAAAAATTATTTCCTAAACCTTAAACTTTCAATAAGTATTTTGAAAATAAATATAAATATAACTATATTTTATTTTAACAAAAAAAAAAGTAAAAATGCATAATTAAGAAAAAAACTTTTATTAATGATAAACAATAAAATAAACAATATAATAAGTATAATAAAAAATAATATTAAGATATATAATTCTTTGACTAATAGAAAAGAATTATTCATTTCTATACATAAAGATTATATTGGAATATATGTATGTGGCCCAACTGTATATAATCATTTACATATAGGTAATATAAGAACTTTCATATTTTTTGATGTTGTTTTTAGATATTTTAAACATTTAGGATATAAAGTAAGATATGTTAGAAATATTACTGATGTAGGGCATTTAGAAAGAAATGTAAATAAAAATAAATTAGAAGAAGACAAAATACTAAAAAGATCCAGAATTGAAGGATTGGAACCAATGGAAATAGTACAAAAATATACTATATCGTTTCATAATATTTTAAGAATATTAAATGTACTTCCACCTAATATAGAACCATATGCAACCGGTCATATAATAGAACAAATAGAAGTAATAAAAAAATTAATTTCCAAAAAACTAGCATATGTAACAAATGGATCTGTTTATTTTGATGTAAAAAAATATATGAAATATTACTCTTATGGAATTCTTAGTAAGAATAAACTTGATAAACTTTTAAAAAAAAAATCTCCTTTTATAAAAGAAAAAAAATATTATAGTGATTTTTGTCTTTGGAAAAAATCTAATACAAATCATATTATGAATTGGCAATCTCCATGGAGTATTGGATATCCAGGTTGGCATATAGAATGTACTACAATGAGTATAAAATATTTAGGAAATATTTTTGATATACATGGTGGAGGGATAGATTTAAAATTTCCACATCATGAATGTGAAATTGCTCAATCTACTGGTATATGTAATGATGAAAATAATTTTGCTCGTTATTGGATCCATGTTAATATGTTAACTATAAATGGAAAAAAAATGAGCAAATCTGATACAAATAAACTAATTTTGCAAGATTTAATTGAAAAATATAATATATCTTCAAATGTTTTCAGATTTTTTGTTTTAAAATTTCATTACAGAAATATTCTAAATTTTTCTATTGAAAATCTTATTAATTCAAAAAAAAGTTATAATAAACTATATAGATCTATAGAAAAATTAGATGAATTTAATGTAAGTAAAATAAATAATAATAAAAGTCCATTTGATGTATTTGACTGGATTTATAATTGTTATAATGCAATAAACGATGATTTTAATACTCCTTTATTAATTTCTTATTTATTCAAAATAACTCATATTACTAATTCTAATTTTATAATGGATAAATTAAGTGAAATACACTTATTTTTTTTAAAAAAATATATGAAATATTTTATTTTTGATATTTTAGGATTTGATAAAAAAAATATAAATGAAGTAGATAGTTATAAAAAATTTGAAATACTTGTTAGAAATTTAATAAGTTTTCGTAATGAAATGAGAGTACAAAAAAATTGGATAATTTCAGATAGAATTAGAGATGAATTAAATTACATAGAAATACCTGTAAATGATAAAAAAAATTAATCAAATAATCATAATCAAAGCTTGACTAATATCTTCGATTAAATCTTCTACATTTTCTATTCCAACTGATAATCTAATAAGAGAACTTTGTATCCCAGATTTTATTCTAATATCAAATGGTATTGATTTATGTGTCATAGTTGATGGATTACAAATTAAACTTTTTGTTCCACCTAAACTTTCCGCTAATTTAAATAATTTAGTAGAAGTAACAACTTTTCTTGCCATTTCTTCTGTATCTTTTATAAGACTAAAAGAAATAATACTTCCAAAATATTTTTGTTGTTTTAATGCTATATCATGATTTTTATGGTAATATAATCCAGGATAATAAATTTTATCTATACCTAATTTTCTTTTTTTATCATTTAAATAATTAGAAATTTTAAATGCATTTTTAGATTGTTTTTTTACTCTTAAATACAAAGTTTGTATTCCTCTTATAGTTAACCATGAATCAAAAGGGGATAGGACCCCACCAGTAGAATTTTGAATATATTTTAATTCTTCATATATATTTTGATCTTTAACTATAACCAATCCAGATAGTACATCTGAATGTCCAGATAAATATTTAGTTGCACTATGTATTACTATATCTGCACCTAGTTTAATTGGATTTTGAATTACAGGAGATGCAAATGTATTATCAACAACTATCAAAATATTTTTATTTATCTTTTTAGATCTTTTACTGATTTCTTTTATATCAGATATTTTTAATGTAGGATTTGTAGGAGTTTCTAACCAAATTAATTTAGTTTTTTTAGTAATATTAGTTATTGCATTATTTGATTCAGTAGTATCTATAAACTTAGTAATAATTCCAAATTTATTATATAATTTCATAGTTCTAAATGTTCCTCCATAAATATCGTCTACTGCTATTATTTCTTCTTTACTTTTTAATAATTTTAAAACTGCATCAATCGCTGCTAATCCAGATGAAAATGCAATACCAGAAAATCCATATTCCATTTTTGAAATTAGTTGTTCCAATATTTTTCTTGTAGGATTATTTGTTCTAGTATAATCAAATCCTTTATGAACTCCTGGAGATTTTTGAACATAAGTTGATGTCTGATATATTGGAGTAGAAATTGCTCCAGTAAGTGGATCAGATAAAATATTCTGAATTATTTTTGTTTCTTCCTTCATTTTCATCATTTTGTAAAATATTGTACTCGTACATTAATATTAATGCAAAGAACAACTACATTAAAATGCAAAATTACTATTTTCCTAATAAAAAAAAAATGAAAAAAATTATATATATTTCATTAATTTTAATTATAATTATAATTATAATGTAAATTATAATTTTTTAGTTAAAAAAATTAAACATAAAACATTTAAATTAAAACTATTATTATTATAACTATAAAATGAGGAGAATTATAGAATTATATTTATTTTTTTCTATTTTTCTACTTTTTATTTGTGCAGACAATATAAACGTAGACAAAAAAAATAATTTATACAAAGAAAAAAGTAATAGTGATGAACTTAACTTGTCTAATATAATTCTTGAACATGTAACTGATTCTTATGATTGGCATATAATTGGAAAATATAAATTATCTCTTCCAATAATATTATGGAATAATGGATTAGAATTTTTTTCCTTTTCTAATTTTTTTAGAGGAAATGTAGTAAAAGGAAAGAATGGATATTACAAAATGTTTAAAAAAACGATATACGTAACTAATTCTTTAGGAAAATTATATTTAGACAAAAATTATTTTGTTTTAAATAAAATTCCAGTAAATTTTTCTATTACAAAAAATGTAATTTCAATTTTTATTTCTTTTTTAATTTTATGTTTTTTATTTATAAATATGAAAAATAGTTATGTAAATCATGAAATTAAATGGAAACTAGGAATATTTTTAGAGTATATTATTTTATTTATTAGGGATGAAATTGCAATACCTTATATAGGAAAAGAAAAACATGAAACATATTTTCCTTTTTTATTAACATCTTTTTTTTTTATATTAATTAATAATTTAATGGGGATTATTCCTGGATTTCCTAATGTAACTGGAAATATAAATATTACATTTGTATTATCTTTAATTACATTTTTTATAGCAAATATAAATAGTAGTAAAAGCTATTGGAAACATATATTTTGGATGCAAAACGTACCAATAATTGTAAAACTATTATTAGCACCTATAGAATTTGTTGGAATTTTAATACGTCCATTAACTTTATGTATTAGATTATTTGCAAATATAACTGCTGGTCATATAATAATTATCAGTTTTATTTGTCTTATTTTTATTTTTAAAAATATTCTTGTAATAAGTTTTTCTTTAACATTTGGACTATTTATTTCAATTTTAGAAATTATGGTAGCTTTTTTACAAGCTTTTATTTTTACTACTTTATCTGCTTTATTTATAGGAACCTCTATAAAAAATTATGAAAATAAAACACATTAAAAATAAAAAAAAATTATCTTATGAATATAGATTTAACATACTCAGGATTAGCTGCTTTAGGAGCAGGATTATCTGTAATTGGGGCAGGATTAGGAATTGGAAAAATTGGAAGTTCTGCAATGAATGCTATTTCTAGACAACCTGAAGCATCAGATAAAATTCAAAATGCAATGATTATTGCATCAGCTCTTATTGAAGGAGCCTCTTTATTTGGAATAGTTACTGCATTATTAGCTGTATTTAAATAAATAATGAAAAATTAAAAATTTTTTTATTTATTATGGATTTAGTTACACCTTCTGTTGGATTAATATTTTGGCATACAATAATATTTTTAATGTTAATGTGGGTTCTTAATAAATTTGCATGGCATCAAATAATAAATTTTATAAATGAAAGAGAAAATAAGATTAGTATGTCTATGAAACATGCAAAAAAACTAAATGAAGAATTAAGATATGTAGAATCAAAAAAAAATAAAATTTTGAAGTATGCATCTCTTAAAAAAGACTTAATGTTAAAAGAAGCTATTCAAATAAAAAATAAAATTCAATCTGAAGCTAAAAAAGAAGGGTTAATTGAAAAAAATAAAATCATTGGTCATGCAAAAAAAATTATTGAAAAAGAAAAAAAAGAGGCAATTTTTAAATTAAAAAAAGAAATAGCAAACATTTCAATAAATATAGCTGAAAAAATATTAAAAAAAAAATTAGAAAAAGATGACGAACAAAAAAAATTTATGGAAAAAATTATTAATAATTAATAATTAAAATTTGTAATAAATATTATAACATAATTACACAATTAATAATTATTTAAATGTTTTTAGAAAAAAAAATAATTGAACATTACGCAAAAATTTTATTTGAATCTTCATCAAATTTAAAAAATAAATCTTCTGTTTATTACTATAAAGAAATAAAAGAAATATATTTTACATTTTTTAAAAATATATGGATAAAAAAGATATTATCTACACACTTATTAACAAGTGAAAAGAAAATTTTTTATTTAGAAAAAATATTATTTTATTTTGATCCATTACTTTGTAATTTTATAAAATTGGTCATTTTAAAAAAAAGAGAAATATTACTTAAAAAAATACTATTTAGATATAAAGAAATATATGAAGAAAATGAAAAGAACATGAATACTTGTATAATAACTACTTCTATTCCTTTAGATAAAAAAATTAAAAATAAAATATTAAAAAAAACAAATTTTTTTGTAGGAAAAAACGTTAAAATAATAAATAAAATTGATAAATCTATTATTGGTGGGTTTTTAATACAAACACAATATAAAAAATTTGATTTTAGCATTAAAAATAAACTTGAAATTATTAGTAAAAAATTTAATTAAAAATAAAATATATTAATATTATATTAAAAGTAAAATAACAATAAAAAAAGTAAAAATAAATTAAATAAAATATAACAAAATAGTTAATAAATTATCTTATGTCAGATTTAAAATACTCTGAAATATCATCAATATTAAAAAAACAATTATCTGATTTAAAATTTGAATCTGAATTATATGAATATGGAATAGTTGTACAAGTAGGAGACGGAATTGTAAGAGCTTTTGGGTTGAATTATGCATTTTATGGAGAATTAGTTGAATTTAAAATGGGTATTAAAGGAATAGTTCTTAACCTTGAAGAAGATCATGTTGGAATAGTTTTACTTAAATTATGTAGAAATATAAGAGAAGGAGATACTGTAAAAAGAACAAAAAAAATTTTTTCTATAAAAGTAGGTGAAGGGATGTTAGGTCGTGTTATAGATGTTTTAGGTGATCCTATAGATGGAGAAGGCCCAATACTAGGCGATATGTTTGAAATGCCTGTAGAAAGAAAAGCTCCTGGAGTAATTTATAGAGAGCCAGTAACAGAGCCATTAGAAACTGGTATAAAAATTATAGATTCTATGATACCTATAGGAAAAGGCCAAAGAGAATTAATTATAGGAGATAGACAAACTGGAAAAACAACAATTGCTATTGATACTATAATAAATCAAAGGAAATTCTTTTTAAAAAAAACTCCTGTTTATTGTATTTATGTAGCAATTAGTCAAAAAAAATCTTCAATAGCAAGAATAAAAAAGATATTAGAAGAACAAAAAGCTATGGATTATACTGTTATTGTTGCTTCTAGTCCATCAGATTCAGCTACTTCACAAGTTTATGCTCCATTTTCTGGGACTTCTATTGGAGAATATTTTCGTGATACAGGTAGATCTTCTTTGATTATATATGATGACTTATCAAAACAAGCAGTATCATATAGAGAAATTTCTTTATTATTAAGAAGACCACCTGGAAGAGAAGCATATCCAGGAGATGTTTTTTACTTGCATTCACGTCTTTTAGAAAGATCATCAAAAATTATAAAAGATGAAAAAATGGTAAAAAGAATGAATGATGTACCAAATTCAATTAAAAAAAAGATAAAAGGTGGAGGATCTTTAACTGCATTACCAATTGTAGAGACACAATCTGGAGACATTTCTTCTTATATTCCTACAAATGTTATATCTATTACAGACGGACAAATTTTTTTAGAAAAAGAATTATTTAATTCTGGAATTCGTCCAGCAATAAATGAAAGTATTTCAGTTTCAAGAGTAGGTGGGGCAGCGCAAATTAATTCTATGAGAAAAATATCTGGAACCCTAAAATTAGATCAAGCACAATTTAGAGAATTAGAATCATTTTCAAAATTTGGTTCTGAATTAGATCCTTCGACTATTAGTATTTTACAAAAAGGAAAAATAAATACAGAAATTTTAAAACAAGGGGCACACCAACCATATGACATAGCAGATCAAATTGCAATTTTATATATTGGAACTAAAAATTTGTTAGTAAATGTTCCAATTTCTAATATTTCATTTTTTGAAAAAGAATATCTTAATTTGTTAAATAATAAGTATAATAAATATTTAAATGATATAAGAGAAGGTATTTTTAATAAAGAAACGTCAAAATTACTAGAAAAAATAGCTATTGAAATAAAGAATAAATATATAAAAATAAAAATATAATAAATAATAAACAGTATAGATAATATAAACTTATTTATGTCCAATACAAAAGAAATTAGAATAAAAATATCTTCTATTGAGTCTGTTATTAAGACAACAGAAGCTATGAAAATGATTTCAATAGTAAAATCAAAAAAAACTAAGGATATTTTATTACATATTAAAAAATATATTAAGTATATAAAATCTATTTTGTCATATGTATTATTCACAATAAAAAAAGAAGTTTATATAAAAAATAAATTTTTTTTAAAAAAAAACAAAAATGAAAAATTATTTATTATTATAACCTCCGATAGAGGATTGTGTGGATCTTTTAATAATTATATTTTTGAAAGATTACATAATATTATACAAAAAAAACATTACGAATCCAAAAATTATACTTTTTTTCCTATAGGAAAAAAAGGATTAATATATTTACAAAAAAAAAAATATAACATTTGTAATATTCCTAATATTAATAATTGTTTTTATTCATTGGAAAAAATGGAGTTTTTTATAAAAAACATAACTTCTCTTTTTTTTGAGAGATTTTCTTCAGTATATGTAATATACAATAAATTAAAATCATCAATATATCCTAAAACAGTAGTTTATAAACTACTTCCAATATCAATAAAAAATTTTTTTAAAAAAGAATATAAAATTTCACCTATTTTAGAACCATCTGAAGAAAAAGTTTTACACTTTTTAATAAAAAAATTTTTAAGTTTAAAATTTAATAAAATTTATTTAAAATCTTCTTATTCTGAACATAACTCACGTATGATAGCAATGCATAAAGCTTCTGAAAATGCTAAAAATATTAAGAATAATCTAATATTAAATTATAATAAAGAAAGACAAACTATTATAACTAAAGAAATTCTTGAAATCATAAGTAGTTTAGAATCTTTAAAATTTTAGATTTATCAATTTAAAAACTTAAAAATAAAAAATATAACTTTTATATGAACAAAATGTTAACAGGAATAAGAAGTACTGGTGAACCACATTTAGGAAATATTTTAAGTGTTATAATTCCATCTGTAAAAATGGCAAATGAAAATAAAAAATTTTCGTCTTTTATCTTTATAGCAGATTTACATTCATTAATAAAAAATGATAACTTAAATATAAAAGAAATTAAATGTAATACTTATAAAATAATATCTGCTTGGTTAGCATTTGGATTAGATATAAATAATTGTTTTTTATTTAGACAATCAGATATTTCAGAAGTTACAGAATTAGCTTGGTATTTTAGTTGTTTTTTTCCATATAATAGATTAACATTAGTTCATTCTTTTAAAAAAAATTATAAAAAAAATAATATAAAAAAAACTATAAAAAATTCAATAAATGTTGGTTTATTTACTTATCCTATTCTAATGGCTGCTGATATATTATTATATGATGCTGAAATTATTCCAGTAGGAAAAGATCAATTACAACATATTGAAATTACTCGTACTATAGCAAATAGTATTAATAGAAAAATAAAAAAAAATATATTTGTTATACCTAAAGTTTTTTTACAAAAAAAAAATCAATTGGTTATTGGTACAGATGGGAATAAAATGAGTAAATCAAAAAACAATTGCATAAATATATTTTCTTCAGAAAAAATATTAAAAAAACAAATAATGAATATAAAAACGGATAACAAATCTATAGAAGATAAAAAGGATCCAGATAAAGATTATATTATATCTATATACAAATTAATAGCTAATGAATATAAAGTAGATGTAATGAAGAAAAAATATTTAAATGGAGGATATGGTTATTTAGAAGCTAAAATTGAATTATATGAGCATATAATGAAAAAATTTTCAAAAGAAAGAAAAATGTTTTTTAAATTTATGAAAAATATAGATTTTTTAGATAAAATATTATTTTATAATGCTAAAAAAATAAAAAAAATAGCACATAAAAAATTGAATTGTATTAGAGAACATTTTAATTTCAATTCTTTATTTTAAATTTATAACTAAATTATTTAGTTTGGTAAAAACATAATATTATTATGAATAATATGAATATTAATATTAGTAATAATCAAGAAAACACTGTAAAAAACTCTTCTAATAATAAAAAAAATTGTGAAACTAAATCAAATAAAGAAGAAAAATCTTTTTGTATTAATGAAAAAGAAAAAACCGAAAGTTTAAAATTAATATCTAAAGAAATAGACATATTAAAAAAAAATTTAGAAGAAGAAAAAAATAAATTTTTGAGATTATTTGCAGATTTTGAAAATTATAAAAAACGTATTAAAAAAGAAAGATACGAAATATTTAAAGTAGTACATGAACAAATTATTATAGATTTAATTCCAGTTTTAGATGATTTCGAACGTGGATTAAAAGAATTAAAAAAATATAAAGGGGAAGGATTTATTAAAGGAATTTATCTTATTCAAGATAAATTAATTAAAATTTTAAAAGAAAAAGGATTGAAAAAAATGGAAATAAAAATAGGAGATAATTTTAATACAGATTTTCATGAAGCAATTACACAAATTTCAGCAAATACAGAAAATCTAAAAGGTAAAATAATAGAAATAATAGAAAATGGATATTCTTTAAAAGAAAAAGTAATAAGACATGCTAAAGTGATTACAGGAAAATAATTGGATAATTATCAATATTTTTATGGTTAAAAAAGATTATTACGAAATATTAGGTGTATCTAGAAATTCTTCTAAAGAAGAAATTAAAAAAGCTTATAGAAAATTAGCAATAAAATATCATCCAGATAAAAATTTAGATAATAAAAAAAAAGCAGAAGAAAAATTTAAAGAAGCTGCAGAAGCTTATGAAATATTAAGTAATCGAGAAAAAAGGCAATCTTATGATAAGTTTGGACATTCTGGAGTAAAAGGTAATACTACTGGAACCGGAATGAATATGGAAGATATTTTTACAAATTTTGGTGATATTTTTGCTGATGCATTTGGAGAAGGCTTTTCTAGTTTTGGTTTTGGAAAATCTAGTATAAATAGGAGTATTAAAGGAAGTGATTTAAGAATTAGAGTAAAATTATCATTAGAAGAAATAGCTAATGGAATAGAAAAAAAAGTTAAAGTAAAAAGACTAAAAATAGCTAAGGGAATAAAATTTAGAAATTGTTCATATTGCAATGGAACTGGACAAATTACACGTATAACAAATACTATACTTGGAAGAATGCAGACTACTTCTCAATGCAACACATGCTCTGGATCTGGAAAAAACATTGAAAATACTCCTCGTGGAGCTAACAAATATGGATTAATTAAAGAAGAAGAATTAGTAAATATAAAAATCCCTGCAGGTCTTACAGAAGGAATACAATTAAAAGTCTCTGGAAAAGGAAATGAGGCCCCTTTTGGAGGTATTTCAGGTGATTTAATAGTATTAATAGAAGAAATTCCTCATACAAAATTAAAAAGGGAAGGAATTAATCTTCATTATGATTTGTATATATCATTTCCAGATGCAATATTAGGAGCTTACAAAGAAGTCCCTACTATAAATGGAAAAGCTAGAATTAAAATAGATCCAGGAACACAATCTGGAAAAACACTCAGATTAAGAAGTAAGGGTTTACCTAATATAGAAGGATATGGTTATGGTAGTTTATTCATTCATGTAAATGTATGGACTCCAAAAAAAATAAATGATGAACAAAAAAAATTTTTTGAAAAAATGAGGAAAAATGAAAATTTTCTTCCTCATCCTGGAAATTCAGAAAAATCTTTTTTCGATCGTGTAAGAGAAATGTTTTCATAATAAAATATATAATAGAATTTTTAATAATTTTATTAATATTTATATTATTTTATTTTCTTATATAATTCTTTTTTAAAATATTTTCATATTTATTAATATATGAAAAAAAAAGTGGCAGTTGCCTTATCAGGTGGAGTAGATTCAAGTGTAGCAGCTTTAATTCTAAAAGAAAAAGGATATGATGTAATTGGATTATTTATGAACAATTGGGAAGAATCAATTTCAAAAAACTGTATACATACTATAGATAGTATTGATGCTATGTTAGTAGCTAATAAATTAAATATTCCATTTCAAATTTTAGAAATAAAGAAAGAGTATAAAAAACATGTACTTAATTACATGTTCAATGAATATAAACTTGGATCTACTCCAAATCCAGATGTTTTATGTAATAAAAAAATAAAATTTAATTTATTTTTAAAAATTGCAACAAAATTAGGTGCAGATTATATAGCTACTGGACACTATGCTAATAAAAAAAAAATTATAAAAAATAATGAAAAAATATACCGTTTGTTAATAGGAAAAGACAAAAAAAAAGATCAATCATATTTTTTGTGTCAATTAACACAGGATCAATTAGAAAAATCTTTATTTCCATTAGGATTATTAACTAAAAAACAAGTTAGAAAAATAGCAGAAAAAAACAATTTAATAAATGCATTTAAAAAAGACTCTCAAGGATTATGTTTCGTAGGAAAAATAAAATTATACAAATTTCTAAAAAAAATAATCCCTCCAAAAAAAGGAAAAATTATTTATATTAGTTCTAATTCACAAATATATAAGGTAAAAAAAAATTTTTCTTCTAAAGAAGAAAAATTACTATTCTTTTCTAAAAAGAAAAAATATAAAAAATCAGACGGAGAATTAATTGGATACCATAAAGGGGCACATTTTTTTACTATAGGACAAAGAAAAGGTATTTCTATAGGAGGATACAAAAAAGCTTTATTTGTTATAGATATAAATACAAACGAAAATATTATTTATACTGGTATGGGAAATTTACACCCAGGATTATATAGAAAATACTTATTTATTAAAGAAAAAAATATTCATTGGATTAGAAAAGATTTTATTTTATTTAATGGAGAAAATATGGAAGTATTTTGTAAAATACGTTATAGACAACCATTGCAAAAATCTAAATTATATAAAATAAAAGAAGGAATATTAATTAAATTTGAAAATATGCAAAGAGCAATAACAAAAGGACAATTTGCGGTTTGGTATATTAAAGAAGAACTAATAGGATCCGGAATTATTTCATAAATTTCATTTCATAACTTATAATTAATATAACATAATATAATTATTTTTATAATAAATTTTATTTAATACTAATATAAATAAATATTATATAATAAATATTATTAAAAATCTATAATAATAAATTATTTATGTAATATAATTTTTTATATTTTTGCATACTATATAATTTTTATTATAAAAAAATTATTATTCCTAATAATGGAATAAAATATTTTTTGATTTATAAAATTTTTCATGAAAGAGGAAAAAATTAATAATTTTAGTAAACAAATAACAGAAAATTCAAGTTTACCTGCTGCACATTCTATGTTATATGCAATAGGGATGAAAGAAACAGATTTTAAAAAAGCTCAAGTTGGAATAATAAGTAATTGGTATGAAGGAAATCCTTGTAATATTCATTTAAATTCTCTTGCTAAAAGGGTAAAAAATTCAATTAAAAAAAATAATTTAATAGGTTTTCAAATTACTACTATTGGAATTAGTGATGGAATTACTATGGGGACTCCTGGAATGAGATATTCTCTTCCTTCTAGAGAATTAATAGCAGATAGTATAGAAAGCGTAGTTGAATCTCATTGCTATGATGGAGTAATAGCAATTCCAGGATGTGATAAAAATATCCCAGGTGTTATGATAGGATTACTTAGATTAAATAGACCTTCTATAATTGTGTATGGAGGGACAATAGCTTCTGGATATTATAATGGAAATAAACTAGATATAGTTTCTTCTTTCGAAGCATTAGGAAAAAAAAATAATTCTATAATAACTGATGAAGAATATAAAAATATTATAAAAAATTCTTGTCCAGGTCCTGGAGCATGTGGAGGAATGTATACTGCAAATACTATGGCTACTGCACTAGAAGCAGTAGGAATGTTGTTACCTTATTCATCTTCTTCTCCGGCTAAAAGTAATGAAAAAAAAAAAGAATGCAAACAAGTTGCTATATATATAAAAAAATTATTGAAAAAAAATATAAAGACAAAAGATATAGTTACAAAAAACTCTGTAGAAAATGGAATAAAATTAGCTATATGTTTAGGAGGATCTACAAATTTAGTTTTACATTTTCTGGCAATTGCTAAAGCAGCAAATTTGAATATTACATTAAAAGATTTTCAAAAAATTAGTAACGAAACACCTTTTATAGGAAATTTAAAACCTAGTGGAATTTTTTCAATGGAAGATCTTCATGTTAATATAGGAGGAATTCCAGTTATTATTAAGTATCTTATTAAAAAAAAAATATTATTAGGGGATTGTTTAACAGTTACTGGAAAAACATTATATGAAAATGTTAAAGACGCACAAGATTTAACTTTTACTAAAAAAATAATTTATCCTATTGAAACTCCTATAAAAACAAAAGGTCACATTAGGATTTTATATGGGAACATTTCTCCAGAGGGTTCAGTTGCTAAAATAACAGGAAAAGAAGGTACTAAATTTCGTGGGAGAGCAATGGTTTTTAATTCAGAATATGAAGCAAACAAATCTATAATAAATAATCAAATAAAACCTGGAACAGTAATTGTAATTAGATATGTAGGGCCAGTAGGAGGTCCAGGTATGCCTGAAATGTTAAAACCTACTTCCTATATTATGGGAAGTGGATTAGGAGATAAAGTTGCACTTATAACAGATGGTAGATTTTCAGGAGGTACTCATGGATTTGTTGTAGGACATATTACACCTGAAGCTCAAAATGGTGGAACAATAGCTATAATAAAAAACGGAGATTTTATTAAAATAGATTCAGAAAATAATACAATTACTCTAGAAATAAAAGAAGAAGAAATAAGAAGAAGAAGAAGATTATGGAGTCCTATTAATTCCTTTAAAAAAATAAATAAAGGATATTTATATAAATATACAAAAATAGTCTCTTCAGCATCTACAGGATGTGTTACAGATGAATTTTAATTAATATGGAAGGAAATTTAACTTCTGGTTCTGAAATAGTTATAAAATCTCTCTTAAACGAAAAAGTAAGGTATATTTTTGGATATCCTGGTGGAGCAATAATGCCAATATATGATTCTTTACATGATTATTTGAACATAATTTCGCATGTACTAATGCGTCATGAACAAGGGACAATTCATGCAGCACAAGGTTATGCTAGAGTAACAGGTGAAGTTGGAGTTTGTTTTACTACTTCTGGTCCTGGAGCTACTAATTTAATTACAGGATTAGCTGATGCATTAGCTGATAGTACCCCAGTTGTGTGTATTACAGGTCAAGTATTTTCTCATCTTTTAGGTACTGATGCTTTCCAAGAAACAAACATTATTGATATTTCTCTTCCTGTAACTAAGTGGAATATTCAGGTTTTACAAGCAAAAAATATTTTTAACGCAATTAAAAAAGGATTTGTCATAGCAAAACAAGGTAGACCCGGCCCAGTATTAATAGATATAACTAAAGATGCTCAATTACAAAAAGAAAAGTTAACTAAAAATTTTTTTAGAAAAAAAATAAATATTTATTATAAAAAATCAAATTTTATTATAAATGATAATATAATAAAAGCAGCTAATTTAATAAATTCATCTAAAAAACCATTAATTATAATAGGTCATGGTATTATATTGGCTGAAGCAGAAGATGAATTTAAAATATTTGCTGAAAAGACTGGAATTCCAGTAGCAAGTACTTTATTAGGATTAGGGGCATTAGATAGTACACATTATTTATATGTAGGGATGTTAGGTATGCATGGAAATTATGCTCCTAATGTATTAACAAATCAATGTGACGTCCTTATTGCTATAGGAATGAGATTTGATGATAGAGTAACAGGAAACATAAAAAAATATGCAAAAAAATCTAAAATTATTCATTTAGAAATAGATTCTTCGGAAATTAATAAAAATATATCGTGTAATATATCCATATTAGGTAACTGTAAAACTTCTTTAAAAAAATTAATTCATTATGTAAATAAATCAAATCACAAAAAATGGATAAAAAAATTCTTTTCTCTTAAAAAAGAAGAAGATAAAATAGTTATACAAAAAGACCTTAATCCAAAAAGTGGAGGAATTACTATGGGTGAAGTTTTAAAATGGATTAATTTATATAAAAAAAAAAATGCAATACTTGTAACAGATGTTGGCCAGCATCAAATGATAGCTTCTAGATATTTTAAATTTACATGTAAAAAAAGTCAAATAACTTCTGGAGGCTTAGGTACTATGGGTTTTGCATTACCTGCTTCAATAGGAGCAAAATTAGGAGCAAAAAATAGACAAGTATTATGCATAGTAGGAGATGGAGGGATTCAAATGACCATTCAAGAAATGGGGACAATACTACAATATAGGATATGTATAAAAATTATATTATTAAATAATAATTTTTTGGGAATGGTAAGACAATGGCAACATCTTTTTTTTAATAAACGTTATTCATGTACTAAATTAGTAAATCCAAGTTTTACTAAATTAGCCAATGCATACAATATTGAGTCTAAAAGAGTAGATAAAAGAGAAAAATTAAAAAATTCTGTAAAAGAAGCTTTATACAAAGAAACTCCATTCTTATTAGAAGTAGTTGTAGAAAAAGAAAACAATGTTTTCCCTATGATTCCTTCAGGTGCAGCAGTAGATGAAATTCGTTTGATTTAATAATTAATAATTCAAAAAAAAATAAAAAATAATAATTTTATATTATATACATACAATACATACAATTTATATTATATGAAAAAATATGAATTTAGAATTAAAATTTTAGTAGAAAATGATATAAGATTGCTAAGTAAAATACTTATTATATTAAATAGAAAAAATTTAGATATAAACTATGTAAATGTATGTAAAAAAAAAATAATTTTTACATAACTAATCAACAATATATTTTAGATGTAGTATGCGAAGAAAAACAATTCATTAAAATAAAAAAAATAATACAAAAATTTATTGGAATAATAAATATTTATTCTTATAAAAAAAGAATAATGTTTTAATTAACCATTATATTTCTATTATAGAATATATATATAAAAATATTAAATTAGGAAAATAAATAACAATTATGAAAATTAAAATCGGATCTGTAGAAGAAAATATCATTACAAGAAATGAATTCTCTATAGAAAAGGCAAGGGAAATTTTAAAAAATGAAAAAATTTCCGTTTTGGGTTATGGGGTCCAAGGCCCTGCGCAAAGTAAAAATCTAAAAGATAATGGATTTAATGTAATAATAGGACAAAGAAAAAATACTTTATCTTGGAAAAAAGCATTAGATGATGGGTGGATAGAAGGAAAAAATCTTTTTTCCTTAGAAAAAGCATCTGAGTTAGGGTCTATATTAATGTATTTATTGTCAGATGCCGGACAAATATCTTTTTGGAAAACTATTAATAAATATTTAACAAAAGGAAAATCCCTATATTTTTCACATGGATTTGGATTGACTTTTTATAAAAAAACTAAAATAAATCCACCTAATAATATAGATATTTTTTTAGTAGCACCTAAAGGTTCAGGTACTAGTTTAAGAAGACTTTTTAAACAAGGAAATGGAATTAATTCTAGTTATGCTATATATCAAGATTATAGTGGTAAAAGTTTAGAAAAAGTATTATCAATTGGAATAGGAATAGGTTCTGGATATTTATTTAAAACAAGTTTTAAAAATGAAGTCTATTCAGATTTAGTAGGAGAGAGAGGGACATTAATGGGGGCAATTCAAGGAATATTTTCAGCACAATATCAAATATTAAGGGAAAATGGGCATTCTCCATCAGAAGCTTTTAATGAAACTGTAGAAGAATTAACTCAAAGTTTAATGCCTTTAGTATCTGAAAAAGGAATGGATTGGATGTATAAAAATTGTTCTACTACTGCTCAAAGAGGGGCGTTAGATTGGTGGAAAAAATTTAAAGAAGCTACAATACCAGTATTCAGAGAATTATACAATGAAGTAGCATCTGGAAATGAAGCAAAAAACATTATAAAATCAAATATTAGAAAAGATTATAGATTAAAATTAGAAAAAGAATTAAAAGACTTACATGATAGTGAATTATGGGAAGCTGGATCTGTTATTAGAAAATTACGTCCAGAAAAATAAGTTAATAAACTTTTTAATAGATTGAAAAACAAATTTATAGGATATTTTCCGCAATACAAAGAAATAATTAAGGCTAAAAAAATATTAAAAAATATTATTTACGAAACTCCTCTACAAAAAAACTATTTTCTATCAGAAAAATATAAAGCTAATATTTATTTAAAAAGAGAAGACTTACAAATAATACGTTCTTACAAAATTAGAGGAGCATATAACAAAATAATAAATTTATCTAATGAAGATTTAAAAAAAGGAATAGTTTGTGCAAGTGCTGGTAATCATGCACAAGGAGTAGCATATTCTTGTAATATACTGAAAATATCAGGTAAAATTTATATGCCAAATACTACTCCTAAACAAAAAGTAGAAAGAGTTAAAATGTTTGGAAAAAAATTCATAAAAATTATTCTTACTGGAGATACTTTTGATACAGTAAATGAAGTAGCAATGGAAGAATGTAAAAAAAATGAAAAAATATTTATTCATCCTTTTGATGACGATAAAATTATTGAGGGACAAGCTACTGTAGGTATGGAAATATTAAAACAATATAATTCATGTATAGACTATATTTTTATTCCTGTTGGAGGTGGAGGATTAATTTCTGGAGTTGGTAGTTATTTTAAACAAACTAGTCCTAATACAAAAATTATAGGTGTAGAACCAAAAGGAGCTCCATCTATGAGTTATTCTTTGAAAAAAGGAAAAATAGTAAAATTGAAAACAATAGATAGATTTATTGATGGAGCATCAGTAAAAAAAGTAGGTAAATTAAATTTTCATATATGTAATCAAATATTACATGATATGGAAACAGTTTCAGAAGGAAAAGTATGTACAACTATTTTAGACTTATATAATTTAGAAGCTATAGTAGCAGAACCTGCAGGAGCTTTATCAATAGCTGTTTTAGATTGTTATTCTGATAAAATAAAAAATAAAACTATTGTTTGCATTTTAAGTGGAGGAAATAATGATATAACTAGAACAGAAGAGATAAGAGAAAAGTCTCTTTTATATGAAGGTAAAAAACATTATTTCATAGTAAAATTTCCACAAAGAGCAGGATCTTTAAAAGAATTCGTAAATAATATTTTAGGACCTAAAGATGATATTACTTATTTTGAATATTATAAAAAAACCTCTAAAGAAGAAGGCCCAGCAATTATAGGAATAGAACTATCAAGAAAAAATGAATTTTCTACTTTATTAGGAAAAATGAAAAAACATAAAGTACATTTTCAATATTTAAATAAAAATCCAGATTTATTTCGTATACTTATTTAAAAAAATATTTTATTAAATTGTACCCACGACTGGATTCGAACCAGCATATTCTTATTATAGAATACCACCACCTCAAAGTGGCGTGTATACCAATTTCACCACGTGGGTAATTTATTTATTTTATACAAACAAAATACGAATTTTTTATAATATAATTATAAAAAAAATATAAGTTAATTTATAAAAACAATTCATTATGAATATATCTATAATAGGTTATGGAAAAATGGGTAAAACTGTAGAGAAAATAGCAAGAAATAGAGGTCATAACATATCTTTATGTTATGATCATACTCCATCACCTAATTTATTAAAAAACACAGATATAGTAATAGAATTCAGTCAACCTAATTCTGTTGTTAAAAACATAATAATATGTATGGAAAATAACATACCTATGGTATGTGGAACTACAGGTTGGTTAGATAAACTTGAATATATAAAAAAAATGTGCATAGAAAAAAAAGGGGCTTTTTTACATTCTTCTAATTTTAGTATTTCAATGAATATATTTTCTGCTATTAACAGAAAATTATCAAAATTATTACGGGCATATTCAAATCAATATAATATAATAATAGAAGAAGTTCATCACAAAAAAAAATTAGATAATCCTAGTGGAACATCTATTTCATTAGCGAATGATATAATAAATAACAATATGAAAGATACCTGGGTTTTAGGAGAAGGAAATAAAAAAAACATTATTTCAATAATTTCTAAAAGATTAAGTGATGTTATTGGAACACATTCTGTAATATTTAAATCAAAAATAGATGATATAAAAATAGAACATAAAGCACATAATAGAAATGGATTTGCACTTGGAGCAGTAATTGCTGCAGAATGGATAAGAAATAAAAAAGGATTTTTCTCAATGAGAGATGTTTTAGATATATAAGATTTTTTTATGTTAAAATATTTTATTTTTAATAGCATTTTTTTACTTATTGAAAATTTTATTCATATTCTTGTTACTTGTAGACTTTATAAAAAAATAAAAGTTGACTGTTGGAAAATTTATATTCCTATTTATAATGTTTTTATTTTATTAAAAATAAATAAACTACCCAAATGGTTTATTTTATTTTTATTTATACCACTTACAAGTTTAATTTTATTCATTATTTTATGGATTTATCTAATTCGCTCCTTTGGAAAAAACAAATCAGAAGATATTTTATTATTTTTCTTATTTTTAGGTATTTTTTATATGTTTTATATTAATTTTTTTTCAAATGAAAAATATATAAAAATAAATAAAATAAAAGAAAATAACATAGGTTGTTTATTAGCTATAATAATTTCTTTCATTACACATACCTATATTATCCAACCATTTGTAATTCCTACGTCATCAATGGAAAAAACTTTGCTAGTAGGAGATTTTATATTAGTTAGTAAAATACATTATGGATTAAGATTACCTATAACTCCTATTTCTATTCCTTTTTTTCACAATAATACTTTTTTTGGAATAAAATCTTATATTTCTCTTTTTAAATTTCCATACTATCGTTTTCCACCTATAAAATCTATACAAAGAAATGATCTTGTTGTTTTTAACTTTCCTAAAGATTATAATAACATAATAGTAGATAGAAAAGATTATTATGTAAAACGTTGTGTAGGGCTACCTGGTGATACTATTTATATAAAAAATGGAGTTTTGTTTGTAAACAATAATAAAGAAAAAAATAACCTAAAAAAACAACAATCTTATTTTGTAAAAACAATTGACATGCCATTAAATATAGAATTTCTTAATAATAAAATGGATATTAAAGATATTAAATTAATAGAAGAAAATTATAATGAATATTTTTATTATATTATTATGACTAATAAAAATGCAGTTAAAATAAAAAATATATTCAAAAATATAGTTTTACTAAAAAAAAATATATTTTCTAAATCTTTTAAAGAGATTGGAATATTTTCTAATAATTGTAATCGTGATTTTTTTGGACCTATGTATGTACCCAAAAAAGGAGATATTTTTAAATTGAACAATAAAAATTATCATATATATCATGATATACTTTCTTATGAAAACGTAAAATATTCATATATGAATTATAATAAATATTATAAAATAAAAAATAACTATTATTTTATGATTGGAGATAATAGACATAATTCATATGATTCTCGTTATTGGGGTGTAGTCCCAGAGGATCATGTAGTAGGAAAACCTATATTTATATGGATGAGTATAGATTGGAATAGAAAATTACCATTTAATTTTTTTGATTGGAAAATTCGTTGGCAACGAGTAATGACACCTGTAAATGAAAAAAATTCTTATTTTTCTTTGTTATTTTTAATATCATTTATTAATGTATTATACTGTTTCTTTTTTTATAAAGAAAAACATTAATCAAATAAAATTTTGAATTTTTTTTTAAAAAAATATCCGATAAAATATCCAGAAACAATTCCACCTATATGAGCAAAATGTGCTACTCCTGGAGCTAAATTAAAAATAGCAGAAATTAAACTACCAAAAACAAAAATTATAATAGCTTTCCTTACAGGAATTGGAAAAGGAAAAGGTAAAATAAATATTTTATGTTCTGGAAAAAATTTTGCAAATGCACCTACTAATCCACTTACAGCTCCAGATGAACCCATCATTGGAGAATACATAGAACTATAAATAGCCATTTTTTGATCTTCATTTAAATATAAATAATCTATAATTTTACTTACTTTATAAAAATCCCAAGTTTGAAAAAAATAGTATATAATTCCAGTATTAAACAAAATTTGAAATGTAGCAGCAAATATTCCAGATAAAAAATATAAAATAATAAATTTTTTTATTCCTAAAATAGTTTCTATTTTTCCACCAAACATAAATAAAGCTAACATATTAAAAATAATATGAAAGAAAATTCGTTTAGAATGAACAAACATATGAGTTAAAATCTGATGAAATTGAAAACGATCATCAAGTGGATGATACAAAGAAAATATATTTTCTATGTTATATTGAGAAAATACAAATGTAGCTGTATACACAAGTATATTAATACTAATTAAATGTTTTACTGCCTCTGAATTAAAATTATAATACAAATTCACTTTTTAGAAAATTTTTTGAAAAAAATTTTTGTTAAATACAAAAAATATAGGTTTTCCTGAACTTGTATAAGTTGGATTTTTGCAGGAAAAAATATCTCTTATTAAAGTTTCCATTTTTTTTGAACATAATATTGTTCCATGTTTTATAGATGAAAATATAGATATAAATTCTACAAACATTTTTTTATTTTTTTTCATGTTTTCTACAATATAAGGAGATATTAATATATTTTTAAACATTTTATATATTGTACTCTTTTCTATTTTTTTAGGAATTTTATATAAGTAAATATGTTTATCTAAAATAGATAAATAAAATCCAAAATTTTCCAGATAAATTTTAAAATTTTTAAAGAAATACAATTCTTTTTTCAAAAATTTTATTTTAATAGGAGGAAAACATTTTTCACTTATTATATTTTTTTGTACAAGAAAAAATTCAAACAATATATGTTTATGAGCTCTATGTTGATCTACTAAAACCATATTATCATTTTTAAAAGTAAAAAGTATATATTTTTTATTTACTTGAAAAGTTTCTATTTTTTTCTTTTGTAAAACGTAAAAACACAATTTTTTTACATTAACATTAGTATGATAATTTATGCAATAACTTTTTTTATTTTCATTAATTTTTATGTTTCTATAAAGAAAGTTTTTTTCTATATTAATATAATTATGTAAAATACTATAATTATTTAATATTCCTTCATTTACTTTATATTGAAAAAATAGTATATTTTTTATCTCTCTTTGAATTAAAATACCTATATCATTTTCTGTTTCTATTATAACTTTTTTTTTTGATGGATGAATATTATAATTAATTATACTTGGATTAGCACATATAAATATAAAATAAGAAATTTTATTAAAATCTTTTATTATTCCATTATAAGCGTGAATAATTTTTTTATGTAAAAACATATATGTAACACATCTTTCATTAACCAAAATAAATTGATTACCTTTTTTTACAGAAGTTCCTGGAATAGTAATAAATCCTCTTACAGAAAATTTTTTTTTATTTATTGAAATGTATTTTAAATTTTTGTCTTTTTCATTAAATATTTCTTGTATTCTTTTTTTTAATGAATTTTTTTCAAAAAAAAACATAATTTTATCATTATGATAAAATCTATAGACAATGTCTCTATGAGCTAAAACTATCTTATAAAATTCCTTAATTATACTATTAAATTCAACATTATAAGATTTTAAAAACCTTCTTCTTGCAGGAAATTTATAAAAAATATTTTTTACAGTTACTCTAGTTCCAGATTTCATATTTATAGGAATTTCTTTTTTTATAGATCCATCTTCAACGAAGAGATGAATTCCCATAAAACTTTTTTTGTCTTTAGTTTGTATTTCTAATTGAGAAATCAAAGCAATAGAAAATAGAGCTTCACCTCTAAATCCTTTTGTTTTAATATTAAACAGATCATCTATATTTTCTATTTTAGAAGTTGCATGTTTTTTTATACTCATTCTTGCATCATTAATATTCATTCCTTTTCCATCGTCTACCAATTGAATAAATATATTTCCTGAATCTTTAATAAAAATATCAATTTTTTTTGCGTTTGCATCTATTGAATTTTCTAATAATTCTTTAAATATAGAAGATGGACGTTCTATTATTTCTCCTGCAGCTATTTGATTTATAATTTTTTTAGGTAAAACTTGTATTAAATTTTTCATTTAATATTTTTTAATAAAATTATGAAAATTTATTTTCAATTAACATAAGATATTTTTCTACATTTTCTTTGTAAAAAAAAGTAGGATATTCTTGCTCTATTTTTTTTAAATATCTTTTAGAATCTTTATATTTTCCCATAGAGTAGCTTAATAAAGCTGCTTTATAACAAAATATTGGAGTAAAAATTTTATTATTATTTATTTTAGAAGCTATTATATAATTTTTCAAGGATTGTTCTTTTTTTTTCATTTGTAAATACGCATCACCTATTATTCCATATTTTATAAAATATAAAACATTATCTTTTGTTTTAAATTTATTCATCATTTCTATAGATTTTACGTAATTTCCTATATTATAATAACAAATACTTGCATAAAATATAGATATATTTCCTATTTTAGTTAAAGGAGTTTTAGAAATAATTCCCAAAAATCCCAAATGTGAATTATTACTTTCTTTGTTTAATGCTTTTTCTATAAATCCTTCGTTAAGCAATTTTCTAGCGTAATTTAATTCTTCCAAATATTTTATTTCTAATTTATTAGATATAAAAAATGTAGTGAAAAAATACATATAAAATATACTTGATATTAATATAAAAACACTAGAAAGTATTATAATAAAATATTTTTTATTTTTACTGCGAGTCATATTAATTAAATGAATTTTTATTGTATAATTTATTATCATTTTTTTTTCTAACTACTTCTACAGTCTTAATTCTTTTATTATTAATATTTTTAATAATAAAAGAATAATTTAAAAAATTTATAATTTGTTTTTTTTTTGGAAATTCATTACATATTTCCATTATAAATCCACCTAGTGTATCAGCATCTCCTTTTTTCTTTTCAAATTCAAATGAAATTTGTTCTTTTATTTTCATTATACGATAAAAATTAATTAGAGATGTTTTTCCATCAAACAAATAATTATTTTTACTTAATTTTGAATAAGATGTATCATCTTCATCAAATTCATCAAAAATTTCTCCTACTATTTCTTCTACAACATCTTCAAGAGTTACTAAACCACAAGTTCCACCATATTCATCTACTACTATTGCTAAATGAATTTTTCTTTTTTTGAAATCACTTAAAAGATCTATTATTTTTCTTTTTTCTGGAACAAAATATGGTTTATGTATCAATGAATTCCACTTAAATTTTTGGTTATAAATAAATGGTAACAAGTCTTTTGCAAATAATACTCCTACTATATCATCTATACAATCTTTAAATATTGGTATTCTTGAATATCCTTGTTTACGAATTAGTTCCAAAATATTAGTAAAATCAATTTTTTTATTTATAGCAAACATATCTATTCTAGGAGTCATAATTTGATGTATTTCAGTGTTGCCAAAATTAACAATTTTTTGTAAAAATTGACTTTCTTTAATATTCTTCTTTTTTAAATTTGAAGATGTAATTTTTAATGCTTTTGAAAGTTGATCAATAGATATCCCATTTTTTTTCTTTATTATATTTTTCTCTATAATCTCAGAAATAAATATCATTATTTCACTAATTGGATTAAGAAATTTTCCAATAAATAATAATGGTTTAGACATGAAAATAGAAAAACTATAGTTATTTTTTCTAGCATAAATTTTAGGAATAATTTCTCCAAATAAAAGTAATACAAAAGTAATTAAAATAATTTCTAAAGAAATATTAATAAAAGTATTAATATTTTTATTAAAAATATAGATATTTTTTCCTTGTAAAAATTCTGTTATTAAATATGAAATTAATATAACAATTCCTACATTAGAAAAATTATTAGAAATTAAAATTATAGCTAAAAGTTTTTTTTTATTTTCTAAAATTTTAAAAAGAAGATTTTTTTTTATAATATTATTTTTCGTTTTTTTATCAATAGTCTTTTTATCAAGACAAAAAAAAGCGGTTTCTGATCCAGATATTAATGCAGAAAATAATAATAGAATTACTATAAATACAAAATATAATATTAAATATAAAACATTTCCTAAAATAATATTCGTAGAATATTCATAATATTCCCTTTCCAAAATTTATGAAATTAAATCATATTTTATTATAAGGAAAAGTAAAAGAATATAATCTTCTTTTTTTTATAATTATAATTTTGTATCATAGATCATAGTTTTATGTAATATAAAATAAAATGAAAATTTATCTTAAATTTTATTTTAAAAATATAATGTAAATTATTTTATATTATTTATATTTACATTTCAATTGTATTAATTTAATATCTAAAATAAACATATACATATATTTATTTGTACTTAAGTTTAAGTTATATTGAATAGTATATTTACATTAAATAAATTAAGTACATGAATAATTTATAGTAATTTTTCCAAATTTTATATACTAATTATATATACTACTTTTATAAAAAGAATATTTTCTTTTATTACAAAAAAACTCATTATTATTTAGATTTAAAGCAATTTTATAAAAAATTGGTATATTTAATAAATTAAATTTTGTTATTTGATTATAATGGTTTAACATGACAAAAGCAGATATAATAACAGAAATCATATCCGAAACTGGATCTGAAAGAACAGACACACAAAAGGTAATAGAAACATTTATGAAAAAAATTAAGCAAAGTTTAACTTCAGGAGAAAATGTTTATTTAAGAGGTTTTGGATCATTTATCATTAAATATAGAGCAAGAAAACTTGGTCGTCATATATCAAAAGATCTATCTATTGTAATTCCAGAGCATAACATTCCAGCATTTAAACCCGCAAAATCTTTTACTGAATTAATAAAAAAAAATGTTCCTATAAAAAAATAACGCATTATATAAAAAAAAATAAAACATAAAATTATGCCAAACGGAAAAAAAAGAAAAAGACGAAAAATAGCCACTCATAAAAGGAAAAAAAGAAACAGAAAAAATAGACATAAGAAAAAATAAACATTTTAAAAAAAATGTTTATAATTTATAAAAATTAATTTTATTTTATTTTCCAATATAAATATATATATATATATATTGGTGGGTGTGGTGAAACAGGTATACACGTCAGAATTAGGATCTGATGCTAACTAGCATAAGGGTTCGAATCCCTTCGCCCGCACAAAACTTTTATTTTTAATTATAAATTTCTTACTATATTTCTTTTTTTATATCCTGTATAAACCTGTCTAGGTCTACATAATGGATCTTTGTTTGATATTGTTTCTTTCCAATGAGCTATCCATCCTGGTAATCTACCTATTGCAAACATTACTGTAAACATGTCTTTGGGAATTCCTATAGCTTTATAAATAATTCCAGAATAAAAATCAATATTTGGATAAAGTTTTTTTTCTATAAAATACGAGTCTTTTAATGCTTGTTCTTCAATATTTTTTGCAATTTCTAAAATTGGATCTGATATTTCTAATTTATTTAATAAATTTTCTGCAAGTTTTTTTGCTATTTTTGCTCTAGGATCAAAACTTTTGTATATACGATGCCCAAACCCCATTAAACGAAATGGATCTTTTTTATTTTTTGCTTTATTAATCCATTTTTTTATATTACCTCCACTTTTTAAAATATATTCTAACATTTCTATTACAGCTTGATTAGCTCCGCCATGTAGTCTTCCCCATAATGCAGTTATACCAGCAGATATAGAAGAAAATAAACCAACATGAGCAGTCCCTAATAAACGTACTGTTGTTGTAGAACAATTTTGTTCATGATCTGCATGTAAAATGAATAATTTATCTAATGAATCTATAACTATTTTATTATTAAAAAATGATTTATTTTTACTTGAAAAAAACATTTTCAATATATTAGAAGTATAACATATTTTTTCTTTTGAAAAAGATAAAGGTAATCCAAATTTTTTTCTATAAGTTATAGCTGCTAACATAGGAAATTTTGCCAATAAACTCAAATACATTTCTTCATTATTTGTTAAATTATTGTAATTTTCAAATGTAGTTAATATATGAGTTAAAGATGACAAAATTTCCATTGGATGATAAAATTTTGGAAATTTTTCTATAATTTGATAAATTTCTTTATTAATAAAATTTAATTCTCTTACTTTTTTAGAAAATGATTTTAATTGTACAATATTAGGTAATTCACCATTTAAAATAAGATAAATTGTTTCTAAAAAAGAACATTTATCAGTAAGGTCTTCAATAGAATATCCTCTATATAAAAGTTCTCCTTTATCTCCATTTATAAAACTAATAGAACTTTTAGTAATACTTGTATTTTTAAAACCAGGATCAAAAGTAATAAAACCTGTATTTTCTCTCAATTTTGAGATATTAATATATTTATTAAAAAAAGTATCATAAACTACAGGAAAATCATAATTGGTCCCACTTATATCTATATGAATAATACTGCACATAACAAATTAATTTTTCTTAAATAAATATCAATAAAATTAAATAAATAAAAAACATCATTATTATATTTACTAATTAAGTATTTTAAAAAATCATTTTATTAAATGGGATTAATGTATTAAATCCTTTTTTATAAAAATAATTTTTCATTCCTTTTCTATAACTTATTAATACAAAATCTCCGCCCCAAGTCCCTAAACTTTTTACTAATCCTAAATAATCTGGAAAGTATATTTCCTTAATAGTAGGAATATTTAATATTTTTGAAATTATTATTTCATGTTGTAATAGTAATTCTTCAAATTCTTTTAAATTATTGCAAAAAGAAATTTTTAAAGTAATAGAGGATATTAAATTTATACTTTTATTCAAAAATTTTTTTTTTATTTTTGAGTAAAAAGATTGTATTCCATCGTAAGTACTCTTTTTTTTATTAAGATGTAAAAAAAAAAGTTTTTCTTTAAACTTAGGATTAAATTTTATAGGAAAGACATAAGGTCTTTTATTATAAATTCTATATATTATTGGTTTAGACTTATACACACAAGCTATATCATAACCACTTCCATTAAAATAATTACTTATCAAAAAATAAGGATTTATTTTAGCCCATTTAGCAATGTTATTTATTAGAGTAGAACTACTTCCTAAACCCCAATTTATTGGAAATTCTAAATGTGTTTTTACTTGTATTTCATAATTTTCTGTAAGAAATTTTTTTTGAATTTTTTTAGACTTTAATAATAAACTTTTTAACCTAATAGCTATTTTTTTTTCTGTTTCATAAAAAATATCTAAATAAGGAAGTTTAAAAATAACTTCAAACCAAATATTATTAACTTCATTAAAACTCTTCCAATGTAAAATAGAAGAAAAATTACTATTTTTATTTTCTGTAATAGTTAATGATTGACCTCTAATTGTAGGAAGTGCTAAACCAAATGCTCCACATAAAATTAAATATTCTCCTGTTAGTAGCAATTTTCCATTACTATAAAAAGATTTTTTATTCTTATACATTATTACATAATTTTGCATTTTTTTTTATTAAACTCTATTAATATTTTTTTTACCATTCCTTTTAAAATACTTTTTGGGCTAATTTCTTCGAATGAACTAACTCCAACAGAAATCATGTTTTTTATGGTTTGTTTCCATTTTACTGGTGATGTAATATGTTTTATAATATTTCTTTTTATTTCTCCACAATTTGTTACAGAATTACCAGTTACATTTTGATAAATTGGACATTTTGGTTTTTTAAAAGTTATATTTTTTATAATATTTTCTAATTTTTTTTTTGCTGGTTCCATAATTGGAGAATGAAATGCTCCATGAACAGGAAGATAAATAATTTTTGTTGTTCCTATTTTTTTTAAATGTGAGCAAATTTTTCTTAAAAATTTCAATTCTCCAGATATTACTATTTGTTTAGGTGCATTATAATTAGATGGGACAACATTTCCATTTTTTTCTTTACAAATAGATTCAACTATTTTATCTTCTAAACCAAAAATTGCTGCCATACCTCCATCAGTATTTTCACAAATTTCTTGCATAATGTCAGCTCTTTTTTTTACTAATCTTAATCCATCTTCAAAAGAAAGTACTCCAACTGAAGACAAAGCAGAAAATTCTCCAAGAGAATGCCCAGCTACCATATCTGGATTAAAATTATTTAATATTTTAGTTTTTATTACTGAATAAATATATATTGCTATTTGTGTATATCTTGTATATTTTAATATATTTTTTTTATCTTCAAACATTACAGATGTAATTGAAAAGTTTAGAATTTTATTAGATAATTGAAATAATCTTTTAGCTAAAAAACTTTTATCATACAAATCTTTTCCCATTCCTACAAATTGTGACCCTTGACCGGAAAATAAGTAAGCTTTCATAAAAGATTTTTATTAAAAATTTACTTAATATTATACAATTATAATTACATATTATGAATATTACTGATACTCATACACATTTATACATGGATATATTTGAAAAAGATTTAGATGTCATTATTAAAAATTCTTTATCACAAGGAATAGTAAAATTTTTTCTACCTTCTATTAATAAAATTAGTGTAAAAAAAATAATTAAATTAAAGAATAAATACCCCAATATTATTTATCCAATGATAGGACTACATCCTAACTATGTTCATCCAAGTAATATTGAAAAAGAATTGGATTTTATACAAAAATTTATAAATAAATACTCTTTTATTTCTATAGGAGAAATTGGAATGGATTTTCATTTAAGTAATAAATTTGAATATGAACAAAAATATGTTTTTAAAACTCAAATAAAATTGGCACAGAAAAAAGAATTACCAATAGTAATTCACTGTAGAAAAGCATTTAATCAAGTTTTTGATATTCTTTCAAAAGAACCTTTTTATAATTCTATAAAAGGAGTATTTCATTGTTTTACTGGAAATTTAGAAGAAGCAATTAAAATTACAAATATAGGAATGAAATTAGGAATAGGAGGAATAATAACTTTCAAAAATAATAGTATTGTAAATTTTTTACATAAAATAAAATTAGATAATATTTTATTGGAAACAGATTCTCCATATTTATCACCACATCCTTTTAGAGGAGAAAGAAATACTCCAATAAATATAAAAATAGTTTTGAAAAAATTATCTCAAATTTATATGATGCCAGAAAATGAAATAGCCAATATTATTGAAAAAAACGTAAAAAATTTATTTTTTCAAAAAGATTAAATCATTTTATATGGATTTACATATTTATCAAATTCTTCAGAAGTTAAATAACCTAAACGAACTGCCTCTTTTTTTAAAGTACTATTATTTAAATATGCTTTTTTTGCTATAATAGATGATTTTTCATATCCAATATGAATGTTAAGTGCAGTAACTAACATCAATGATTTATCTAATAATTCCTTAATCCTTTTGTAATTTGGAGTAATTCCATTAACACAAAAAGAAGTAAAAGAACATATAGAATCTGATAACAATTTTGATGATTGCAAAAAATTATATATGATTAATGGTTTACAAACATTTAATTCACAATTTCCTGAAGCCCCTGCCATAGAAATAGTAACATCATTTCCTATTATTTGCATACAAACCATAATAATTGCTTCACATTGAGTAGGATTTACTTTTCCAGGCATAATAGATGAACCAGGTTCATTCTCAGGTAAATGAATTTCATTAATTCCTGATCTAGGTCCGGATGATAAAAATCTAATATCATTAGATATTTTTATTAATGATACAGCAACCCTTTTTATAGCTGAATGAGTTTCAACTATAGCATCATGAGATGCTATAGATTCAAATTTGTTATCTGCTACTTTAAATGGGAATCCAGTATATTTTGATAAATATTTTATAACTTTTTTATCATAACCTTTGGGACAATTTAATCCAGTACCTACAGCAGTTCCACCTATAGCTAATTCTGATAAATTTTGTAAAGTTCTTTTTATAGAATTTAATCCATGTAATATTTGAGATGAATATCCTGAAAATTCTTGTCCTAAAGTAATAGGTATAGCATCCATAAAATGTGTCCTTCCTATTTTTACAATATTTTTAAATAGTAAAGATTTTTTTTGTAAAGATTTTTTTAATTTTTCAATAGAAGGAATAGTTTTTTCCAATAAAATTTTATAAGATGCAATATGCATGGCAGTAGAAAAAGTATCATTAGATGATTGTGACATGTTTACATCATCGTTTGCATGTATAAATCTCTTTTCACTATTTTCCAATTTTTCTCCCATTTTTACATGACATCTGTTGGAAATTACTTCATTAACATTCATATTAGTATGTGTACCAGAACCAGTTTGCCATACAACTAAAGGAAATTGATCATCTAATTTTCCATTTATAATTTCATCACAAACTTCTGATATAATGTTTCTTTTTTTTTCAGATATAATTCCTAAGTCAAAATTTGCATTAGCAGAAGCTTTTTTTAATAGACCAAAAGAACGAATAATTTCTATAGGCATTGAATTAGGATTTCCAATTTTAAAATTTATTCTTGATCTTTCTGTTTGTGCCCCCCAATATTTTTCTACCGGTATTTTAACAGTTCCTAGTGTATCTTTTTCTTCTCTAAAAATCATTTTTTTTGTTATATTTTTATAATTTAGTTAAAAAAGTATTAATTATTTCAAAAATGACAATTAAATTCATAGGATTTTTATTATTTTTAATAATATTTATATCTGGATTTTGGTGTATAATTTTTTTATCTATTTTTATTATCTATTGGATATTGAGTTGGTTAACAAATATTATTATAGAACATTATCAATATGGTAAAAATATCAAAGAAAAAAATTAAAAAAATATTAATAAATAAATATTTTTTGATTAGTTTTTCTTTTATAATATGGATATGTTTTTTTGATACTAATTCTTTAATTCTTCATTATAAATTTAAAATAACCATTGATAAAATGATGTTATATAGAAATTTTATTAAGAAAAAAATTTTACATGAAAAAAAAATTGTTAAGAAACTGTCTACTGATTTAAAATTCATAGAAAAATATGCTAGAGAAAAATTTTATATGAAAAAAGAAGATGAGGATTTATTTGTTTATAAAGATGACAAAGAAATATCATCTATTAATATGTAATAATAAAATACTTAAATCAGAAGGAGATACTCCACTAATTCTAGAAGCTTGTGCTAAAGAAGTTGGTTTATAATAAGTTAATTTTTCTCTAGCTTCTATAGATAAAGAATTAATATTTTTATAATTAAAATTATTTGGAATTTTAATATTTTCTAATTTCAATAGCTTTTTTGCATTTCTTTTTTCTCTATCAATATATCCTTTATATTTAATCTTTATTGATACTGCTTCTAATATTTCTTTATCAAAATCATTTTTTTTTATCTGATCTATTACTAATGGAATAGATTTTATATCTTCTATACTTACTTCAGAACGAGACAATATTGATTCTATTGTTTTTTTATCACTTATTATAGGAAAATTTTTATTTTTTAAAATAAAATTAATATCTATTGGATTAATAAAGTAATTTCTAAATAAATGTAAACATTTATTTATTTTATTTTTTTTTTCATTTACTATTCTAATTTTATTTTTTGATATTAATCCTATTTTATATCCTATATGTGTTAATCTTTCATCTGCATTATCTTGACGTAATAACATTCTGTATTCGGCTCTTGAAGTAAACATTCTATATGGTTCTTTTGTTCCTTTTGTTACTAAATCATCTATCAAAACTCCAATATAAGCTTCATTCCTTTTAAGAATAAAAGATTCTTTTTTTTTAATTTTCAAACTTGCATTAATCCCAGCTATTAATCCTTGAGCAGATGCTTCTTCATACCCTGTTGTTCCATTTATTTGTCCAGCAAAAAAAAGATTATCAATATATTTACTTTCTAATGTAAGTTTTAACTGTTCAGGATAAAAATAATCATATTCAATCGCATAACCTGGTCTTAATATTTTTATTTTTTCAAAACCTTTTATTTTTTTCAAAGATTCATATTGTATTTTTTCTGGAAATGAAGTAGAAAATCCATTAACATACATTTCTACTGTATTCCACCCTTCTGGTTCAACAAATATAGGATGTCTATCTTTATTTGTAAACCTATAAATTTTTTCTTCTATAGATGGACAATATCTAGGACTTACTCCATTTATTGATTTAGAAAAAATTGGAGATGATCCTAAATTATCTTTAATAATATCATGAACAATTTTATTTGTATAAGTTATATAACATTTACATTGTTTTATCAATTTATTTGTCTTATAAAAAAAAGAAAATTTCTTTGGATTAATATCTCCATACTGTACTTCCATTTTTTCATAATTTAAAGACCTTCCATCAACTCTAGGAGAAGTACCTGTTTTCATTCTTCCATGTTTAAATCCAAAACATTTACTTAATTGTTCTGTTATTCCTTTAACTCCACTTTCTGATATTCGTCCTCCTTTAATTTTTTTTTTACCAATATGAATTATTCCATTCAAAAAAGTTCCATTTGTTAGAATAACTGTATGAGTTTTAATTTTAATTCCAAAATAGGTAATTACTCCTTTAACTTTGTATTTTTCTACAATAAGAGAAACTACAGTATCCTGGTAAATATCTATTTTATCATTCTTTTCTAAAAAAAATCTCCAATAATAGGAAAATAATCTTCTATCACATTGAGCTCTAGGACTCCACATAGCCGGTCCTTTAGATGTATTTAGCATTCTAAATTGAATACTACTACAATCTGTAATTATTCCGGAAAAACCACCTAAAGCATCTATTTCTCTAACAATTTGTCCTTTTGCAATACCTCCAATTGCTGGATTACAAGACATTTGCCCTATTGTTTGTAAATTTGAAGTTATAAGTAATGTGTTACATCCCATATTTGCAGAAGCAAAAGAAGCCTCTAATCCTGCATGACCTCCCCCTACTACTATTATGTCGTATGTATTATTAAACATAATAATTTATTTAAATAAATTTAAATAAAAATTTTCCTTTTTTTCCATTATTTTTTTATCTGATTTTTTTTTATCATTATATCCTAAAAAATGTAACAAAGCGTGAATCATAACTTTATTTAATTCAAAAATAAATAATTGATTCCATTTTTTTGAATTATATAAAACTTGTTCCACACTAATAAATATATCTCCTGATATACATTTATTTTTTGAATAGTTAAATGCAATTACATCAGTATAAAAATTCTTTTTAAGGTACTTATTGTTTAAATCTAAAAGATAATCATTACAACAAAAAATATAATTTATATTACCTACAATTCCACCTTCATTTTTTAACAAAATAGGAATTTCATTTAAAAAAAAATATTTATTTTTAATTCTAAAATATGGAATTTCATAGAATAATTTAATCATTATCATTACATATAACAAACATATAATACATAAAAATATAAGAGAAATAAAAATAAATAAGATAATACCTAATATACTAACATTACTAAATCTATTTTTTGGATGTGTGTCTATAATATTTTTGAATTATAAAAATTTTTTTAATTATTCTGTAATATTTACTTTACTATCCATAGTATTTGATGTACTAGATGGATATATTTCTAGAATAATGAAAAATACAGATAATAAATTTGGTAGAGAACTAGATTCTCTTGCAGATATGGTCTCTTTTGGAGTAGTACCTACATTAACTACCTACTTATTATTGAAAAAGTTAAATATTAATTTTTATATAGAATGGATTTCTATATCAATAGCTATTTTTTCTGCATTACGTTTGGCTAAATTTAATACTTATAATAATAAAAAAGGGTTGAAAACCCCAATAAATACATTATTTTTTTATTCTATTTTTATTATTATAAATACAAAAACTTCTTTTTTTATAAAAAAAATTATTATCAATAATCCAATTATTATAATAATTTTACTATTTTTTTCATGTTATTTTTTAATATCTAAAATATCAATGCTGTCTTTAAAATTTCAAGGTTTATCTTGGAATAAAAATAAAATTCGTTATATTTTTATATTTTCTAGTTTATTTTTATTTATGATTTTACAAGTATTTTCTTTACCATGTATTATTATTAATTACATAATTATCTCTATTTTATTTAAAAATAAAAAAAATTGTATATGAAACTAAAACTTTATCGTCCTATTTGTTTTTTTGATATAGAAGCCACAGGAATAAACATAGGAAAAGACAGAATTATAGAAATATCTATATTAAAAATTTTTCCTAATGAAGATAAAGAAAGTAAAACTTGGCTAATTTGTCCTGGAATTCCTATTCCTCCACAAGCTACTGCTATACATGGAATTAAAGATGAAGATGTAGAAGACAAACTAAAGTTTAAAGATGTAGCATTTTCTATTTTAAAAATGATTGAAAATACTGATTTAGCTGGATATAATTCTAATAGATTTGATATTCCAATATTAGCTGAAGAAATTCTACGTGCAGGATTATCTTTTGATATAAAAAAATTCAAAACTATAGATGTACAAGTTATTTTTCATAAAATGGAACCTAGGACACTTTCTGCTGCTTATAAATACTTTTGCAAAAAAAAACTTGTAAATGCTCACAGTTCTAGAGAAGATGTATTTGCTACATATGAAATATTACTATCACAACTAGAAAAATATGATAATCTGAAAAAAGACGTAAAAAGTCTAAATCAATTTTCCAATCATAAAAACATAGTAGATTTAGCAGGATTTATAAAAATAGATGAAAATAGCAATGAAATATTCAATTTTGGAAAATATAAAGGTCAAAAAGTAATTGATATTTTCGATAAAGATCCAAATTATTATGGATGGATACAAAATTCACATTTTCCGTTATATACAAAAAAAATATTAATGGAAATAAAATTAAGAAAATTTAATGATAATAAAAAAAATTAATTATTCATTAAATCTTTTAATTTATTTGCAATAAATATAGAAAGATTTTTTCCACGTAATAAATTTTTTGATAGACAAGCAAGGTTTAAAACTTCTTTAAATATTTTTATTCTTCTTTTTTCTGGAATAATTTCTTGTAACATTTTTTTAACTAATAAATGATTTGTATTTACTATTAACTGATAATCTTTGCTAAAAGATTCATCATCTTTATTTTCTTTATATACTAAGTTATTAATTTCTTTTATTCTTCTAATAAATTCAGGGACAACAATGGTAAATGGGGTCTCATTTTCAGAAAAATTTTCTAATTTAATAGTAGTAAACATTGAATTATCCTTAATAAAATTTCTCAATTTATTTTCTTCTTCTTCAGAAATAGTAGATGGATAATATATTTTATTTCTCTTATGTATAATATTATCAACATGATCAGAATCAACTCTAACGAAAGAAATTTCTTTATAAGAAATTTCTAATTTTTGTATTAAATGAACTGATAGTGGACTATTCATAAACAAAATTTCATAATTCTTATTTTTTGCTTCTTCAATAGAATTATACTGATCTTCTTTATTTGTAGCATAAAGGAAAATTATTTTATCATCTTTATTTGTTTGACTTTCTTTTACTTTATTTTTAAAATCTTGTAAAGTAAAATAATGTTTTTCAATTGTTGTGAATAAATAAAAATGTATTGCTCTATCAAAAAAGTCTTGTGTACTTATCATTCCATATTCTATTATAATTTTTATATCCTCCCATTTTTTTTTAAAATCTAGTATATTATTTTTAAATATAAAATTTAATCTATCAGAGACTTTCCTAGTTATATATTTTGATATATTTTTTATTGTACTATCAGATTGTAAATAAGAACGTGATACATTAAGTGGAATATCGGGTGAGTCTATTACTCCTCTTAATAAACTCAAAAAATCAGGGACAATTCCTTCTAGATTATCAGTTATATAAACTTGATTTTGATATAAATGTATTTTGTCTTTTTGTACACTTAAATTTTTTTCTATTTTTGGAAAAAATAAAATTCCTGTTAATTTAAAAGGATAATCAATATTGAGATGTATCCAAAATAAAGGGACTTCTATTTGATTAGGATATAATTCATTATAAAAATTTGTATAATCTTTATTATTTAATTTAGAAGGATTTTTTTTCCATGCTGGAAGTATATTATTTATAAGAATTTCATTATTATCTTTTTCTTTTGAAGAAAAATAAATTTCTACTGGCATAAATTTACAATATTTTTTTAGTAACTTTAAAATACTATTATACTCCAGAAATTCATTATTTTCTTCATTATCACTTATATAAAGAATAATTTCAGTTCCTATGTTTCTTTTGCTTATTTTTTTCATAATAAATTTTGGTGAGCCATCGCAAGACCAAAATATAGAAGAATATTGTCTTTTATAAGACTGTGTACGCATAACTACTTTACTTGCTACCATAAATGAAGAATAAAAACCTAATCCAAAATGACCTATTATATTTGAAGAAGTATTTTCGTATTTTTGAATAAATTCTTCAGCCCCAGAAAAAGCTATTTGATTAATATATTTTTTAACTTCTTTTTCATTCATTCCAATTCCATTATCAACAATATTAATTGTTTTTTTTTCTTTATCTAAAAAAACTTTAATTATTAATTTTTCGTCAATTTTTTCTTCTGTTTTAGATACATTATATATTGTTTTTAATTTTAAAATAGCATCTACAGAATTGGAAATAAGTTCACGCAAAAAAATATCTCTATTTGAATAAAGAAATTTTTTTATAATAGGAAAAATATTTTCAGAAGTAACACTAATTTTATTTTCTTCCATATAACATATTTTTTTTAAAAAAAGAGTTTTGTTAAAGTAAAAACTAATATTATTTTAAAATTTTACTTGAAAAAAGAATTAATAAATTTTTTTTCATTAAAAATTTTAAAATCTTCTATTTTTTCTCCATTTCCTACATATTTAATAGGTATTTTAAATTTTTCTAATATACTTAAAATAAATCCAGCTTTAGCGGTCCCTTCAACTTTTGTTAATATTATAGAAGTAATTTTTAAAACGGAAAAAAATTTTTTTACCTGTTCTATTGCATTTTGTCCAGTAGTAGCGTCCAAAACAAGAATTACTTCATGTGGAGCATCTATAATAATTTTTTTCATCACCCTACTAATTTTAGAAAGTTCTTCCATAAGATTAATACGATTATGTAGCCTTCCAGCAGTATCAATTATTGCAACATCAATTTTTTTTGACTTTGCTGATTCTAAAGTATCATATGCAACTGAGGCCGAATCTGCGTTTATATGTTGTTTAATTAAATGAACTTTAGCTTTTTTAGCCCATATTTCTAGTTGATCTATGGCAGCTGCTCTGAAAGTATCTGCAGCTCCTATTACTGAAGAATACCCTTTATTTTTTAAAAAAAAAGCTAATTTTCCAACAGTAGTAGTTTTTCCTACTCCATTTACACCGACTATAAGAATAACATATGGCCTACTATTTATTTTTATTTTTTCTTCTAAACATTCATTTTTAATATTTATAAATATATTTTGTATTTCTTTTTTCAAAAACTTATATAAATTTTTTTCATTATTTTTTACTGAATATTCTTGTTCTTTAATTTTTTTTTCTAAATTCCTAATAATTTTCAAAGTAGTTTTTACACCTATATCGGCTGATAATAATATACTTTCAACTTCATCAAGATCTTCTATTTTTATAGATTTTTTTTTTGTAAAAAAATTTTTTATTTTAGAAAAAAAAGATTCTTTATTTTTATTTGTATTTGTATTTATATCTTTATTTTTATTTTTTTCTTTTTTTTTTGAAAAAAACATATATTTAATTATTATTTTTTATTTTTTATTTAATCGAAGTTAAGATTAAGATTTATTTAAGAAAAAGTTATTTATTTCTTTTTCATTAATCATTTTTTTATCAAACTTATAAATATTTTCTTTATTAGATTTTATCATTTTTATAGCCAAAATCATTTTTTTTTTCTCTATTTTTTTTTTATTTTCCAGTTCTAATTTTTTAGATTTAGAAGGATTTTTATAAATTTTAGTTTTAGAAGACATTTAATATTATTATTTTATTTCTTTATGAATTGTATATTTTTTTAATATTGAATTATATTTTCTTAATTTCATTCTATTTGGTGAATTTTTTTTATTTTTCATTGTAACATATCTAGAACATCCAGATATTCCACTTTTTTTTTGTTCAGTACATTCTAATATAATTTGTATTCTATTTCCTTTCTTACCCATTTTTATTTATGTTTATAATTTATAATTAAAACGTTTTAAAACATTTTCAATTCCTATCTTATCAATAAGTCTAATAGTAGAGACACATACTCTCAATGTAATCCATTTATTTTTACTTGTTAAAAAAAAACGTTTTCTATGCAAATTTATATTAAAAAGACGTTTATTCTTATTATTAGCATGAGATATTTTATTTCCTATCATTGCTTTCTTTCCTGTTAATTCACATATTCTTGCCATTTTATAAGAAATTATATAATTTGTTTTAAATTAAATATATGTAAAAAGAAAGACATTTCATGTCAGGACATAGCAAATGGGCAAATATTCAACACAAAAAATCTAACAAAGATTATAAAAAATCTAAAAAATTTTCAAAATATATTAGAGAAATAGGGACAATTATTAAAGAATATGGAATAAATAATTCTCATTTTAGAAATGCAATTATTAATGCTAAATCAATTAATATACCAAAAAAAACTATAGAAAAAACTATTAAAAAAGCATTACAAAAACAAAAAGAAAATTACTATAATTTAAATTTAGAAGGTAAAATATATGGAATTAGTATAATTATTGAATGTATAACAGATAATAATATACGTACAACTTCTACTATAAAAACCTATTTTAATAAAAGTGGAGGAAAGTTATGTAATAATGGATATCTTATTCATTTATTTAAAAAAATTGGATTATTTTCAATAAGGAAAAATTATATTAGTCAATCAATTGATGATTTTGAACTTATGTCAATAGATTTTGGGTCAAAAGAATTAATAATAAAAGATGAAACTGTATATATTCACACTGATATAGAACATTTTGGACTTATGAAAAAAAATTTAGATAGATTGAATATTAATTATGTATGCGAAACAAAATGTATACCAAAACAAAAAAAACTATTGTTAGGTAAAAAAAAAGAAATAGTCACAAGTTTAATAAATAAACTTGAATCATACGAAGAAGTAAAAAACGTATATTACGATATGATAAAATAAATTATAAAATATGTGAAACATCCTATCGCATTTTTTTAATTTTAAATTATTATAATGAGGAAAGTCCGGACACTATAGAGCAACATAATGGGTAATACCCATCCATCGAAAGATGAGGAAAAGTGCAACAGAAAGAATGTACATTACATATATAATTATATGCAAATGTAGTGAAATCAGGTAAACTCTATGTGGTGAAATGCCATGTATACCGAAGACTTGCTCGGTTAATTTCGGGGGGTAGGCAGATAGAGATTTATGGGTAACCTAAATTCTAGATAAATGATAGGATTATATATTATTATAACAGAATCCGGCTTATAGTTTCACTTATTTTATTTTTATTTTTACATTATTAGGAGAGATGGCCGAGGGGCTTAAGGCGCACGTCTGGAAAGCGTGTACACAAGTATAATAAGTGTCAAGGGTTCGAATCCCTTTCTCTCCGTTTTATATTTTATCTATATCATTTAATTTTCTTTCTATCAAATTAGTTTGTGTTCCCAATAATTTGTCTATGTCTTTAGCTGCACCCTGTAATTTATCTTTTGCTTTATGTAACATAATACCAAATTTTGCAAATTCTTGTCTTACAGCCTCTAATGTTTTCCATACTTCAGAAGTTTTTTTTTGTATAGATAAAGTCCTAAACCCAATTTGCAAACTGTTTAATAAAGCAGCTAACGTTGATGGCCCAGCTATTACAGTATTATAATTTATTAATAATTTTTCTAACAAAGAAGAATTTTTTGTTACTTCTGCATATATACTTTCAAAAGGTAGGAATAATATAGCAAAATCTGTAGTATATGGTGGATCAATATATTTTTCTTTAATATCTTTGGACATTTTTTTTAATACAGATTCCATATTTTTTTTTGCTAATTCTATTAATTTCTTATCACTTTCATAATAAGCTTTTTGTAATTTTTCATATGTTTCTTTCGGAAATTTAACATCTATTGGTAACCATACATTTCCATCACCTATTCCAGGAAGTTTTATAGCAAATTCAACTACATAATTAGTATTAGTTTTTGTTATTACATTAGTATCATATTGATCTGGGGATAGAATTTGTTCTAATAACATTGATAATTGCATTTCACTAAAATTCCCACAAATTTTAACATTATTTAAAGTTTTCTTTAAAGAAACTACATCTTTTGCTAAAATTTTCATTTCTCCTAAACCTTCTTGTAAAAATAAAAGTTGATTACCTATAATTTCAAAAGATTTTTCTAAATGAATATTTAAAGATTTTTGAATTTTTTCATTTACAGATTCATTTATACATTCCAATCTTTTTTCCATAAGAATATAAAAATCTCTTTGTTCTTTGTAAATTATTTCCAATTTTTTAGAATTGTTATCAACGTAAGATTTCATTTCATTACCTATAGAATCTCTAAAATTATTTAAAGATGGGATCCATAATTCTTTTAGTTCTTTAAAAGAATTTGCATTTAATTTATATAATTCATAATTTTTATTTTTCTGATTTTTAAATTCGTATTTTAAAAAGGATTCTAATTTTTTAAAAAAATACATAATGCATATGAAAAAAAAATGCACAAGTAAATAATACAACAGAATAATAAAAAAACATTTTTTAATATATTGAGAAGGTTAAAATAAATAGCGGGAATAGGACTCGAACCTATGACCTTCGGGTTATGAGCCCGACGAGCTACCAACTGCTCCATCCCGCGTAAAGAAAACAATATAATATTTTTCATGTACAAAACAAAATTAAACTATAAAAAAAACAATATAAAAATTATCCATTCATTGATATTAAAAATTCTTCATTATTTTTAGTTCTAGACATTCTGGACTTTAAAAATTCCATTGCTTCTACTGGATTCATATCAGAAAGATGTTTTCTTAGTATCCACATCCTTTGCAAGGTATTAGAATCAAGTAGTAAATCATCTTTTCTAGTACTAGAAGAAATAAGATCTATAGCAGGATATATTCTTTTATTAGCTATTTTTCTATCTAATTGAAGTTCTTTATTTCCAGTTCCTTTAAATTCTTCAAAAATAACCTCATCCATTTTAGATCCGGTATCAATCATTGCTGTAGCAATTATGGATAAAGAACCTCCATTTTCTATATTTCTTGCTGCCCCAAAAAATCTTTTTGGTCTGTGTAATGCATTTGCATCAACTCCACCTGATAATACTTTACCAGATGTTGGTGCAACAGTATTATAAGCTCTTGCTAAACGTGTAATAGAATCTAACAATATTACTACATCGTGAGAACATTCTACCATTCTTTTTGCCTTTTGTAATACAATATTTGCTACTTTTACATGTCTATCAGCTGGTTCATCAAACGTAGATGCTATTACTTCTCCATTAACACTCCTTTGCATATCAGTAACTTCTTCTGGACGTTCATCTATTAACAAAATAATAAGATATACTTCAGGATGATTTGCAGCAATAGCATTAGCTATTTCTTTTAGTAAAGTAGTTTTTCCTGTTTTTGGAGGAGCAACTATCATTCCTCTCTGACCTTTTCCTATTGGAGTAAATAGATCTACTATTCTGGTAGAAATAGTTGAATTTTTTTGAGCTAGTTTAAATTTTTCATTAGGAAACAACGGAGTTAAATGTTCAAAAGAATTTCTTTCTCTTACCATAGATGGATTACATCCATTTATTTCAAGTATTTTTATTAATGGAAAATATTTTTCTCCATCTTTTGGAGGTCTAACTTCACCTCTAATTGTATCACCTGTTTTCATTCCAAAAAGCCTAATTTGTGATTGAGATACATATATGTCATCAGGAGATGACAAATAATTAAAATCTGATGATCTTAAAAATCCATAATTTTCTGGCATAATCTCTAATACCCCTTCACTAATTATAATACCTTCAAATTCATATTCCGGAACTCTGTATTTTTTGTTATAAATATTTTTCTTTTGTATTTCATTTTTACCAACTGGATGGTAAATACCGTGTTCATATCTTTCATTTTTCTTTCTATTAGGAATAGTAGAAATAGATGAACTTTGATATTTCTTTTTTGGATATTTACAAGATTTTTCAGTTGTTTTTTTTATATATTCTTTAGAATCAGTAGAATATACTTTTTTCTCTTTTGTTTTTTTAAACGAATTATTTGTATTTACATTTTGTCTAATTTTGAATGTATTTTTTGTAATATTTTCCTTTTTCAAATTTGAATTTGAAGAAGGATTTATAGAAATATTTTTATCATTAAAAATAGAAATAATTTTCTCAAGGAGTTCGTTTTTTCTCAATTGTGTACATTTTTTCAATCCTGAAGAACGAGCAATCTCCTGTAATTCAAAAAGTTTTTTACTTTTTAATTCAGTGATATCAAACATAAAATAATTTTGTTAGATTTTTTTTATATTATATGTGTATGGCTAGTAATTTATTATAAAAATAACTTAGAAATGATATATGCAATTATACAAAAAAATTGAAATTAAACTGAACTTAAATTAAAGAAAGTTATTACATTTAATATATTTATTTTATTATGTTATATAGAATACAAACATTATATTTATTTATTTCAACTTTTATTCATTTTATATCTATATCTATTTTTTACAATATAGATATAGTAGATATAGGAATAGTAAAAAAAGAATTTATATTAGAAAAATCAATTATTATTCTTTTATTTACATGTGTAGTAATTACTATTTTAAGCATTTGTTTATTTAGAAAGAAAAAATGGCAAATTATAATAAACAAAATAAATATATTTATAAATATTGTAATTATCTTCACTAACATATTCATTTATTTATATTTGATAAATTCTTTTTCTTCTGAAATAAAAATCATATTTTTTTTATTACTGTGTTTTTTGAATGTAATATTATATATTACAGCAAACAAATATATAGTTAAAGATATTAAAATAATTGATTCAATAAACAGAATACGATAAAATTATATATAAAAATATTTAATCAATTAAAAATTATAAAAAATGGAAAATTCTTCATTGATTAATAAATTAGAAAAATACAAAAAAGAATTTTTAGAAATTTCTAAATCAATTAGAAAAGAACATTTTTATAAAAAAAAAAAATATAAAAAATTTTTAGAAAAATATTCTGTATTAGAAAAAATAGTTCTTCTTTATGAAGAATATAAAAAAATTTTACTATCTATTAAAGAAGCTAATTATATAATAAAAAATGATTCAGATTTAGAAATGAAAGAATTAGCTATTACAGAAAAATATAAAATGTTAAATACACTACGTTCTTTAGAAAAAAAATTACAAAAACTTTTCACATTTAAAAACAAAAAAGATACTGAAATAGTAGAAGATTATAGAAATGCTATTCTAGAGTTACGAACTGGAACAGGAGGAGATGAAGCATGTTTATTTTTAGAAGATATATTAAGAATGTATACAATGTATTTTAAAAAAATAGGGTGGAAATATAAAATAATACATGCTCAAAGAGGTGGAATAAAAGGATTTAAAGAAATAATTTTAGATGTAAATGGAGATCAAGAAGTTTACGGAAATTTAAAATTTGAATCTGGAGTACACAGAGTACAAAGAATTCCAAAAACAGAATCTCAAGGAAGGATTCATACATCTGCTATTACAGTAGCTGTTCTTCCACAAGTAGATGATATAGAAATCAACATTAATTTAAATGATATAAAAAAAGAAACTTTTCGTTCTAGTGGAGCAGGGGGGCAGCATGTAAATAAAACTGAATCTGCTGTAAGACTAACACATTTACCTAGCAAAATTATAGTAGAATGTCAAGAAGAACGTTCTCAACACAAAAATTTTTATAAAGCAATGAATGTATTAAAATCTCGTATATATAAAAATATCATGGATAAAAAATTAAAAGAAAGATCTATTAAAAGAAAATCTCTTGTTTCAACTGGGGACAGATCTGTTAAAATAAGAACTTATAATTATCCTAAAAACAGAGTAACAGATCATAGAATACATAAATCAATTTATGATCTTATTGGTTTTATGAATGGAAATATACAAAATATGATAGATTATCTAAAAAATTATGAAAATAATATTTAGTTATTTTTATTTTTTAAAAATATTGTTAAAATCTCTTTCGTTAAGAAAATTTGTATTATAAACTCCTTTTAAAAAATTTTTATTTTTCATTAATTTTTTGTAGAATGAAAGATTAGTTGGGATCCCTTCTATTATAAATTCATCTAGAGATCTACACATTTTTTCAATAGTTTCTTTTCTACTATTTGCTGTAGTAATAAGTTTTGCAATCATAGAATCATAGTAATGAGAAACATAATAACCAGAATAAATATGTGTATCAATTCTTACACCATTTCCTCCTGGAAAATGAACTTGAGTAATTTTACCAGGAACTGGACGAAAATTTTTACATGGTTCTTCTGCATTAATTCTACATTCCATTGCATACATTTTGGGAAATATATTTTTCCTTTCGGAAAGTTTATTTCCATATGCAATATAAATCTGTTCTCTTATCAAATCAATTCCTGTTATCATCTCTGTTATTGGATGTTCTACTTGTATTCTTGGATTCATTTCCATAAAATAAAAATTTTTATTTTTGTCAACTAAAAATTCTATTGTTCCTATTCCTTCATAGTGAATATATTTAACTGCTTTTATTGCATACTCACCCATTTCCTTTCTAAGAGATGAATTTAAAAATGGAGATGGAGCTTCCTCTAACAATTTTTGATTTCTCCTTTGAATAGAACAATCTCTTTCCGAGAGATGAAAAAATTTTCCATATTTATCTCCTATTATCTGAATTTCAATATGTCTTGGATTTAAAATATATTTTTCTACATACATATCTTGTTTTCCAAAAAAAGCTAATGATTCTTTTCTAGCCTCTTCCAAAGAATTTTTTAAACAATTTTTATTAAAAACTGATCTAATTCCTTTTCCTCCACCACCATAAACAGTTTTTATCATAATAGGATATCCTATTTTTTCTGCAATTTTTTCTATTTCATTATAGGTAGGATCTATAAAACTATCTGAACCTGGAATACATGGAATTCCAGCTTTTATCATTGTTTTTTTTGCTGAAATTTTATTTCCCATTTTTATCATATGAATAGGTTTAGCTCCTATAAACTTTATTTTATGTTTTTCGCACATAGATGAAAAATATGGACTTTCAGACAAAAATCCATATCCAGGATGAATCGCATCAGCATTTGTAATTTCTGCAGCAGAAATTAAATTTGGAATATTTAAATAAGATTTATTTGGATCAGGAGGACCAATACATACTGCTTCATCAGCAAAGAAAACATGAAGACTATATTTATCTGCAGTAGAATAAACTGCTACAGTCTTTATTCCCATTTCTTTTGCAGTACGTATAATCCTTAAAGCAATTTCTCCTCTATTTGCTATTAGTATCTTTCTAAACATATTTAAATTTAATGGTAAGACTCTAAAAGAAATAAAGGTTGATCATAATCAACAGGAGAAGAATCTTCCACAAAAATTTTAATTATTTTACCATTAACTTCAGATTCTATATTGTTAAATAATTTCATAGATTCTATTACACAAAGCTTTGTTCCTATTTTAATTATATCTCCTATTTGAACAAATGGGGGTTTGTCTGGATGAGGTTTCCTATAAAAAATTCCTATCATAGGAGATTTTATTGTTACATATTTATTATCAATATTTTTTATATTTTTATTTTTCATCAAATTAAGATTTACTGATGAATGAGAAGTAAACAGATCTTTTTTATATTTCAATGTACTATATCGTTTTTTTTTGTAAAAATTATTTTTTACATAAATTTTTATATTTCCTATTTTAATTTTTACTTCACTTATATTTGATTTTGAAATAAATTGTATAATAGACTTAATATTTTCTACATCCATATAATCATATAATGTTATATCATTATTCTATTTAAATTTTTCATTTTTTTTATATTTATATAACACAATATTACCTCTGTAATATAATTTATTTTCGTACCAATGAGCATGATGATATAAATGTTTTTTATTAGTAGAAATACATTTAACTAACATAGGTTCTTTCATTTTTAAATGACTTCTTCTATGATTTCTCCTAGATTTAGATGTTTTTCTTTTAGGATGTGCCATAAAATAAATTTGTATATAACATTTTTATACTAATTTAGAAATAAAAATAGATGTTTTGTATAATTTATATATAATATATTTTAACATATTTAATTTTTTTTCCGTATGATAAACAAACGTGAAGAAAATTATTCTAAATGGTATACTGAAATAATAATTAAATCAGGATTAGCAGAGTTTTCAGGTATTCGTGGTTTTATGATTATTAAACCTTATGGATTTTTATTATGGGAAATGATGAAGAATGAGTTGGATAAAGTACTTAAAGATACAGGTCATGAAAATGTTTATTTTCCTATTTTGATTCCAAAATCAATTTTTTCAAAAGAAATAAAACACACTAAAATTTTATCTGAAGGATGTGCTATTATAACTCATTCTAAAATAAAAAAAACAGAAAATAAAAAACATATAATTATTGATCCTAAGTCTAAGTTAGAGGAAGAATTAGTAGTTAGACCTACTTCAGAAAGTATAATATGGAATATATATAAGCGTTGGATACATTCTTATAGAGATTTACCTATATTATTTAACCAATGGGGAAATGCAGTTAGATGGGAAATGAAAACTAAATTATTTTTAAGGACTACTGAATTTTTATGGCAGGAAGGACATACAGCTCATTCTAATAAAGAAGAAGCAATAAATGAAGCAAAAAAAATATTGGATATTTATACTGATTTTTCTGAAAATTTTTTAGCAATTCCTGTATTACAAGGAATAAAACCTTATATGGATAAGTTTCATGGATCAGAATATACGTACTGTATAGAAGCTCTAATGCAAGATGCAAAATCATTACAAATTGCTACTTCTCATTTTTTGGGTCAAAATTTCTCAAAAGCTTTTAATGTAAAATTTATGAATCATAATGGAAAAAAAGAATATGCATGGGGAACATCTTGGGGAATTTCAACTAGAATAATAGGAGGATTAGTTATGTCTCACTCTGATAATAGAGGTTTAATTATACCTCCAAAAATTGCTCCAATACAAGTAGTTATAATTCCTATTTTACATGATGAAAAATTGGATACTATTAATAATATAGCAAAAGATATATTTAATATATTGATAAAAATAGGAATACGTGTAAAATATGATAATAGGACTAATTTTACGCCTGGATGGAAATTCCACGAATATGAAATGAAAGGAGTTCCGATAAGAATTAATATTGGATTAAATGAAATAAAAAGTAAAAAAATAGAAGTTTTTAGACGTGATACCTATGAAAAAAAATTAGTTCCTATAAATGAAACAAAATATTTTATAAAAAAATTACTTAATAAAATACAAAAAAATATTTATGAAAAAGCTGTACATCGAACTAAAAAGTTAACTATTAAAATTGATAATTATAATGAATTTAAAGAACATATAAATAATTATGGAGGCTATATATTAGCTCATTGGGATGGGACAAAATATACAGGAAAAAAAATTCAAGAAGAAACAGAAGCTACTATTAGATGCATTCCTTTTTCTTATAAGGATAAAAAAGGAAAGTGCATTTATTCTGGGAATCCATCATCTAAAAGAGTAGTATTTTCTAAATCTTATTAAGAATATATATTGTATTTTTTTTACTATTTTACTTTTTTTAGATTACCTTTAAAATTATTTATTGATGAATAATCTTTATTTTTTATAAATGAAACTAGTTCATTTTTTAATCTATCAAAAATTTTTATTCCCTCTTTAATAAATTGTGTTCCAACTTGAACAGCAGTTGCTCCACATAATATATGTTCAAAAATATCTTTTCCAGAAGTAATTCCCCCACATCCTATTATTGATATATCTTTTCTTAGTAAAGAATAGAATTTATTTACATTAGATAATGCAAATGGTTTAATTATCTTTCCTCCTATCCCTCCAAAACCATTATTAGGTCGTATAACAGTAGATTCTTTATTTATATCAATAAAAATTCCATTAGGAATACTATTAATACAAGTAACAAAAGAAATAGGAAATTTATTTAAAATGTTTGATATTTTATTAAAATGATCATCATTAAAATATGGAGGGAGTTTAATTCCAACAGGTTTTTTATTAAATTCAAATATTTTTTCTAATAAATTTGATATTTCATTAAAATTATATCCTAATATTTTTTTATTTGTATTAATATTTGGACAAGAAAAATTTAATTCCAAAGCATCAATATTAGAAAAAGCATTAGATTTTTCAACAAGTAAAAGATTTTCTTCTGTTGATAAACCTGAAATTGATAAAAAAAATGGTTTTTTAAATTCTATATTTTCTAAAAAATATAAATAAAAATCAATACCAAGATTAGGAAGCCCCATTGAATTTATGCTACCTAATTTCCATTCAAAATATCTTGGTTCCAAATTACCTTTTCTTAAAATATTTGTACAACTTTTTGTAATTATAGCACCAGAAGAACTTTTTAATAGATTTAACAATTCGATTTCAGTACTACAAAGAGCTCCTGAAGCATTCATTATACATGATGAAAGTTTTATGTTACTTATGCTAGTAGATATATCTATTTTATCCATAATAAAAAAAACAATTAATAATAATATTCAAAAAATTTAACTTTGCTTAAATAGTTTTTTCATGGGAAAAAAAGAAAGATTCTTTTTAAAAATTTATAATTTAGGAATTATAAAATTCGGAAATTTTACCTTAAAAAGTGGAATTAGTTCTTCTATTTATATAGATTTTCGTCCAATAGCTTCTAGACCAGATTTATTAATAAAACTTTCAGAACTTCTTTTACAAGAAGTACTATATTATAAATTTGAATTAATTTGTGGGGTTCCTTATGCAGCTGTTCCAATTGCTACTACTTTATCCATAAGATCAAAAATTCCTTTAATAATTAAAAGAAAAGAAAATAAAGGATATGGGACAGAACGTATGATTGAAGGAATATATAAAAAAGGACAAAATTGTTTGTTAGTAGAAGATGTAATTACAAGTGGAGATAGTTTGTTAAAAACTATAGTAGACATAGAAAAAGAAGGTTTAATTATAAAAAATATTATTTCTATACTTGATAGAGAACAAGGAGGTATAGAAAATATAAAAAAAATGGGATACAAAATAAAAACTTTATTTCGTATAGGAGAAATACTAAAGATATTAGAAGAAAAACATTTTTTGAAAAAACAAGAAATACATATAATTAGACTTTACTTTAGTAAAAAAAATAGAAAAACATTACAAAAACGAATTTCTTATGAAGAAAAAAGAAAAAAAATTTTCCATCCTATAGGAAAAAGATTAATTGATATAACATTGAAAAAAAAAACAAATTTAATAGTCTCAGCAGATTTAGTAAATTCTAAAAAAATATTAAGTTTGGCAAATTTATTGGGCGATATAATATGTGGATTAAAACTACATGTAGATATTATTAATGATTTTTCTCATTCATTTATTAGTTCACTAAAAAATATTTCAATAAAAAAAAATTTTTTATTATTTGAAGATAGAAAATTTTGCGATGTAGGATATACAAATTATCTTCAATTTCATTATGGAATACACAAAATATCCTCTTGGGCAGATATTATTACTGTTCATCTAATTTCTGGAAATAGTAGCATACAAAATTTAAATTTACCAGAGAACATAGGTTTAATAACAATATCAGAAATGTCTTCAATAGGAAAATTATTTGATGATAATTACATAAGAAAAGCATTAAATATATCAATTAAAAATCCTAAAGTAATAGGGACTGTAGCTCAAAGAAGAGTAGATAATAGATTATTATTATTTACTCCTGGAATTAATTTTTCTAAAATTAATAAAAATAATTTCAATAATACTTATATTCATCCTAATACTGCATTTGAAAAAAATAAAAGTGATTTTATAATTGTTGGAAAAGGAATTTATAATTCTCATAATCAAAAAAAAATTGCAGAAAAATATAGAAAAGTAGCTTGGACTGCATATGAAAATAGTATTAAAATTTAGAAACCATTTTTTTTTAAAAATTTATAATACTAATTATATTTTTATTTAATTTGTTTATAAATAATTATAATTCAATATTTAATTATATAATAAAACAAAAAACCTTTTAATTTTAATTAATTTTTTTTTAATATGAAATGGATTCATTCATTAATTAGTTGTTTTATGATACTTTTTAGTATTATAGATATATTAGGTAATGCACCTATAATTATGGGTTTTAAATCTAAAGGCAATATTATAGATAAAAAGAAAATTATAATAACATCTCTTATTATTTTTTTATCTTTTCTATTTTTAGGACAATCTATGTTAAAGATTATAGGAATTGATGTACATTCTTTTTCTATTGCTGGATCAATTGTATTATTTATCATTGGATTAGAAATGATATTGGGAATAGATATTCATAAAATAACAGAAAATGCTCAAACTTCTATTGTTCCAATAGCATTTCCACTTATAGCTGGGCCAGGATCTTTAACGACTTTAATTTCATTAAGAACTACTTATGATGTTAATGTAATTCTTTTATCTCTTTTATTGAATATGTTAATTGTATATTTTGTTATTGATAAGTGTGATGTAATAGCAAAAACCATAGGAAATAGTGGATTGGATATTTTAAAAAAAATATTTGGGGTAGTATTACTTGCTTTTTCAGTAAAAATATTTGGTGCTAATATTTTACAACTATTTTATTAATAGATTTTTTATTTTACAAAAAATATTTTGTATGGATTGATTAATTTTTTTATACTTGTAAACTGTTGTAGATATATATATAAATATTATAAATATATTTTTTCCATTTTTATTTATAATAGAATTTTTATTTAACATGTATGAAGTTCTAAGTAATCTTTTAATTCTATTTCTTTTAACAGATTTTTTTATAATTTTTTTTTTACTAATATTCCAACTAATTCAGCGTATGAATTATTATTAATATTTAAATCTTTTATAAGGTAAACTGATATAATAGGAAAAACAAATATGCGTTTTCCATTCATTAATACATTAAGAAAAAACTTTTTACCAAACTTTCTTTTTTCAATCTTATTCACAATTTATTATAAATTCTTCTAATTTAGATACAATATTTTTCGGTCCACAAAAAAAAGGAGTTCTTTGATGCAACATTTTAGGTACTATATTTAAAATCCTATTTTTTCCATCAGAAGCTTTTCCACCTGCTTGTTCAGTTAAAAAAGCAATAGGATTGCATTCATAAAGTAATCGTAGCTTTCCTTGTGGATATGTAGCAGTTTTTGGATAAATATAAATTCCTCCTTTAATAATATTTCTATGAAAATCACCTACTAATGATCCAATATATCTTGCTGTATATGGTCTATTACGACCTTCTTCTTGACAATATCTTAAAAATTTTTTAATTCCATCAGAAAATTTATCATAATTTCCTTCATTTATAGAATAAATTTTTCCTTTTTTTGGAAATTTCATATTAGGATGAGATAAATAAAAAGTTCCAATTGAAGGATCTAATGTAAATCCATTTATCCCATTACCTATACTATAAACTAGTATAGTAGAAGATCCATAAATAACATATCCTGCAAGAATTTGACGAATTCCTTCTTGTAAAAAATCATCAATTGTTAAATTTATATTAATTGAAGATTTTCTTTTGTATACAGAGAATATAGTTCCAATAGGAACATTAACATCAATATTAGAAGACCCATCAAGTGGATCTATTAAAACAATATATTTATTTCCGTAATAATCTTTTTTTTCATTTTTTATAACTATAAAATTTTCACTTTCTTCAGATGCAATTCCACAAACTACATTTCTACTTTTAAAAGATTCAACAAATGTTTTATGAGCAAAATTATCTAGTTTTTTCTGCCTTTCCCCATGAATATTTTTTATTCCAGAACTTCCTATAATTTTTTTTGTTATCCCAGCTTTATTAACTTCTTTATGAATGGCTTTAGATGCCAATTTTATACTACTAAATAATCGTAATATAGATTCTGTTGAATAATAAAATTCATCTATATTATTTATAATAAATTCCCCTAGCGTATACATATGTATATCATATATAAATGAATTATTTTATTTATATAATATATGATAAAAATTGTATTATATACATAACATTATATAATTAATGTAAATTTTACATATATTATTTATTAATTTTATTTTTTGTTTTAATGAAATTTATACAAGTATCATTAACATTGTTATGGCGTATGTGGTTTTTTTTCATTAATTTTTTTTTAGTGCCTTTTTGGGCAATAATATCTCTTCCTTTTTTATTTAAAGAAAAATATTATCCCATTGTATTTTGGTTTCATCAAATATGGGCTAGGATGAATTTATTCTTAATGGGATTTTGGTATGTATTAGAAAAAGATGAAGAAATTTTAGATAATAATAAACAATATATTATTATTAGTAATCATTCTTCTATTATGGATATAATGATAATTTTCTCATTAATGAGAAACCATCCGTTAGTTTTTGTTGGAAAATCAGAATTAGCAAAACTTCCATTATTTGGATTTATATATAAAAAAACAAATATTTTAATAGACAGAAAAAATTTGTCTAGTTGTATAAAAGTTTTTAAAAAAATCCAACAAAAAGTAGATACTGGAAAGAGTATTTGTATTTTTCCAGAAGGTGGGGTCCCAAATTCTTCTATTTTTTTAAAAAATTTTAAAAGTGGAGCATTTTTTATTGCAATTACAAAAAAAATTCCAATTATTCCTTTAACAATAGCAGATATAAAAACAAAGTTTCCTAGCTTTTCTATTACAAAAGGTTCTCCAGGGAGAATAAGGATTAGGCAACACCATTCTATTTCTACAAATAATTTATCTTTAAGAGATAAAAATTATTTGAAAATAAAATGTTTTAATATAATTAAATGTCAATTAAAAAAATTTGAAAATGAAAGATAAATGAAACTTTCTTTTATGAAGAAAAAAATTCATATTTATACAGATGGATCATCAAAAGGGAATCCAGGAATAGGAGGGTATGGTGTATTTATTGAAATTTTTTATAAAAATTATTATAAAAAAATTATTATTTCGGAAGGATTTCGTTTTACAACTAATAACAGAATGGAGTTATTGGCAGTAATAATTGGATTAGAAAAAATAAAAAAAAAAAATATTATTGTATTTACTGATTCTAAATACATTGTTAATACTATTCAAAAGGGGTGGATTTATAAATGGAAAAAAGACAATTTTTTAAATAAAAAAAATGTAGACTTATGGAAAAGATTATTAAATGTTTTTGATAAAAGGTTCATTTTTTTTCATTGGATAAAATCTCATAATAATCATTACATTAATGATTATTGTGATAGACTATCTATAGCCGCATCAAAAAATATTTTATTGAAAATTGACTATACATATGAAAAACAAAATTATAAAGATAAAAATATTTAATTATAATTTTTTTGTCTTATTATTTCATATAGAATTATAGACATAGCATTACTTACATTTAAAGAGTCTATGTTACCAAACATAGGAATTTTTAAAATTTTATTTGCTATTTTAAACCAAATATTAGATACCCCATTTTTTTCAGAACCAAAAATAACAGCAATTCTAGAATAGGGAAATTTATATTTAAATAAATTATACGATTTTTTATGAAATCCAGTAACTATGATATTAATATTATTTTCTTTCAACCAATGAATAACTGACTTTATATTTTTTATATAAAAAACATTTCTATTAAAAATACATCCTAAACTACATCTAATAACATTAGGATTAAAAATATATGTTTTCATATTAGATAAAATAATTATTTTTAATCCTAATGCATTAGCCGTTCTTAACATCGCACCTAAATTTCCAGGTTTTTCTATCCCATCTAATATAAGAATTAAAGAATTCTTATCAGTAAGTTCAACTTCGTACAAATCATATAATGGCTTGTCTTTAAATAAAGCTATAATTCCACCTGAATTTTCTCTATATGCTAATTTTTTAAATATTTTCATATTTATATAATAAGTAATATCACGATATGATTCTATTATATAATTATTGTATTTGTGAAAAACATCGTTACATATAAAAATTCTTATTGGAAAAAATTTATTATTTATAGCAAATTTAAATTCTCTTAATCCTTCTACAATAAAATATTTATTTCTTTTTTTTAAATTTTTTTTTAAATCTTTAATTTTAGCATTTTGCATGCTTTCAATCTTTTTCATATTTTTATATGTAAATGACAAAAGTGTATAAAATAAATGATATAATTTATATGAAATTAGCTATTGAAAAATCTAAATTTTCTTTGTGTAAAAAAAAAAAGTAGGATCTATAATAGTAAAAAACAATAAAATTATATCTTATGGATATAATTATTTTCCTGATGAAAATAATTATGTATGTGAAGATGAAAACGGAAATACTAAATGGAATGTTATTCATGCAGAAGCATCTGCTATATTAAAAACAGCATCAAATTATTTTTCTTCTTGTAAAGGAGCAACTATGTATAGTACACATTTTCCATGTAAAGATTGCAGTAAATTGATATATTTATCTGATATTAAAAAAGTCTTTTATTTTTATCCAAAAAAAGATAAAGAAGTTATACTTTTTTTTAAAAAAATTAAAGTATCAATAAAAAAACTTATTATATAAAATAAACCCAAGTGGCGAAATTAGGTATACGCTCTGAACTCAAAATTCAGTGATTTTCATTATCTTGTGGGTTCGATCCCCACCTTGGGTATTTTTAAAATAAAAAATATCTTTGAGCCAATGGCAAAGTTTTAGAAGGTTTAGAAATTATTTTCTCTCCATCTATATATACACTATAATTTTTTGTATCAATTTCAATATTTGGAGTTTTTTCATTTAGTACCATATCTTTTTTATACAAATTCCTGCATCCTTTTATAATTTTTACACTTTTTTTTATTTCATTTTTTTGGAAAAAAGTATCATATATAGAATTTTTATAAACAAAAATACTACTTAATTTTGGATCAAAATATCCAAACATTTTTCTATACATAAAAGGCTGAGGAGTAGGAATAGTAGCATTTGTATCACCTACACAAGCACATACAATCATCCCACTTTTTATAACTATTTCAGGTTTAACTCCAAAAAAAGAAGGTTTCCATAATACTATATCTGCCATTTTTCCAACTTGTACAGATCCCACATATTCTGAAATTCCATGAGTGATAGCAGGATTTATTGTATATTTAGATATATACCTTTTTACTCTAAAATTATCGTTCTTACTGTAAGAATCTTCTATAAGACATCCTCTTTCTTTTTTCATTTTATCAGCAGTTTGCCAAGTTCTTTTTACTACTTCGCCTATTCTTCCCATAGCTTGAGAGTCTGAACTTGTCATACTTATAGCTCCAATATCATGAAGTATTCCTTCTGCTGCAATTGTTCCATATCTTATACGAGATTTAGCAAAAGCAACATCTTCTGGCAAATTAGGATCTAAATGATGACATATCATTAACATATCTAAATGTTCATCTATTGTATTACAAGTAAAAGGCATCGTAGGACTAGTAGAAGAAGGTAAAATATTTTTATGTGATATAACTTTCAATAAGTCTGGAGAATGGCCTCCACCTGCTCCTTCTGTATGATAAGTATGAATTGTACGATTTTTAAATACATTTAAAGTATCCTCTATATATCCTGATTCATTTAATGAATCTGTATGTATATTAACTTGAACATCTAATTTTTCCGCTACATCTAAACATTTATCAATAACATAAGGAGTACTCCCCCAATCTTCGTGAATTTTCAATCCACCTCCTCCAGACACTAATTGCTCTATTAATGCTTTAGGATTAGAACTATTTCCACTTGCAAGAATAATTAAATTAATAGGAATATGATCAGTACTTTTTAACATTTTTTGAATATTCCAAACTCCTGAAGTACAATTAGTTGCTATTGTTCCAGTAGTTGGACCTGACCCTCCACCAATAATAGTAGTTGTACCATTTTCTAATGCTACTTTAAATAATTGTGGACATATGTAATGTACGTGACTATCTACACTTCCAGCTGTAACAATCATATTTTCTGCAGAAATAACTTCAGTCCCAGATCCTATATACATGTTTGGAGTGACCCCATCCATAAAATATGGATTTCCAGATTTTCCTATAGAAATAATTTTTCCATCTTTAATTCCAATATCAGCTTTTATAATACCCCAATAATCAATAATTATTGCGTTAGTCAATACTAAATCTGGAATACCATCATCTCTGGTAGCTAATGGATGTTGACCCATTCCATCTCTAATTACTTTTCCACCACCAAAAACACATTCATCTCCATAAACAGTGTGGTCTTTTTCTATTTCAATCCATAAAGATGTATCCCCTAGTCTAATTTTGTCTCCTTTAGTTGGGCCATACATACTTGCATAAGAAACTCTATCTATTTTTTTCATACTATTGAATTTTCTTTTCCTGAAAAACCATAAATTTTTTTATTTCCTCCTATTTCTACAAGCATAATTTTTTTTGTTTCTCCTGGTTCAAATCTTACTGATCTTCCAGATGGAACATCTAATCTGTATCCTTTAGTACCTATTCTTTCAAAAAGTAGAGCAGTATTTGTTTCATAAAAGTGAAAATGTGAACCTACCTGAATAGGTCTATTTCCTGAATTATATATTACTCTTTCTATACGTGATCTATTAGGAAGTAAAACAATATCTTCTGTAAGAAGACGATATTCTCCTGGTATCATCTCAGAAGTATTTTTTTTTACTCTTTTAATAGGATTATGTATTGTAACTAATTTTGTTCCATCTGGAAAAGTTGCTTCTATTTGAACATTATTTAATAATTCATATACTCCATCCATAATGTGTTCATCACTCAAAATATTTCCAGCTTCATACATTAAATCTTTAACGCTTTTTCCATCACGTGCTCCTTCCATAACATAATGAGTAATTAAAGCTAAAGTTTCAGGATAATTTAATTTCAATCCTCTTTTTAAACGTTTTTTTGCTAATTCTCCAGCAACATATAGGAGAATTTTTTCCTTTTCATAAGAAGTTAAATGCATAATACTTTCTTAAAGTTTTTATTATTTGTTATGGGAATCGTTATTATAAAATTAATTAATAAATATATTATTTTTTGTTTTTATTTATGTCACTATTTATGTTAACGAAATAAGAGAAAAAAAATATACTTAATAAAAAAAATTATTATAGTATGTTAAATAAAAATAAAGAAAAATAATATTTAATTTTTTATTCATATAAACATATAAAATTAATGAATATCACAATAAAATATTTATTATATTGAAAAAAATATAATTTTAATACAAAAAAAAGATAAAAATAACAATGGCTCCATAAATTATTATTATTTTTGTTACCCTTTTTAAGAAAAAAAAGACAGTAAAAAATAATTAAAAAATGCAAGTTTTAAAATTTGGAGGAAGTTCAGTAGCTAGTTCAAATTCTATAAATCGTATTTGTTCTTTATTAGAAAAAAAACCTAAAGGAAGATATGCAATAGTTGTATCTGCTTTAGGAGATATAACTGATCAATTAATACAATGTGGCAAACTAGCTTCTGAAAGAAAAAATCTGTATAAAAATTTATTAGAAAAAATTGAAATACGTCATATTAACATTATTAGAGAATTATTTCCAATTACTTATCAAAGTCATTTAATCAGTTGGATAAAAAAAAACATTAATGAATTAGAAAGCTTATGTGACGGAATTTTTCAGGTAGAAGAATTATCTAAACGTTCTCTAGATAAAATTATGAGTTTTGGTGAACTAAGTTCTTCTTTTCTAATTTCAGAAAAATTAAAACAATATGGATTAGATGCTGTTTGTAAAGATAGTAGAGATTTAATTGTTACTGATTCTCAATTTGGATGTGCACAAGTAGACTTTATTACTAGTAATCATCAAATAATTCAATTTTTTAGTGAAAAAATATCTAAATATGTTGTTCTTCCTGGATTTATAGGATCAACTATAGATAATGAAACAACTACATTAGGAAGAGGTGGATCTGATTACACATCTGCAATTTTAGCTGCTGCTATTTCTGCAAGTTTGCTGGAAATATGGACAGATGTTAGTGGAATGATGACAGCAAATCCAAAAGTAGTTAATCAAGCATTTCCTATAAAAGAAATATCTTATGAAGAAGCTATGGAATTATCTCATTTTGGAGCAAAAGTAATTTATCCTCCTACTATACAACCAGCTATGAAAAAAAATATTCCTATTCAAATTAAAAATACTTTTTCTCCTTTAGATACAGGAACTCTGATTTACATAAGAAAAAATACAAGTATTAGTCAACCAGTAACTGGAATTTCTGGAATTCAGAATATGGCTTTGCTAACATTAGAAGGAAGTGGAATGGTAGGAAATCCTGGATACTCAAAACGATTATTTGAAGCATTATCAAGAGAAGAAATAAATGTAATTTTCATAACTCAAAGTTCTTCAGAACATTCTATTACAACTGGAATTCATGATAAAAATATGATAAAAGCAAAGTCAGTAATAGATAGTGAATTTTCCCAAGAAATTAATCAAAAACATATAGAACCGTTGAGAATAGAAAAGGATCTTTGTATTATTGCAGTAGTAGGAGATAATATGAAAAATCTTCATGGAACTAGTGGAAAAATGTTCTCTTCTTTAGGAAGAAATAGTATAAACGTACGGGCAATTGCACAAGGATCTACTGAAAAAAATATATCTGCTGTAATTAGAAAAGAAGATTTTAAAAAAGCATTAAATACTTTACACGAAGCTTTTTTTGAAAGTCCTCCAAAACAAATTAATCTTTTTATTTGTGGAGTAGGAAAAGTAGGAAGTAAATTACTAGAACAAATAGATAAACAACAAAATTATTTATTGAAAGAACTAAAGTTACAGGTTAGAATTATAGGATTAGCTAATAGCACAAAAATGTATTTCAATGAAAATGGAATAAATATAAATAAAAATAAATGGAATCATAATTTGAATACATATGGGAACAAAATGAATATATATTCTTTTATGAAAGAAGTATGTAAATTCAATTTAAGAAATAGTTTATTTGTTGATAATACAGCCAGTGAAGAAATGGCGATGACTTATGATAAATTTCTAAAGAATGGAATAGGAGTTATTACTTGTAATAAAATAGCTTGTTCTTCAAACTATAATAATTATAAAAAATTAAAAATACTTTCTAGACACTTTAATGCTCCATTTTTATTTGAAACTAATGTAGGTGCTAGTTTACCAGTTATTAGTACTTTAAATGATCTTATTAATAGTGGAGATCAAATTAATAAAATAGAAGCAGTATTATCAGGAAGTTTAAATTTTATATTCAATCATTTTGTACACAATGAATCTTTTTCCGATATAGTAAAAGAAGCTCAATTAAAAGGATATACTGAACCAGATCCTAGGATTGACCTAAGTGGATTAGACGTAATGAGAAAAATACTTATTTTAGCAAGAGAATGTGGGTCTTCATTAGAATTAAATGATATACAAAAAAAATCTTTTATTCCTGAAAATTGTTATAAATCAAATTCAATTAAAAGTTTTTATAAAGCATTGCATAAATATGATAATTATTTTTTGAAAATTAGAAAAGAAGCAGAAAAAAATCAAAAACAATTACGTTTTGTAGCAAGATATGAAAATGGAATTGCTTATGTAGGGCTTGAATCAGTTAATAAAAATCATCCTTTCTTTCATTTAGAAGGAAAAGATAATATGGTCTTATATAACACTAATAGATATTCAGAACAACCTCTTATTATAAAAGGTGCAGGTGCTGGATCTGAAGTAACTGCTTCTGGAGTATTTTCAGATATTATTAAAGCTACTAAATAATAATTATGAATGCGATAAAAATATTTTCACCTGCTACTGTAGCTAATTTAGTTTGTGGTTTTGATATAATTGGATTAGCATTAGATTCTCCAAAAGATGAAATACATTTATTTAAATCAGACGATCCAGGAATACGTATAAATAAAATTTATGGAGCATCCTTACCTGATGACCCTAACAAAAATGTTGCTTTCGTAGCTTTACAATTTTTATTAAAAAAATATAAACAAAAACAAAAGTTTTATCAAGAAAAAAAAATAGGTTTTGAAATAAAATTAATTAAGAACATTAATCCTGGTAGTGGAATAGGATCTAGTGCCGCAAGCGCAGCTGGAGTAGTTTTTGGAGCAAATATTCTATTAGGAAATCCTTTCAATACAATTCAATTAATACGTTTTGCTATGGAAGGAGAACGTATGGCAAGTGGGGCAGCTCATGCTGATAACGTAGCTCCTGCAATTATGGGTGGAGTAACATTAGTAAGAAGTTATAATCCTTTAGATATTACAAAATTACACACTCCAAATGAGTTATGGGTAAGTATAATTCATCCTAAAATTGAAATAAAAACATCAGATGCAAGAAATATTTTAAAACATAAAATATTAATGACTGATGCAATTAGACAATGGGGTAATATAGGGGCATTAGTAGCTGGATTATATCAAGAAAATTATGCTTTAATAAGCAGATCTTTGGAAGATGTAATTGTAGAACCTATACGTGCTATTCTTATTCCAGCATTTTACGAATTAAAAATAAGATGTAAAGAAATAGGAGCATTAGGTGGAGGAATTTCTGGATCAGGCCCATCTGTTTTTATGTTAAGCAAAGGAAATAAAACAGCTAAAAAAGTTACTGAAGTTATGAATAAAGTTTATTCTACATTAAAAATAGATTATAATACTTATACTTCTCCTATCAATAAAAAAGGATTAAAATGGAATAAAATTTTTTAAAATAAAAAAATAATTATTAAAAATAATATAATGTTGTACCATAGTTTAAATAATGATACTAATTTAGTTACCTTTGAACAGGCAGTTTTAAATGGTATATCATCAGATGGACATTTATATGTTCCAAAATATATACCAAAGTTAGATCCTATATTTTTTAGAAAAATTACAAGTTTTAGTCAATTTAATATAGCAACATCTGTAATAAAACCTTATATAGGAAATACTATACCAAATGATGTTATATATAATATTGTTAAAAATACTATAAATTTTCCATTACCATTAAAAAATATACATGATAATATTTATGCATTAGAACTTTTTCATGGACCTACTTTAGCATTCAAAGATATTGGAGCTAAATTTATGGCAGAATGTTTAAGTTATTTTTGTAAAAAAATAGAAAATAAAATTACTGTTTTAGTTGCTACATCAGGTGATACTGGTGGAGCAGTAGCAAGAGGTTTTTACAATAAAATAGGAATAGAAGTAGTTATTCTATATCCATATAATAGAATTAGCCCATTACAAGAAAAACAAATAACTTCTTTAGGATCTAATATATTTGCATTGGAAATTAATGGAAATTTTGATGATTGTCAAAATATGGTAAAAAAAGCTTTTTTAGACAACGAAATAAAAAAAAAATATACTATTACTTCTGCAAATTCTATTAATGTAGCAAGATGGCTACCACAAATGTTTTATTATTTTTTTTCATACAAAGAATTCCTAAATAAATTTGATACTTTTAAACTTAATTTTTCAGTCCCTAGTGGAAATTTTGGGAATATATGTGCAGGAATGCTAGCTGAAAAAATGGGTCTACCTGTAAAAGTTTTTATTGCTTCTACAAACATTAATGATACAATTCCAAGATTTATTAAATCTGGAAATTATAGTCCTACTTCAGTAAAAAAGACTATATCAAATGCAATGGATATTTCTGATCCTAGTAATTTTCCAAGAATATTGAATTTTTTGTATAAAAAGAATATAAATAAATTAAAAAAAAAATTGTATTCTTATAAATTTACTGATAAGGAAGTTTTGAATGTTATAGGAAAAACATGGAATAAATATAAATATGTATTGGATCCACATGGAGCTATTGGTTATTTAGGAATTATTAAGTATTTACAAAATATTAATAATACTTCATATACAGGAATTTTTTTAGAAACGGCTCATCCTATTAAATTCATAGACAATATTCCAAGTTCTTTAAGATCAACAATTTTTTCTAAAAAAGAAACACATAAACATAATATGTTAAATTTAAAAAATATAAATAAAAAAATATCTATAAAAAATAATTTTAATGAATTTAAAGATTGGTTATTAAACAGATAATTTTATTACAATTAAATATTAAATTGCTACATCTCCCTGAATATGAGGAAAAGGATGATAACCTTTTAACTTAAAATCTTCAAAAGAAAATTCAAAAATATTTTTAACATATGGATTAATAATAATTTTTGGAAGTTTTTTTGGTTTTCTTTTAACCTGAACTTTTACTTGATTTATATGATTATTATAAATGTGAGCATCTCCTATAAAATGTATAAATTTATCTTCTTTCAACTTTAAAGTTTTTGCTATCATCATTAGTAATAAAGAATAAGAAGCAATATTAAATGGTAGCCCCAAAAAAATATCTGCACTTCTCTGATATAAAATCAATGATAATTTTTTTTTACAAACATAAAATTGAAAAATTACATGACATGGAGGTATTGCCATATCTTTTATCATTCCTACATTCCAAGAAGAAACTATTATTCTTCGTGAATTTGGATCATATTTGATTTTTTGTAATACTTCATGTATTTGATCTATAAAATTTTTTCCTTTATTTGTAGGCCATTTTCTCCATTGCATTCCATATATAGGACCAAGATCTCCATTTTCATTTGCCCATTCATTCCAAATAGTTACTTTATTTTTTATTAAATATTTTATATTAGTATCTCCTTTAATAAACCAAAGTAATTCATATATAATAGATCGTATGTTTAATTTTTTAGTAGTTAAAAGAGGAAATCCATTTTTTAAATCAAATTTCATTTTGTATCCAAAAATACTTTTAGTTCCTATTCCAGTTCTATCTTCTCTTTTTACACCATTTTTTAAAACGTTTTTTAGTAAATTCAAATATTGTTTCATGATAGATAAAATTTATATAAGGTTAATTATTTCTTTAATATTTTTGTTGCATAATAAAAAAATATAACTATGAATCAAAAAGTTCTATTCTTTTCTACAAGAAGTGGATTAAAGTTGTCAGAAAATATAGCTCGTTATTATGGGTCTACTCTTGGTAGAGTACGATTTTTAGAATTTAGTGATGGAGAATATACCCCTCATTTTGAGGAATCTTTACGTGGATCTAGAGTATTTTTAATTGGATCTACTTTCCCTCCAGTAGATAATTTAATGGAACTTTTATTAATGAGTGATGCAGCTAAAAGAGCTTCTGCTTATAGTATAACACTTGTTATTCCTTACTTTGGGTGGGGAAGGCAAGATCATAAAGATAAACCTAGGACCCCTATTGCAGCAAAACTTATAGCAAATTTGATAGTAGCATCTGGGGCCAACAGAGTTATGACTATGGATTTACATGCAGATCAAATACAAGGATTTTTTGATATACCTGTAGATCATCTATATGCTTCTAGGATTTTTATTAATTATATAAAAAAACTAAATATAGAAAAATTAACTATTGCTTCTCCAGATATGGGTGGAGCAAAAAGAGCTAGAAGTTATGCAGGTTATTTGGGGACTGATGTTGTAATTTGTTATAAAGAAAGAAAAAAAGCAAATGAAATAGAATTCATGAATCTAATAGGAGATGTAAAAGGAAAAAACATTATACTAATAGATGATATGGTGGATACAGCAGGGACTTTAACAGAAGCTGCTAATTTAATAAAAAGAAAAGGAGCTTTGAGTATTAGAGCTATAGCTACACATCCAGTCTTATCAGGTAATTCTTATGATAAAATAAATAAATCAAAAATTGAAGAATTAGTAGTAACGGATACTATTCCTGTAAAAATTAATCAATGTAAATTTAGGAAAAACATTCATATATTATCATGTGCTCCACTTTTTGCAGAAGTTATGCAATCTCTAAAAAATGATGAATCTATTAGCAGTAAATTTATAATTTAACACAAAATGAAGTATATAAATATATACGGTGAAAAAAGAAATATTGGAAAAAAACAAGTTTATTTTACTAGAATTTTTGGAAAGATCCCATGTATTTTGTATGGTAATAACATTAATATTCCATTTTCTGCATCTTTAGATGATTTGAAAAAAATTGTATATACTTCTGAAGTACGTGGTGCAATTATTACATTAAAAGGATGTAATAAAAAGATAAAAGCAATTAGAAAAGAAATACAATTTGATCCTGTTAAAGATAAAATATTACATGTAGATTTTTACAAAATAGATGAATCAAAACCCATTATATTATATACTCCATTGAAATCATTTGGAAGACCAATTGGTGTATCAAAAGGTGGAATATATTATTCTCCAATTAGAAAATTAAAAATAAAAGCTTTTCCTTCCAATATTCCAGATTACATAAAATTAAATGTTAATTCATTAGATATAGGAGATAGAATTACTGTTAAAAATTTGCATAATGAAAAGTATTCTATTCTACATTCTGATAATACATTAGTAGCAAGAGTAAAGTTTTCTCGTACTATTGAAAAAATATCTCAAGATGAAGAAAATAAAGAAAAAAAATAATAGTGTACGAGGATATTAAATTTATGGAAATTGCTTTAAAAGAAGCTTTTAAAGCTTTTAATAAAAATGAAATTCCTATAGGAGCTATAATTATTTATGATAATATTGTAATAGCAAAAGCACATAATTTAACTGAAAATTTAAAAAATGTTACTGCACATGCAGAAATGCAAGTAATAAATATAGCTTCTAATTATTTTAACAAAAAATATATTAAAGAATGTACTTTATATGTTACAATAGAACCTTGTGTAATGTGTGCAGGTGCTATAGCTCTTTCTAAAATAGGAAAGATAGTTTGTGGATCTTATAATGATTCAAAAATAGGATTTTTAAATTATAATATTAAATTTCATTCAGAAACTATATTTGTGACCGGAATTATGAGAAAAAAATGTCAATCATTAATGAAAAAATTTTTTCTTATTAAAAGAATTGAAAAAAAAATTAAATAAGCAATTTTTTTATTTTATATTTTAAAATTAAAGGTAGAATAGTTATAAATACAATCAATAAAATTATCCATTCTAAATGGTTTTTTAATTCAGGAAAATTTTTATCTAAATAATATCCAGATAACATTAAAGAAAATGTCCAAATTAATGCTCCAATAATATTATATACCATAAATTTTTTAAAATTTATGCGAATTGCACCTGCTATAACAGGTGCAAAAGTACGAAACATAGGAAAAAACCTGCTCATAACTAATGTAGTAGTTTTATATTTATTATAAAATAATTTTGCTAAAATTAAATGTTTTTTTTTAAAAAAAAATGAATCTTTTTTCCTATCCAATAATTTTCCTGATTTGTACCCCAACCAATATCCTTGTATATTTCCAAGTATAGCTACACATGTAACAATAAGAATAATTACAAAAAAAGGAACGTTATAAAAATTTTTTCTTAAATCTTCTCCAAAAATACCTGCAGTAAACAGTAGAGAATCACCGGGTAAAAAAAATCCTATGAAAAAACCTGTCTCTGCAAATACAATAACTAGTATAATAAGTAAAGCAGTATTACTAAAATATGAAAATATCCATCTAGGATTCAATAAATGTTGAAAAAAGTCCCAAATATCTACTAAACAAGAGAAAAAATAATTAAATATTTCCATTTTTTACTTTTTGAATATTTTTTTCGTAAAAAATAATTATTTTTCTCATAATATATTTATTTATGGCGTTTATATTATTTTTTATTAATTTTTTAGGATGGATTATAAATCTATTATTTATATTAATAGGCATTATTTTTATAACTTACTGGTTGTATAAAATATTTCATACTATTAATTAATATAATATTATAATGAAGATTATATATGTAATTATATTATAAAAAAATATATGAAAATGAAAAAACATGAAGTATATATATATTTTAATGAAAATGAAAAAGCTTATAATTTTTTAAGTAATTATTTACTTAAAGAAATTAATTTTGTGAAAGATATATTTATTCTAGTAGATAAATGCACATCTATATATTGTCTTCCTATTCTTTTTAAGAATATAGAATTTTTAAAAAAATCTAATATTGTTAAAATTAAATCAGGAGAAAGTGAAAAAAATATTCATACATGTATTGAAATATGCAATTATTTAGGAAAAATGAAAGGGTCTAGAAAAAGTATATTAATTAATCTAGGTGGGGGTGTAATAACAGATATCGGTGGTTTTGTCTCTTCTATATTCAAAAGAGGAATACGTTTTATAAATATACCTACAACATTATTAGCAATGGTAGATGCTTCTATAGGAAATAAAACAGGAGTTAATTTGAATTCTATTAAAAACGAAATAGGATCTTTTTATTCACCAGAATTTTTAATTATAGATGTTAATTTTTTAAAAACACTTACAAATGATGATATTATTTCAGGTATGTCAGAAATGTTTAAACATGGGTTAATAGCAGATAATAACTTTTGGATGGATATGAAAAATGCTTATAAGGATATAAAAAATATAATGAAAAATCAAATAAAATTGTATGATTTAGTAAATAAATCTATTTTGATAAAAAAAAAAATTGTAGATAAGGATCCTAAAGAAATAGGAGTTAGAAAAATCTTAAATTTTGGACATACAATTGGCCATGCATTAGAAAGTTTTTTTCTAATGAAAAAAAAAAAAATTTCACATGGAGAAGCTATAACTATGGGTATGATTTATGAATCTTGGATTTCTTATAAAAGTAACGGTTTATCTATAAAAGAATATGAAGAAATAAAATCAGTATTGTCTACTTTATATTCTACTAAAAAAAAAATATCTGATTCAGAAATTGAAAAATTATTTAAAATTATGGAATATGATAAAAAAAACTATAAAAATAAAATTCAGTTTTCTTTACTGAAAAATATAGGAAAATGTTCATACAATTGTGAAGTTTCTTATCCATTGATTAAGGAAAGTTTATTAAATTAGTCTTTTTATTTTTTAACATGTCTAAAATAAGCGAAGGTGAAAAATTAATTCCTATTAATATTGAAGATGAAATGAAATCATCTTATATAGACTATTCTATGTCTGTTATTGTCTCTAGAGCACTACCTGACGTAAGAGATGGACTAAAACCTGTACATAGAAGAGTACTTTATGGAATGTATCAATTAGGTCTTTTTTCTAAAAGTCAATACAAAAAATCAGCTAGAATTGTAGGAGAAGTATTAGGAAAATATCATCCACACGGAGATATATCAGTTTATGATACTATGGTACGTATGGCTCAAAACTGGTCACTTCGTTATCCATTAGTAGATGGACAAGGAAATTTCGGATCATTAGATGCAGATCCACCTGCAGCTATGCGTTATACAGAAGTACGTATGGAGAAAATATCTGAGGAAATGTTGTTAGATATACAGAAAGAAACAGTAGATATGAAATTAAATTTCGATGATTCTTTAGAAGAACCTACAATATTACCAACACGAATTCCTAATCTTATCATTAATGGATCCTCTGGTATTGCAGTTGGAATGGCTACAAATATTCCACCTCATAATATAAAAGAAACCATTAAAGCAATTTTTGCTTATATAGATAATAATAATAATTTATCTGTAGAAAAAATTATAAAATATATAAAAGCTCCTGATTTTCCTACAGGAGGAATAATTTATGGATATGATGGAGTTAAAAAGGCTCTTTGTACTGGAAGAGGGAGGATTATTTTAAGAGCAAAAGTACATTTTGAAGAAATAGATGGAAGAAAATGTATTATAGTAAATGAAATACCTTATCAAGTAAACAAGTCTGATATGATATCTAAAACAATAGAATTAATAAAAGAAGGAAGAATAGAAGGTATTTATCAAATTCGTGATGAATCAGACAGAAAAGGGTTACGTATTGTTTATGTTTTAAAACAAAATACTAATTCAAATATTATATTAAACAAACTATTTCAATTTACATCTTTGCAGATTTATTTTAATGTAAATATTATAGCTTTAGTTAATGGAAAACCAGAACAATTAAATATAAAAGATTTAATTAAAAATTTTGTAGACCATAGACATGATGTTATAATAAAACGTACTAAATACGAACTAAAAAAATATAAACATCGCATACATATATTAATTGGTTTTCTTAAAATATTAAATCATTTAGATATAATGATCCAATTAATTAGAAAATCTAAAAATCGTAATGAAGCTTGTGGAGAATTAATAAAAAAATTTGATATATCTGATGATCAATCTAAATCAGTTTTGGATCTTCGTTTACAAAGTCTTACAACTTTAGAACAAGAAAATATAAAAAAAGAATATAAAGAATTAAATAATAAAATAAAATTTCTTAAAGAAGTTTTATCTAAATATTCTGTAAGAACAAAAATAATTAAGGAAGAATTATTAGAAATACAAAAAAAATATCAAGATCCACGTAGAACACAAATTGATCATTATGGAAGAGAAGTAAATATGGAAGATCTAATTGAAAATGAACAAGTAGTTCTTACTATCTCTAAAGCAGGGTATATAAAGAGAACATCTTTATCAGAATATAAACGTCAAGGTCGAGGAGGGATAGGTAATAGAGGAGCAATAACAAAAGAATCTGATTATTTTAAACATTTACTTATAGCAACAAATCATCAATACTTATTATTATTTACAGAAAAAGGAAAATGTTTCTGGTTAAGAGTGTATGAAATCCCAGAAGGATCTAAAATTTCTAAAGGTAGAGCAATACAAAATATTATTAATTTACAAAAAGATGACAAAGTAAATGCTTATATATTAACTGGAAATATTTCTGATAAAAAGTATGTAAAAGATTATTATGTTATGATGGTTACTAAAAAAGGAATTATAAAAAAAACATCATTAGAACATTATTCTCGTCCTAGAAAATACGGTATCAATGCAATTGTTATTAGAAAAGGGGATTCTTTGTTAGAAGCAATACTAACTAAAGGAAATGGACATGTTTTTATAGCTTTAAATAAAGGTAGAATCATTCGTTTTTCAGAAAAAAAAGTTAGAGCAACAGGTAGAAATTCTTCCGGAGTTATTGGTCTTACAGTAAAAGATGATATGACAATTGGAATGATTTGTGTAGATAAAAGAGATAAAGGCCAGTTATTAGTAGTTTCCGAAAAAGGATTTGGAAAAAGATCAAATTTAAAAGATTATAGACTAACTAATAGAGGTGGAAAAGGAATTAAAACAATAAATATTACTAAAAAAACAGGTAATTTAATTTCTATTCAATATGTTTCAGAAGAAGATGATTTAATGATTATAAAAAAATCAGGAGTTATGATACGAATTCCAATATCAGATATTAGAATAATGGGAAGGGCTACTCAAGGTGTAAGATTAGTTTATTTGAAAGAAAACGATGCAATTGCTGATGTTGCAAAGGTTTATAAAACTATTATAGATTAATAAAATATTTATTTAATAGCTAAAAATAAAAATACTAATTTCTGTGTCATATTTAATAGATTTTAATTTAAATCCAAAAACAATTAAAGACTTCATTGGACAGAATGATTTATTAGAAACTTTAAAAGTTTTTATACAGGCTGCAAAAAAAAGAAAAGATACTCTTGATCATATTTTATTTCATGGACCACCAGGTTTAGGAAAAACTACTTTATCTAATATTGTTGCTAATGAATTAGGTGTAAATATTACAATAACTTCAGGAGGAGTTTTAGAAAAACCGGGAGATTTAGCAGGATTACTTATTCATTTAAAAATAAATGATGTTTTTTTTATAGATGAAATTCATAGACTACCTGCAGTAGTAGAAGAATATTTATATTCTGCAATGGAAAATTACAAAATTGATATAATTATAGATTCTGGAGCAAATGCAAAATCAATACGAATTAATTTACCACCATTCACATTAATAGGAGCTACTACTAGATATGGATCAATTACAGCACCTATGCGTTCTAGATTTGGAATTAATTTTCGTATTAATTATTATCATAAAAAATTGTTAAAAGACATTATAAATCGTAGTGCAGTATTATTAAAAATACCTATAACAGAAAGTGCATCATTAGAAATAGCTAATAGGAGTAGAGGGACCCCCCGAATAGCTAATGCATTACTTAGAAGAATTCGTGATTTTGCTCAAATAAAAGGTACTGGAGTTATTGATATTGATATATGTAATTTAGGACTTAAAGCTTTACATGTAGATAAACATGGATTGGATGAAATGGATAATAAAATTCTTTCATATATTATTGATAATTTTCAAGGGGGCCCAGTAGGAATAAATACTATAGCTACTGCTTTAAGCGAAAATTCAAATACGATAGAAGAAGTATATGAGCCTTTTCTTATACAAGAAGGATATTTGGTAAGGACTTCTAGAGGAAGAAAAGTTACAAATTTAGCATATAGGCATTTAAAAAAATGTTCATTTAAAAAATGAATAAAATATTTTTTATTATTTATTTATTTTATTACTTAAATTTGTAAATTATAAATAAAATGTAATGCCTTCAAATGTAATAGTAGGGTTGCAATGGGGTGATGAAGGGAAAGGTAAGATAACTGATTTACTTTCCAAATACTCAGATTATGTTATACGTTATCAAGGAGGAAATAATGCTGGACATTCCATTCATGTTAAAAATCATCATTTCATACTTCATCTAATTCCTTCTGGGGTTATACATTGTGATGTACAATGTATTCTTGGTCCTGGTATGGTAATAGACCCTAAATTTTTTATTCAAGAAATAAAAGAATTAGAATCTTTTGGAATTAATACGGATAAAGTTTTTATAGACAAAAGAGTACATATTACTATGCCTTATCACTGTTTGCTAGATAAGTATCAAGAAGAATCTTTAGGTAAAAATAAAATTGGAACTACTCATCGTGGAATAGGTCCTACTTATGTAGATAAAATATCTAGAATAGGAATTAGAGTATTGGATTTGTTAAAAAAGAATATTTTGTATAAAAAACTTAAATATAATATAAATTTAAAAAATTCTATTTTTAAAAAAATTTATAATAAACCAACTATTTCATTTGAATATGTTTATAATGAATATATAAAATATTCAGAAATTTTACATGATAGAATTATAGATTCTGTTTATACAATTCATAATGCATTTAAAAAAAAAAATAAAATACTATTTGAAGGAGCTCAAGCATTGTTATTAGATATTGATTATGGAACATATCCATATGTTACTACTACTTCTACATCTACAGGTGGGGCTTGCATAGGTAGTGGGGTGCCCCCAAATCTTTTAGGAAATTTTATAGGAGTTGCAAAAACATATTGCACACGTGTTGGATCTGGACCGTTCCCAACAGAAATACAAGACAAAGAAATTGAAAATATTGTGCGAAAATATGGAAATGAATATGGATCTACTACTAAAAGACCAAGACGATGTGGATGGTTAGATTTAATAGCTCTAAAATACTCTTGTATGATAAATGGAATTAAATATTTAATTCTAACTAAATTAGACGTTTTAAGTAGACTTAGGACTATAAAAATATGTGTAAAGTATAAATACAATATAAATAATAAAAATACTTCTCATTTTATAGCAGATATAGAAAATGAAAGAATAGAAAGTGTATTTATTAAATTTCCTGGATGGAATAAAGATATATCTCATATAAATGATTATGAAAAATTACCTAAAAATTGCAAAGAATATCTAAATTTTATTGAAAAATATTTAAAATTAGAAATATTATTAATTTCATTAGGATCTGAAAGAGATCAAAATATTATAAAAAATAAAACTTTATTTAATAAAATATTTTTATCAAAAAATTCGTGAAAAAATATAAAAATCCGTTAGTAGAACGATACAGTAGTAAAGAAATGTTATATAATTTTTCTCCAGAAAAAAAATTCTTTATTTGGAGAAAATTATGGTATAACTTGGCAAAAGTTCAAAAAGAATTAGGATTAAATATTAGTTATGAACAAATACAAAATTTAAAAAATAATTTATATAATATTAATTGGGAAAGAGTTGAATTTTTTGAAAAAAAATTTCATCATGATGTTATGGCTCATTTACATGCTTTTGGAGAACAAGCAACTATAGCAAAACCTATTTTACACTTAGGAGTTACCAGCGCTTTTTTAGGAGATAATACAGATATTATTTTAATGCGAGATGGATTAGATATTTTGCTAAAAAGAATAATTAATATTATTTTTCGTCTTAGAAACTTTTCTTTAGAATATCATAATACTCCAACTCTAGCTTATACTCATTATCAACCTGCCCAATTAACTACAGTAGGAAAACGTGCTGTATTGTGGATTAATAGTCTACTTATGGATGTAAATGAATTAGAATTTATATTAAAAAATCTTTATTTTAGGGGAGTAAAAGGAACTGTTGGCACTGCTGCAAGTTTTAAAGAATTATTTAATGGAGATTTAGAAAAAACACAATACTTAGATAAAAAGCTATCAAAAATATTTGGATTCGAAAATGTTTTTTCTGTGACTGGGCAAACTTACGATAGAAAAATTGATACTCAAATTTTAAATTTATTATCTAACATATCTCAAACATCCCATAAATTTAGTAATGATATTCGCTTATTACAAAATCTAAAAGAAATAGAAGAACCTTTTTACGAAGAACAAATTGGTTCCAGTGCAATGTCTTATAAAAGAAATCCAGTCTATAGTGAAAGAATGGCTTCTTTAGCAAAATATGTAATATCTTTATCTAATAGTTCAGCTATAGTAGCAGCTACTCAATGGTTAGAAAGAACTTTAGATGATTCTGCCAATAGAAGATTAGTTATTGGGCAAGGATTCCTTACCGTAGATGCCATTTTAATTATTTGGAATAAAATATTAGAAAATATGATTGTATATACTAAAATTATTGATAATAATATAAATAAAGAACTTCCATTTTTAATAACTGAATACATTATTATTGAATCTGTAAAAAATGGTGGAGATAGACAGGAAATTCATGAAAGAATACGTATTCATTCAATGGAAACAAGTAAAGAAATTAAATTAAAAGGAAAAGAAAATAACTTTATAAAAAGAATTTTACTTGATAAAAATATTCCAATTAATAAACAAAAAATAAATAAAATTTTAAATCCTAAAAATTTTATAGGATTTTCTTCAGAACAAACCTTATCTTTTATTAAAGAAAAAGTCAATCCTATATTGGAAAAATACCATTATTTTATCGATAAATAAATATGATTGATTAATATAATAACAAAAAAAAATTTAAATTCAATATAATTGCAAAAAATGAATTTAAAAATTTTTATCCAAAAAAAACCATATTTTGATACTGATTCTATAAAATTATATAATGAATTATGTAATTTACATACTCCATTAGTTAATGGATTAATTATATATTGTGTATACAATATTTACAATATAAATAAAAAACTATTTTTAGAAAGTCTATATAAAATTTTTGCAGATCCTGTTACAGATATTTTACATATAAATAAGAATTTTAATAATCCTTGTTTTAAATTTTTCTCAGATTATGATGAAATTAGATCTGATTCTGCTACGCAATGTCTTAAAATATTAGATTATAAATCTTGTGCATATATAAAATCTAGTTATTTAGTTGAATTATTTGGAATAGATAAAAATAAAAAAGAATATTTAAACAGTATAAAAGAATATTTAAAAAAAAAAAAATCATTAAATATTCATACTTTTTCACATGAAAAAGTGTCACATAACCATAATCTATATATAGATGGATTTATTAATTTTTCTGTAGAAAAACTAATAAAATTCCATAAGAAATTTAATTTTTCCATGAATATTATGGATTTGATATTTATACAAAAATATTTTATTAAAGAAAAAAGAAATCCTACAGAAATAGAACTACAAGTTTTAGATGTTTTTTGGTCTGACCATTGTAGACATATTACTTTCTTTACTTCCCTTATTGATATATCTTTTAAAGGCTCATTAAAAAATATGTATAATAAAATTTTTAATAAATATTTAGAAGATAGACATTTTATGGGAATTTCAAAAAAACCTATAAATCTAATGGAATTATCTAGTCTTCCTTACAAAGTTCTTTGTAAAAAAGGAAAATTAAAACATGAAATATCCTCACTTGAAAATAATGCTTGTATGATAATGATAGATGTTGATTTTACGGATAGAGATGACAAAGAAAAATGGTATATTTTTTTTAAAAATGAAACTCATAATCATCCTACAGAAATTGATCCTTTTAATGGAGCTGCAACTTGTGTAGGAGGTGCAATAAGAGACCCATTATCTGGAAGATCTTATGTTTATCAAGGACTTAGATTAAGTGGAGCAGCAAATCCTAAAAACACTAAAACATTTTATGGAAAATTACCACAAAATAAAATTTGTTTTGAAGCAGCTAGGGGTTATAGCTATTATGGCAATAGAATTGGTCTAGCGACTACACATGTTCGTGAAATTTATCATGAAGGATATAGGGCAAAAAGAATGGAAATAGGAATGGTAGTTGGAGCAGTTCCAAAAAATTTTGTAAAACAAAAAAAATTAAAAAAAGGAGATATTATAATGTTAATTGGTGGAATGACAGGAAAAGAAGGAGTAGGAGGAGCTATAGATTCTTCTAAATCAGATAATTTTAATTTTAAAAATAATGTAAAACAAAAATGGGATCCTTTAACGGAAAGAAAAATACAAAGATTTTTTAGAAAAAAGGAAGTTACTTATTTAATAAAAAAATGTAATGATTTTGGAGCAGGTGGAGTATCAGTAGCCATAGGAGAATTAAATGATAGTATAAAACTTTATTTAGATAAAATTCCTATAAAAAAAAATCAAGGAATAATAACCCCAATAGATATTGCTCTTTCTGAATCTCAGGAACGTATGGCCGTTGCATTGGATTCTAAACATGCAGAAAAATTTATTTCTTTAGCAAAAGAAGAAAATCTACTTTCTGTTCCTATAGCTGAAATTACTGATAATAATAGGATAATTTTTATGTATGAAGAAAAAGAATTATTTAATATTAAAAGTTCTTTTCTAAATACTAGAGGATTTTGTAAAAAACAATCAGTTATAGTTAATACTCCTACTTCAATTTCTCCATTTAAACAATCAAGAAAGTTATCTTTCAATAAAAAGACTTTTTTTAAAACTTTATCTAAACTAAATGTAGCATCTCAAATAAATTTATCAGAAATGTTTGATAGTACTGTAGGTGGAACTACAGTATTAATGCCTTTTGGTGGTAAATATCAAATGACTCCATCTGAAGGTAGTGTACAAAAAATTCCTGTTATGAAAGGAAATACAAATACAGTTAGCATAGTAGCATGGGGATATCATCCAGAAATTTCAGTATGGAGCCCTTTTCATGGAGGTATTTACTCTATTATAGAATGTATATCTAAAATTGTTTCTATGGGGGGGGATTTTAAAAATATTTATTTTAGTTTTCAAGAATATTTTCAAAAATTAGGTAATGATCCAGAAAATTGGGGAAAACCATTTTCATCTTTATTGGGAGCATACCATGCTCAAATGTCTTTAGGCATTGGATCAATTGGAGGAAAAGACTCTATGTCAGGGTCTTATAAAAAATTAAATGTACCTCCTACATTTATAACATTTGGAGTATCAACTAGTAAAAGTCTATACATAACTTCTCCAGAATTTAAAAAAATTGGAAATATAATTTATTTATATTATCATAGATTATTAAAAAATGATATGCCTGATTTTGAATCTATTAAAAATATATACAATAAAATTTATCAAGGAATTAAGTCTGGTAAAATTGTATCAGTTAAAACTATAAAAGATGGTGGGATTTCCTCTGCAATTGCAGAAATGTCATTTGGAAATAGATTAGGAGCTATTATAGATTGTAAATATAATTTATTAGAAATTAGTATTGGATCATTAATTATAGAAGCATCTTCTTTTATATCAAATGATTTAATAAAAATTGGAGAAGTTACATCATATGATTATTTAATTTTTAACGGAATAAATATTTCTATAGATGAAGCAATAAATAATTGGACAAATACTTTTAATTCTGTTTTTTCTTTTAATAAAGAAAAATATAAAAAAGAAAAATATAAAAAAAACATTTCAAAAAATACTTATAGAGTAACAAAAAATTTTTCTATTATATGTAAATCAAATTATAAAGGAATTCCACGTGTACTAATTCCAATTTTTCCTGGAACAAATGGAGAATTTGAATCAGTACGTGCATTTGAAAAAGAAAAATCTATAATTAAAACTTTTGTATTTAGAAATTTACGTAATGAAGATGTAATATCTTCTTCATTGCAATTGACAAAATATATAAAATCTTCACAAATTATTATGATTTGTGGAGGTTTTAGTGCTGGAGATGAACCAGATGGAGCAGGAAAATTTATTTCATCTATATTACATAATCCTTATATTAAAGATTCAGTTAAAAATTTTCTTGATAAAGATGGATTAATTTTAGGTATTTGCAATGGATTTCAAGGATTAATAAAATCTGGATTATTACCTTATGGTAAAATTTGTTTAAGAAATAATAATTCCCCTACATTAACTTATAATAAAATAGGAAAACATATTTCTAAATGTGTAAATATTAAAATAATTTCAGATAAATCTCCATGGTTAAATGGAATGAAAAATAAAATATATATTTTACCAATTTCTCATGGAGAAGGAAAATTTTATGCTAAAAAAAAAATTATTAGTACGTTGTTTAAAAAACAACAAGTTGCTGCACAATATGTAGATTTTAAAGGGAATCCAAGCTCAAATAGTATTCATAATCCTAATGGATCTATATCATCCATTGAAGGAATAATAAGTCAAGATGGAAGGATTTATGGAAGGATGACTCATCCTGAACGATATGACGAAGGTTTATTAAAAAATATTCCTAACATACGTGAACATTCTATTTTTAAAAATGCTGTACAATACTTTTTATAAAAAAAATATAAAAAAATATATGAAAATTGCAATATTCTTTGGAAGTATTTCTGATAAAGGTATAATGAAAAATGCAACTGAAATATTAAAAATATTTAATGTAAATTATAAATGTTATATTATTTCTGCACATAGAATTCCAGAAATTTTAATAAACACTATAAAAAAAGTAGAATCTGAAAAAACAGATTTAATTATAGCTGGAGCTGGTTTATCTGCACATTTACCTGGAATTATATCTTCTAGAACAATTATCCCAGTTATTGGAGTCCCTATATACAGTAAAAATGGATTATTAGGTGGAATAGATTCATTATTTTCTATAATTCAAATGCCTAAGGATGTCCCAATTGCAGCTGTAGGTATTAACAATTCTTATAATGCCGCACTTTTTTCTATTCATATATTATCTATGAAATATCCAGAAATAAAAAAAAAACTAATAAAATTTAGAATTAACATTAAGGAAAGATTACTAAATGAAATAGAACAAGATTTGTAAAGTTATGATTAATACAATTAAAAAAGATCTCATTATAGAAGGAAAAACAAAAAAAATTTATTCTACAAAAAATCCACATGAAATTATCATACATTATAAAGATAATTTAACTTCTTTACATGGATTGAAAAATAAATTATTTCAAGATAAAGGAATATTGAACAATGAAATAACTACTATAATATTTAAACATCTTCATTATAATGGAATTAAAAATCATTTCATACGAAAAGAGAATAACAGAGAACAATTATGTTATAAATTAAATATGATTCCTTTAGAATTTGTAACAAGAAATATTGTTTCTGGGAGCATGTCAAAACGATTAGGTATTACAGAAGGTAAACTAATATCAAATGGTATTTTTGAAATTTTTTATAAAAGTGATAAATTAAAGGATCCATTAATTAATGATCATCATGCAGTATTTTTAGAAATTATTTCCTATGAAGAATTAAATTTCATATATTCTGTTATGAAAAATATAAATAATATTCTTAAAAAATATTTTATTAATAAAAACATTATATTAGTGGATTTTAAAATAGAATTTGGAAAAAATAAAAAAAATGAAATTTATCTTTCCGATGAAATTAGTCCTGATACCTGTCGTTTTTGGGATAAAAACACAAAAAAAAAATTAGACAAAGACATATTTAGAATAGAATCAGAAAAAAATATAGATATAATTAATACATATATGGAAATTCTAAAAAGATTACACGAAAATTAAATTAATATTAATAAAAAAAAGTAAAAGAAATATTTTTATAAAAAGAAAAAAATATGATATTTTATTCTATTATAAAAAAAAAAAATCATAATGATTTTTATGATAAATTTCATGATGAGTGTGGTATTTTTGGAGTATATTCACCTAAAAATATAGATACTTTTACTTTAATTCAATTTGGGTTATTTGCATTACAACATAGAGGGCAAGAAGCATGTGGATTTTCCGTATTACGAGATGGATATATTATATCTCACAAGAATGAAGGTCTTGTTTTAGATTTTTTTCGTAAAATTTCTAATGATGAATGTTATAATGGTAATGCTGTAATTGGTCATACAAGATATTCTACAGAAGGAGGTCAAAGTAAAAAAAATATTCAACCTTTTTTTGGGGTTAATTCTTTTGGCAAAAGTACAATATCTATTGTTCATAATGGTAACTTGGTTAATGCTAAAATTATTCGTAATAAACTAGAATCGGAAGGAATAAATTTTATATCAGAATATTCTGATTCGGAAGTTATATTACGATTGATACAAAAATATTTGCTAGAATTTGGTAATAGTTTAAAAAAAGCAATAAAAAAAACAACTTTAGACATTATAGGTGCATATTCCGTAATAGTTTTAATGAACGATCAAATAGCAGCATTTAGAGATCCAAATGGAATTAGACCTTTATGTTATGGATTGTTAAATAAATCAACTTATATATTTAGTTCAGAAACTTGTGGAATAGATTCAGTTGGGGGAATTTATGTTAGAGATGTATTTCCAGGTGAAATAATTATTGTTAATAATAAATCAATTAAATTTTATTTTTTTACAAAAAAAGTAAAAAAAAGAATATGTTCATTTGAATATATTTATTTTTCTCGTCCAGATTCTTTAATTGAAAATTTAAGTGTATACAAAATTCGTGAAAAAAGTGGGGAAAAACTTTATAATCAATATCCAGTAAAAGCTGATGTTGTAATTGGAGTTCCAGATTCTGGGGTGCCAGCTGCTATTGGATATTCTAAAGCTTCTGGAATTCCTTTTAAACCAATATTGGTAAAAAATAAATATATTGGAAGATCGTTTATATTACCTAAAAAAGAAATGAGAGAAAAAATAGTAAATTTAAAGTTAAATCCTATTTTATATGAAATAAAGGGGAAAAAAATAGTTATTATTGATGATTCCATAGTTCGTGGAACAACTAGTAAAAGATTAGTTACTATTTTAAGAAAAGCAGGAGCTAAAGAAATTCATTTCAGAAGTGCATCACCCCCTATTATAGCTCCATGCTATTTAGGAGTAAATACTCCAAATAAAGAAGATCTTATTTCATATAACATAGAAAAACATAGTATTAAAAATCTACTAAATGTAGATAGTTTGGAATTTTTAAGTATGGATAATTTGCTAGAAATATTAGGAGGAAAAAACTATTGTTTTGGATGTTTTACAGAAAATTACCCAGTTGATAAAAAAAACTGTATTATATAAAAAACATATAATGAAAGAAAATTACATTGCTATAAATAAAATTAGTAAAATTTTAAAAAATACTTATAATTATAAAGTTTTAAGTACTTTAGAAGACTTTTCTGCATTTTATAAAATACATGAATATATAAAATATAAAAAACCAATTTTAGTATCTGGAGTTGATGGTGTAGGAACTAAGTTACGTTTATCTTTAGATTATAAAAAGTACGATGTAATTGGAAAAGATTGTTTTGCTATGTGTATAAATGATATTTTGTGTCATGGAGCAACTCCTTTATTTTTTTTGGATTATTTAGCTTGTGAAAAACTTGATTTTAATATTATAGAGAAGATAATAGAAGGAATATCTGTTTCTTGTAAAGAAAATAATACATGTTTTATTGGAGGAGAGACTGCAGAGATGACAGGATTTTACAAAAGAAAAAATGATTATGACATTTCTGGATTTTGCGTAGGAATTGTAGAAGAAGACAATATTATAAATGGTAAAAAACTTATTAAAGAAAATGATATTTTAATTGGGATCCCTTCATCAGGTGTGCATAGCAACGGATTTTCATTAATTAGAAAAATCTTTTCTAAAGAAGACTTTAGAAAAGATTTTAAAAAAAAACCTCTTTATGAGACACTTTTGAATCCTACTAGGATATATTATAAAATTATTTATAATTTATTGAAAAAATTTTCAATTCATGGTATTGCTCATATTACTGGAGGTGGAATATTGAATAATTTATGTAGAATAATTCCAAATAATTTATCAGCTATAGTTAAAATAGATCAAATTCCTATTAATTTTAAATCTATTTTTGAATTTATTCAAAAAAAAGGTAATCTTTCAGATGAAATAATGTTAAATACTTTTAATATGGGAGTAGGAATAATAATTGTTGTTTCTTCAAAAGAAGTAAATTTAATTTTAGATGAATTACATTTACTTAGAGAATCCCCCTTTATTATTGGCAATATTGTAAAAGGAAGTAAAAAAGTTTTTTTTAAATAAAAAATATTTAATTTACTATATGGAATACAAAGCCATATCTATTTTAGTTTCTGGAAAAGGTACTAATATGAAGCATATTTTTCAGGCAATTAATAAAAAAATATTATCAGATTTTATAATAGATTCAGTTATTTCTGATAGAAATTGTGATGCAATAAAATATGCAAAAAAAAGGGATATAAAAACTTTTTCCTTGAAAAAGGATAAATTTTTATCAAAAAAAATAGATAAAATATTAAAAAAACATTTTCCATATGTTATAGTTTTATCTGGATTTTTATCAATACTTGACGAACTATTTTGTAAAAAATGGTCAGGAAAAATTATTAATATTCATCCATCACTTTTACCTAAATATTGTGGAATAGGGATGTATGGGATGAAAGTTCATAAATCAGTAATAAATAATAAAGAAAAAATATCAGGTGCTACTGTTCATTACGTTACAAAAAATATAGATAAAGGCCCTATTATTTTAAAAAAATCTTGCAAAATTTCTAATAAAGAAACTGTTCTTTCATTATCAAAAAAAGTTTCTCTTATAGAGAGAGAAATATTAATTAAATCTATAAAAAATTTATAATTTATAAAAATTTTTTCAAGTTACTTATTATGAAAATGAAAAGAGCTCTAATTAGTGTTTACAAAAAAAATAAAAAATTACTTGATTTTGTAAATTTTTTATATAAAAAAAAATATAAAATTATTTCTACTGATGGGACTTACAAATTTTTAAAAAAAAATGGATTACATAATATAATAAAAATATCAGATATTACTTCATTTCCTGAAATACTAGATGGTAGAATAAAAACTATCCACCCAAATATTTATGGAGGAATACTTGCAAATCGTACTATAAAACGACATATGATGTCTATAAAAAATTATAATATTGATTGCATTGATATTGTTGTTATTGATTTTTATCCATTTATTGAACATAAGGAAAATAAAAACCATGATTATTTAATTGAATTAATAGATATTGGAGGTCCATCTATTATACGTGCAGCAGCAAAAAATTTTTTGCATGTTACACCAATTGTAGATAATGAAGATTTTGAATTAGTTATAAATGATATAGAAAATTTTGGATATACAAGTTTAAAACTAAGAAGAAAATTAGCAGTTAAAGCATTTTTTTTTACTTCATATTATGATAATATCATTTATAAGTATCTTTTAGGAAAAGATAAATTTCCTATTTATTTTAATTTATTTTTCAAAAAAAAGATGGAATTATGCTATGGGGAAAATCCACATCAAAAAGCTGTTTACTATTCTAATCATTATGGAACAGGAGCAATGAATAATTTTCAACAATTGAATGGTAAACAACTTTCTTTTAATAATATAAGAGATGTTGATGTTGCATGGAAGATAGTTACTCAATTCACAGAACCAGCTTGCTGTAGCGTAAAACATTCTACACCTTGTGGAGCAGCTATAGGAAAAGATATTATTGAAGCTTTTAAAAAAACTTATGAAGCCGATCCTATTTCATCTTTTGGAAGTGTTATAGCAATAAATACTACTATTACAAGTGAATTAGCAAAAGAAATAAATCTACTTTTTATAGATGTAATAATTGCACCTGATTGTGAAAAAAATGCATTAAAAATACTTAAAGTAAAAAAAAAATTAAGAATTATAAAAATAAATAAACCTATTTCAGATAAAACTGAATACGTACAAATAGATGGTGGGTTGTTAGTTCAAGATTCAGATTACTTTTTTCATGATGAAAATAATTATAAAATAGTTACAAAGAAAAATTTTTCCAATGAAGATAAAAAATCTTTACTTTTTGCAAACAAAGTAGTAAAATATGTTAAATCTAATGCAATTGTGATAGCTAAAGGGACTCAAACTTTGGGGATTTCCGGTGGACAAACTAATAGGATTTGGGCAGCTAGTCAAGCAATAAATAGAGCATTAAAAAAGAAAAAAAAAGGACTAGTACTTGTATCTGATGCATTTTTTCCTTTTAAGGACGTTATCTATGAAGCTGCAAAATCTGGTGAAATTCGTGCAATTCTTCAACCAGGAGGGTCTATACGTGATGAAGAATCAATTAAAGCTTGTGATGAATTTGGAATATCCATGGCATTTACTGGGATAAGATATTTTAAACATTAATGAAAATATATGAAAATTTTAATTCTTGGAAATGGAGGAAGAGAACATGCTATTGGTAAAAAAATATTGAAAGACAATCCTTTTGTAAGACTTTATTTCTATCCAGGTAATGGAGGAACAAATTTAATAGGAATAAATATAGGAAATTATATAAATGATTATTCTATGTTAGAATTAGCACTTTTTTCTAAAAAAAATAATATTGATCTAACTATTGTAGGTTCTGAAGTTTTTTTAATGAAAAAAATTGTAGATATATTTCATTCTTATGGATTGAGGATAATAGGTCCTAATTACTTATCAGCTAGACTTGAGGGAGATAGAGGTTTTTCAAAATTTTTTATGAAAAAATATGGAATTAGGACCCCTAATTATGAAATTTTCCATTGTTATGATGATGCAATTAATTATTTAGATAAAAAAAAATTTCCTTTAGTAATAAAAACTAACGGTATAGCTTCTGGAAAAGGAGTTTTATTGACAAATAATAAGAAAGAAGCAAAAAAAGCAATAAGAGAAATCATGATAGAAAAAAAATTTGGAAAATCTGGGGAAAAAATTATTATAGAAAATTTTTTACAAGGAGAAGAAGCTTCAATAATAACAATTTTTAATGGAAAATATATTACTCCTTTTATATCTTCCAAAGATTACAAAAAAATAGGAGAAAATGAAATTGGATTAAATACAGGTGGAATGGGTGCAATTTCTCCTCATCCTCATATGAATAATTTAATTTGGATGGATTTTAAAAAAAATATATTAGATCCTACTTATGAGGGGTTGATTTCAGAAAAATTAATTTTCTTCGGTTTTATATATTTTGGATTAATGATAACATGTGAAAAAGTATATTTATTAGAATATAATACTAGAATGGGAGATCCAGAAACTCAAACACTTTTACCATTGATGAAAAATAATTTTTTAAATATTATTACTTCTTTTGATAAAATAGATATGTTTTGGGAACAATTATATTCTTGTTGTATAGTTTTATCTTCTAAAGGATATCCGAAAAAATATGAAATTGGAAAAATTATATCAGGTATTAATTCATTAAAAGAACCTTTTTATATATCTGGGGCAAAAAAACAAGAAGAAAAATGGGTGACTACCAGTGGAAGGGTAATTAACATAATTGGGCTTGGAAATACAATTAATGAATCAATAAAAATTGCCTATAAAAATGCAAAAAAAATAAAATTCGATAATCTTTACTTCCGTAAAGATATAGGTTCATAGAATAATAGAATAAAAGTGCAAAAAATGAAAAAAAATTTAATTATTGTATTAGATTTTGGATCTCAATACAGTTATATGATTGCAAAAAGAATTAGAGAAATAGGAGTTTATTCTTTATTGTTACCCCATAATATATTTATAAATGATATTATAGAAAAAAATCCTAAAGGTATTATTTTATCAGGAGGGCCTTTTTCTGTATATAAAAATAATGCTCCATTAATATCAAAAAAAATTCTTGAATTAAATATTCCAATTCTTGGAATTTGTTATGGAATGCAACTTATATCCTATATTTTTGGAGGAAAAATAAAAAAATCTAATTATAAAGAATATGGAAAATCTTATTTAGTTACAGATAAAAAAAATTTTTTATTTAAAAATGTACCAAAGAAATCTGTTGTTTGGATGAGTCATTATGATGAAGTAAAAAATAATCCAAAAGAATTAGAAAGTATTGCCCATACTAATTCCTGTAAAATAGCTGCATATAAGCATAAAGAAAAAGATATTTATGCAGTACAATTTCATCCTGAAGTAAAAAATACAGAATATGGAAAATGTATTTTAAAAAATTTTGTTATTAATATTTGTAAATGCAATAAAAATTGGAAATTAGAAGATTTTGTTCAAAAACAAGTTAATAGTATAAAAAATATTGTTTCTGATAAAAAAGTAATATTAGGGATTTCTGGTGGATTAGATTCTTTTGTTACTGCATATATAATTAATAAAGCAATTGGAAATTCTTTAATTTGTATTTTTATAGATACTGGTTTTTTATTAAAAGAAGAAAAAAAAACAATACAATTTTTTTGTAAAAAAATGAACTTTTCTATAAAAGTAATAGATGCTGTAGATATTTTCTTAAAAAAATTAACCGGAGTATATAATCCTGAAATAAAAAGAAAAATAATAGGAAAAGAGTTTGTTACTTTATTTCAAAAAGAATCTAGAAAAATTAATAATGTTGAATTTTTAGCACAAGGAACTATTTACTCAGATGTAATAGAATCTTCTATAAATAAAAATGTAGGATTAAATAATTTTGTAAAATCTCATCATAATGTAGGAGGGTTACCAAAGTGTATGAAATTAAAACTAATTGAACCATTAAGAAAGTTATTTAAAGATGAAGTTAGAAAAATAGGAAAATCTTTGAAACTTCCAAAAGAAATTTTATACAAACATCCATTTCCAGGACCTGGATTAAGTATAAGAATTATTGGAAAAATAAATAAAAGAAAAATTTCTATTCTAAGAAAAGCAGAAAATATTCTTTTACAAGAATTAAAAAATTTTAATATATATAATAACATTAGTCAAGCTTTTATAATATTACTACCTATAAAATCTGTAGGAGTAATGGGGGATAAAAGATCATACGAACATGTAGCAGTATTGCGAGTTATTAAAACAGAAGATTTTATGACTTCTACTTTTTATCCTTTATCTTATGAATTTTTAGAGATAATTTCAAATAGAATAATAAACGAAATTAATGGTATTAATAGAATGGTATATGATATAACATCAAAGCCCCCATCTACTATTGAATGGCAATAGAAAAATATATCTAAATCATCATAGATACTAAGTTATATATATTTTTTTTCAATTTAGTTCTAGGAGAAATTAAATCTATAAATCCATGATCCATTAAAAATTCAGAAGTTTGAAATCCTTTTGGTAAACTTTTACCTATTGTTTCTCTAATTACTTTAGGTCCTGCAAATCCTATAAGAGCACCAGGTTCTGCTATGTTTATATCTCCAAGTAAAGCATAAGAGGCAGAGACTCCACCTGTAGTAGGATCTGTAAGTACAGAAATGTAAGGTAATTTAGTATCACGTAATTGTGTAAGTTTTGCTATAGTTTTAGCCATTTGCATTAAAGAAAAAGAAGATTCCATAATTCTTGCTCCACCAGATTTTGATATAAGTATATATGGTAATTTTTTTTCTATACAATAAGTAATAGATCTGGAAATTTTTTCACCTACTACAGATCCCATAGATCCACCAATAAACGAAAAATCCATACAAGATATTACAACTTTCATTCCTTCCATATTTCCAATTCCTGTTCTAATTGCATCATATAAATCTGTTTTTTTTTTTGCTTCTTTTATTCTATCTGTATATTTTTTGTAATCTTCCCATTTTACTGGATCTTTACTAGTCATTTTTACATTTATCTCTAAAAATTTTCCATTATCAAAAAGAATTTCAAAATATTCATTACTATGAATTCTTACATGATATCCATCTTCTGGACTTACATAAAAATTCTTTTTTAATTGATCTGTATCTATAACCTTTCCAGTAGGAGTCCTATGCCATAATCCACTGGGTATATTTTTTCTATCATCTATAGATGTTATAATATTCTTTTTTTTTCTTAAAAACCAAGCCATATATAAATTTTTTTCTATAAAGTATTAATATTATTCATCAACTTGAAATATTCTTTTAAAAGAATTACAAATGATTTTTCTCCTTTTCTAAGCCATACTCTAGGATCATAATATTTTTTATTAGGTAAATATTTTCCTTCAGGGTTCCCTATTTGTTTTTTTATATATTCTTTATTATTTTCCATGTAATCTCTAACTCCACAAGTAAAAGCGTATTGTAAATCTGTATCTATATTCATTTTTACTACTCCATAATTAATAGAGTTTTCTATATGTTTTTTAGATGAACCTGATCCTCCATGAAAAACAAAATGAACTGGATTTTTTTTAGTGTTAAATTTTTTTTGAATATATTTTTGTGTTTTTTTTAATATTTCAGGACGTAAAATAATATTTCCTGGTTTATAAACACCATGTACATTTCCAAATGAAGCAGCTATGATAAAATTATCACTTATATTTTTTAATTTTTCATATGCATATGAAACTTCTTCTGGTTGAGTATATAGCTTATTATTTTCTATATTAGAATTATCTATACCATCTTCTTCTCCACCTGTTACTCCAAGTTCTATTTCAATTGTCATATTACTCTTATTCATTCTATAAAAATAAGTTTCACAAATGTTAATATTTTCTTTTAAAGATTCCTTAGATAAATCTAACATATGTGAACTAAACAAAGTTTTTCCAAAACGTTCTAAATAATTTTCATTAGCTTTCATTAATCCGTCTATCCATGGTAAAAAAGATCTTGGACAGTGATCAGTATTGAGTATAACTGTAGCTTTATAAAAAGTAGCTAATTCATGAATATGCATAGCACTAGCTATTGCTCCTTTTATGGCCGCTTCTTGATGTAAATTTTTTAATCCTTTTCCAGCATTAAAATGAGCCCCACCATTAGATAACTGTATAATTACAGGAGAATTAACTTCTACTGCAGTTTCCATTACAGCATTTGCTGTATTTGATCCAATTATGTTTACAGCTGGAATAGCAAAAGAATTATCTCTAGCATATTCAAATATTTCTCTTACGGTATTTCCGGTAACCACTCCAAATGGGAATTTTCTATACATATTTTTACAATTTTATTTTAATGAAGATGTCTTTTGTAAAAAAAAATACTTTTTTTTATGGAATTGAATTGCAAATTAACAATTTTAATTTTTTTATACTATAATATTTTACTAAAATATTTATATTTTTTAATTAATATGTTAGATTCTGGAACATTAAAAATATACCATGCTTCTGCTGGTTCAGGTAAAACTTTTATATTAATAAATAGCTATCTTTATATTTTGTTTAAAACTCCTTATAATGAGGGGTTTAAAAAAATTTTATTTTTAACTTTCACCAGAAAATCATCTGATGAAATGAAGAAAAAAATTTTTGATTGTATAAAAGATTTTTCAAATAAAAAAATTAAAAAAGATTATTATAAAATTTATAATTTTATTATAAAAACTTTTGATTTAACTGATGAAGAATTTTATGACCGTTCTAAAAAAATATTAGATGCAATTATAAATGATTTTTCTTCTTTTTCCAAGAATATCAGTACAATTGATAAATTTACTTATCGTATTGTCCAATCTTTTAAATCTAATACTAATAAAAGAATTTCCTTAGAAATGGATACAGATCATTTTTTATCTGAGGTAGTAAAAAATATTATGCAAAAATTACAAAAATCTAAAAAATGGGCACAATTGTTAGTTAAATTTTCTTTAGAAAAATTTAAAATGGGGGAATCTTGGGATATAAAAAAAGAAATTTACAAAATGGCATTTTTAATGATAGACGAAAATCATTATTTTTTTGCTAAAAAAATTAGAAATTATTCTTTAAATAATTTTATTAAATTAAAGAAAGTTTTAGTTAAAAGAATTATAGATTTTGAAATATCATGCGAAAATAAAGGAAATAAATTTTTTAATTTTTTAAAATCAACATCAATTAATAAAAGTTCTTTTATATATTCAGATTTATCAAATTTTTTTTACAATATAAAAATAAAAAATTTCATTATTGATCCTGTAAAAAAACGTCTTGAAAAAAACATTAAAAATGGAATATTATTTTCTAAAACATTTTATAACAAAAAACAGAAAAATTTGATTGAAACTCATAGAAAAAAAATTATTTCTTTATACGAAGAAACAAAAAATTTTTATAAAAAAAATATTTTTTATTATGTGTTAGACAAATTTTTATTAAAAAATATCAATTTATTGTCTATTATTCATGAAATAGAAAAAGAATTTGTCTTTTTAAAAAAAAGTAAGGGTATTATTCTAAATTCAGAATTAAACAAAATTCTTTATGAAAAAATTAATTATTCATATCCAAAAATTTATGAAGAAATTGGAATGGAATATGAATATTATTTTATAGATGAATTTCAAGATATTTCTTATATGCAATGGAAAAATATTGAAATTTTAGTTGAAAATTCATTATCAGAAAATGGATCAGTAATAATAGTAGGAGATGTTAAACAATCTATATATAGATGGAGAGGAGGAGATGCTAAACAATTTATTAATTTAGTAAATTCTCATACAAAATTTTATAAAAAAAAGATAAAAACATTAGATATAAATTATAGAAGTAATAAAGAAATTGTTAAATTTAATAATTCATTGTATTCCTATATTTCAAATGTATTTACCTCTACAATATATAAAAATGTATACAAAAATACTGTACAAAAAACATTCAAAAATTCTGATGGATATGTAGAATTAAATTTCTTTAAAAAAGGTTTTTTTGAAACTAAAAATAGTTATAAAGAATGTATATACAGTAAAATAAAAAAAAAAATTGAAATTTTATTAAATAAAAAATATCTTTTATCTGATATATCTATATTAGTAAGAACTAATGAAGAATGTAATTTTTTATCTGAAAAATTAATTATGGATGGATTTTATGTAAATACTTATGGTAAGATTTTAATGAAAAATCATATTAACATAAAAATTATTATAAATGTTCTATATGTAATTTACAATCCTTACTCTTATGAAAAAAGATTCTATTTAATTTTATTTTTATTAAAAAATAAATTTATTAATACTAAAAAAAATATACATAATTTCATTGAAAATTCAATTTTTTTACCATTAAATATTTTTTTCAAAAAAATTTTATTCAATGATACTATTACATTAAAAAATTATTACAATAAATCACTATATCAAATAATAGAAATTATAATAGAATCTTTTAAATTATTAAATAGTAAAAACAGTGGATATATATATTCATTTTTAGATTTTGTTTATAGAATTACAAAACAAAATATAGTAAATACTATTTCAGATTTTTTGTATTATTGGGAACAAAAAAAACATAAAGAAAGTGTTATATACTCATATAAAAAAAATTCATTACATGTAATGACCATTCATAAATCAAAGGGTCTACAATTTCCTATTGTAATACTACCATTTATAGATTGGAAAATTATTTCAAATAGATATAGAGAAGGAAGATGTATTGATATTGATCCTTCTTTATATAATGGATTAAATACTATGTATTTAGATATACCACATTATTTTAGTAAAATAAATGATAAAAAAATTAATAGTATTTATAATGATTACATGATAAATATAATGTTAGATAACATAAATTTATTATATGTAGCTACTACTAGATCTATTGAACAACTAATTTTATTTTCAAAATTAGATAATAAAAAATTAATATCGCATTATATAAAAGGTTTTTTGTATAAAAAAAAAATATGGAAAGAAAAAAAATATAAATATGTTTTCGGAAAAAATAAAAAATATTATTAATTATTTTACATGTTTTTCAGCATGATAAGATGATCTTACTAATGGCCCACTCTCTACATATTTAAATCCCATTTTAATTCCAATTATTTTTAATTCTTGAAATTTTTCTGGTAAAATAAAATTGTGTACAGGATAATGATTTAAAGATGGTTGCAAATATTGTCCTATTGTTAATATATCTACTTTAGATTTTTTAATATCTTTCATTGTTTCTATTATTTCTTCCTGTTTTTCCCCCAAACCTAACATAAACCCAGTTTTTGTACGAATATTTCTGTTTTTATCTTTAATATATTGTAGGACTTTTAGACTTCTATCATATTTAGCTTGTACACGTATTACTTTCGTTAGCCTATTTACTGTCTCTATATTATGAGAAATTACTTCTGGATTAGTATCTATAATTTTATCTATTATATTTTTTTCCCCTTTAAAATCAGGAATTAATGCTTCTATAGTTACATATGGATTTAAAAATCGTGTCATTTTTATAGTTTCTATCCAAATAGATGAACCCATATCTTTCAAGTCATCTCTGTTTACAGAAGTTATGACAGCATGTTTTATTTGTAATATTTTTATTGACTTTGCTACTTTTTTTGGTTCTTCCAAATCTAATTTTCCAGGTCTTCCTGTTTTAACTCCACAAAATTTACAAGATCTAGTACAAATATTTCCCAGAATCATAAATGTAGCTACTCCTTTTCCCCAACATTCGCCTATGTTTGGACAACTAGCACTTTGACATATTGTATTTAGTTTATGCGTAGTTACCAATTTTTTAAGTTTTTTATAATTTTCTCCTATTGGTAATTTTACTTTTATCCATTTTGGTTTTATATTTCTATTCATAATTTTTTATATGTTTTTTTTATAAATTATAATATTTTATTATAATATTATTATATATTGTTATAATAGTATCACCAGTTATACTTATTATACTTTATACTGATTATAATGGTTATATAGAATAATAATAAAATGAGTATAAATAATAGGAAAAAAATGATTTTAATCATGAAAATTAAAAAATGAAAGTTTTAGTTAAACATGTAATTGATAAATTAGAGAATCTTGCTCCAATAGAGTATAGTGAGCCATATGATAATGTAGGATTAATTGTAGGAAATTTTTATCAAGAAATAGAAAATATATTAGTTACTTTAGATTTGACGGAAAAAGTTTTATTAGAATCTATTAGTAAGAAATGTAATCTTATAATATCTTTTCATCCTATTATTTTTTATCCAATAAAAAAAATAACTGGAAAAAACTCATCAGAAAGAATTATAATAAAGGCTTTAAAAAACAATATATCAATATATGTAATTCATACAAATTTAGATTCTGTATGGGAAGGCCCAACTTGTTACTTGTCTAATTTATTAGGTATTAATAGAGAAAAAGTACTTATTCCAAAAAAGGGAATGATAAAAAAACTAAATGCTTATGTTCCAAATAAATATGTTAGTAAAGTAAGAAATGCTTTATTTAAAGCAGGAGCTGGTAATATTTCTAATTATAGTAAATGCAGTTATAACTTTGATGGAATAGGGTCATATATGGGAAATGATAATTCTAATCCTTTTCATGGAGAAAAAGGAATTTTTCACATGGAAAAAGAAACATGTATTTGTGTTGTTTTTCCTTCTCACAAATTAGATTTTATAAAAAAAGCACTTTTAGACAATCATCCTTATGAAGAAGTAGCTTATGAAATTTATAGTATAGAAAATTATAGTTCTTATTTGGGTATTGGTTTTGTTGGAAATCTTATTAAAAAAATGAATATATATGATTTTATTTCTCATGTAAAACAAAAAATGAATTTATCTTGTATTAGATATTCTAATATTATAAATAAAAAAAAAAAAATAAATAGAGTATCTATGATTCCTGGATCTGGTAGTTTTGGAATTAAATATGCAATACAAGAAAACTCTGATATTTTTATATCTTCAGATTTAAAGTATCATGATTTTTTCAAAAATGAATATAATATTACAATTATGGATATAGGCCATTATGAATCTGAAAAATTTACCAAACATTTAATAAAATTTTTTTTAGAAAATATTTTTACTTCTATTTTTGTTTATGAATCTGAAACTATTACTAACCCAATTGAATATTTTTATTAAAAATGGAAACAAAAAAAAATATTACTGAAGAGTATAAATTAAAAACTTTATATCATATTCAATTAATAGATTCTAGAATAGATGAAATACAAGAATTTCGTAAAAGCATTCCTGTAGAGATGGAATATATGGAAAAAGAATTAAAAAATATAAAAGAAAATGTGGAACAAATTAGGTTGCAAATTCTTTATATGAAAGAAAAAATAGAAAAAGAAAAAAAAAATATACAAAAATCTGAGGAATTGATAAAAAAATACGAAAAACAAAAAAATAAAATAAGGAATAACAAAGAATTATATTATATTGATAAAGAAGTAGATTATCAAAAACTAGAAATTCAATTATCACAAAAAAAAATAAAAGAATTTAATACAAAAATTAAAAGTAAAAATAATCTTTTAGAAGATAAAAAAAATACATTAAAAAATAAAGAAGATTTTTTTTCTCACAAAAGAAAAGAATTAAATAATATTTTATCAGAAAATCAAAAAGAAAAAAATATTTTGTTAGAAAAAAACATTTTTTTATCTAAAAAATTAGACAATAATATATTAGACCTTTATAAAAAAATAAGAAGTAGAGTAAAGAATGGAATAGCTGTTGCTCCTGTACAAAGAGGTGCTCCTTTAGGATCCTATTTAACTATAACTCCCCAAAAATATTCAGAATTAATACAAAGAAATAAACTTTTAATAGATGAACATAGTGGGAGAATATTGATAGATTTTGAATTAGCTGAAGAAGAAAAGAATAAATTATTTGTTGAACTTTATAAAAAAAAGAAAATATAATTTTGGAAAAAAAAACATTGTATTCTAATGAAGAATTTATTCAAATGAATAATTTAACTTTGTTTGAAGTTTCTTCATGGAGAAAAAAAAATTTTAAAAATTTTTTATCCGATAAGGCAAATGTTATTATGTTTATTTGTAATCATTGTCCATATGTTAAACATATTAATGATGAATTAGTTATATTGTCTAAAGAATTTATTAAAAAAGGTATATCATTTATAGCTATTAATTCTAATGATATTAAAAAATATCCAGAAGATTCTCCTGAAAATATGAAAAAAACCCATTTATATATCGGATATCCATTCCCTTATTTTTTTGATGAGACACAAGAAGTTGCAAAATATTATGGAGTAAAATATACACCAGAATTTTTTATTTTTTCAGGATTTGGAAAATTATATTATAATGGACAGTTTGATAATTCTAGGCCGGGAAATAATATCCCTGTAACAGGATATGATATACGATATGTATTAGAAAAAGTTCATAATAATATTAATATTGATTATCCAATTATTAAACCAAGTTACGGATGTAGTATTAAATGGAAAACATCAAATTATGATAGTAAATTGGAATAATTTTTAAAAAATATTCAATAGTTTCAGGTAAACTTTTATCTAAAATTCCACCAGATGCATTTTTATGTCCCCCACCTCCAAAATATTTTCTAGAAAATAAGTTTACATCAAAGTTTCCTTTTGATCTAAAAGAAATTTTAATAGGAAAATCTTTCTTTTCTTCAAAAAAAAATGCAGAAAATACAACATTTTTAATTTTTAATCCATAATTTATAATTCCTTCTGTATCACCTATTTTATAGGAACATAGTTTAGTATCTAAATAATCTATACTTGTATAAGTAGTACGATATTTATTAATTATTTTTAATTTATTCAAAGCAATTGATAGTAATTTTAACTTATTTATATGATATGTTTCCTGCAATTTATTATAAATTAAATTTATATTTATTCCTATTTTCATTAGTTTTCCTGCAACAAAATGAGTTTCTGATGTAACAGAAGGAAAACGAAAATATCCAGTATCTGTCATTAGCCCTACATATAAACAAGTAGCTATTTCATTATCTATTTTATCTAAATTATTCATTTTAGATATAAATCTAAATATCATAATACTAGTAGATGCTACATTTGGATCAAAAAACATGAAATCAAAAGAAATGGGAGATAGATGATGATCTATAAGTATTTTTTTTGCTTTTGAATATAGAAAAAATTTTTTTAAATTATTTATTCTAGATATATTGTTAAAGTCTATAAGAAAAATATAATCAGAATTGAAAAATTTTTTTTTCACTAAATCTTCATTTTTTTTAGAAAAAATAAGAACATTTTTTATTCCTGGTAACCAATTAAAAGAATCAGAATACTCTGTAGGAGAAATTATATCTACATCATGGTTTAACTTTCTAAAATAGAATAAAAGTGCTAAAGATGATCCAAGTGCATCCCCATCTGGATTTTTATGAAGCAATAAAACAATTTTTCTTTTTTCTATTCCACTAATATTGTAATAGAACATATACTTAATAATTTATTTTTTTCATTATAAATTTTTTTTATTTTCTAATATATTTAATCCTAATTCCTTTCCTTTTTTTAACATAAGAAAATAGGCAGAATTATATTCATTAGAGATATTTCCTTCTAAAATAGAATTTTTAATATAATCTTTAATTATTCCTATTTTTTTACATGGATTAATATGGAAAACTTTCATTATATCATTTCCTGATATAGGTGATTTCCAATTTGCAATTTTATCCTTGTTTTCTATGTACTTTATTTTTTTTTCAAGAAAAAAAATATTTTTTTTGTATTGTTTCATTTTTTCCAAATTTTTAGTAGTTATATCAGCTTTACATAATTTAATCAAATCAACTAAATCTTTTCCCATATCGAATAATAATCTTCTTATAGCAGAATCTGTTACATTATTTCCTATTAAAGATAGTGGCCTATAACTATTTTGTACTATTTTTTTTACATAATTCATATTATTTCCTTTTGGAAGTTTTAATCTTCTAAAAATATTAGGAATCATTTTGCTACCTACAAATTCATGAGAATAAAAAGTCCACCCTATTTTTGGATAAAATTTTTTTGTACAATATTTTCCTATATCATGTAACAAAGCGGCCCACCTTAACCATAAAGAAGAATTATTTTCATTGCTTATGTTATCTACCACTTGTAAAGTATGATAAAAATTATCCTTATGTTTTAATCCATTTTTTTCTTCAACTCCTTTTAACAAAACTAATTCAGGTAATATTATTGATAATAGTCCTGATTTATACAATAAAAAAAAACCAATAGAAGGCTTATCAGATAATAAAATTTTATTTAATTCTTCTGTAATTCTTTCTGAAGAAACAATATTTATTCTATTTTTATGTTTTTTTATTGAATTAAAAGAATTATCTTCTATACAAAATTTAAGTTGAGTAGCAAATCTTATTGCTCTCATCATTCGTAATGGATCATCTGAATAAGTTATATCAGAATTTAATGGAGTTCTTAGTATACCTTTTCGTAAATCAGATAATCCGGAAAATGGATCTATTAAATCTCCATAATTTTTATCATTTAAGCTAATAGCTAAAGTATTAATTGTAAAATCTCTTCTATTTTGATCATCTTGTAAAGATCCTTGTGCTACTATTGGGTTCCTACTTGATATTTGGTAGGATTCTTTTCTAGATCCAACAAATTCTATTTTTTTGTTATCATATTTTAACATAGCAGTTCCATAACGTTTAAATGTAATTATAGCTGGATAATAATTTGTATGTCTATAAATAGTTTCAGCTACATAAACTGCTAATTTAATTCCTTTTCCTATAGTTAAAATATCTAAATCTTTGAAATCTACTTTTCCTAATAATAAGTCTCTTACATATCCTCCTATAACATAACTATCTTGTCTTATTTCTTTTGAACAAATATTTAAAATTTTAAATATTTGTTCTTTATTAAGGTAATATGATAAATTCATCTAAAAAAACTACTTACGTATTATTTTTATTTTATCTGATAGTATTTTCAAAATCATAGAATTTTTATAAAATGCCCTCTCTTTTCTTCGTATATTAACTGAATAATCTATTTTCCCCAAAATATATGGATTTATATCATAAAAAGATTCAGGACTATCAAATCCAGATAAATTTGCAGATGTTGAAATAATTGGTCTATTTAAATTTTTAATTAAACAAGTACAAAAAAAGTCATGTGTTAAACGTACTGCTAATGTCCGTTTAGGTTTTTCAACTAAAAAATCATATTTAATGTTTTTTTGCACTTCATATACTATTGTTATAGGTTTTTTGTTCCTTACAAAATTTTCATATATTATTTTTTTAGTAAAGTCAGGTATTTTTCCTACTAATTCAGACAAACGATTCATACTTTCTACTAAAAGAATCATTGATTTAGAATAATTCCTGTTTTTTATTTCATAGATTTTTTTTACTGCATCTTCATTAAATGCATCACAACCTAATCCCCAAACAGTATCAGTTGGGTATAATAAACTTTTACCTTTCTTAAGAAAAGAAACACTATTATCTATTTCTTTTTTTAAAAACATGATTTTATTAATTTATTTTTATATAATACTATGTGTTCTTAAGGCATCATTTAATGATGTTTTTTTGTCAGTACTTTCTTTTCTTTTTCCTATTATAATTGCACAAGGCATATTATAAATACCTGCAGGAAATTTTTTTGGATATGTTCCTGGTATTACTACAGAATACTTAGGTATGTATCCTTTTAATTCAATAGGATTTCCATATTGTGTTACGTCAAATATTTTAGTAGTAGCTGTTAATACTACATTTGTTCCTAAAACTGCTCCTTCCTTTATAAGTATACCTTCTACTAAAATGCATCTAGATCCAATAAAAACATAATCTTCAACTATAACTGGATAAGCTTGTAATGGTTCTAATACCCCTCCAATACCTACTCCTCCACTTATATGAACACGTTTTCCAATTTGTGCACAACTACCTACTGTTGCCCAAGTATCTATCATTGTTTCTTCTCCTATATAAGCTCCTATATTTACATATGAAGGCATTAAAATAACTCCAGTAGATATATAAGATCCATAACGAGCTATAGCATGAGGAACTACACGAATTCCTTTTTCTTTATATTTATTTTTTATAGGAATTTTATCATAAAATTCTAATGGGCCTAACTCAATTTTATTCATTTTCTGAACCGAAAAATACATAATAATAGCTCTTTTTACCCATTCATTTATTTTCCAATCTCCATTTATAAAGTTGCAAACTCTAACTTTTCCTTTTTCAAGATAATCAATTACTTTATTAACATTATTCTTTATATCTTTATCATTTTTCCAAAGACTTTTCTTACTCCATGCATTATCAATTTTTAACTCTAATTCACATTTGTTTTTGTTATTCACTTTATTAAAAAATTTATAAACAAAATTAGCAAAATAAAACAAGATAACAATAAAATAAAAATATTTTATAAATTTATTGTTATGAAAAAACTATTGGGAATTGATTATGGTACAGTAATTACTGGTCTATCTATTACTGATGAAAAACAAATTTTTGCTTTTGGATTAGATGCTATTCCAACAAAAAAATTATTTATTTTTTTAGATTATTTTTTTTCTTATGAAGAAATAGAAAGAATAATAATAGGATTGCCAAAAAAGTTAAACAACAAACATGAAAATACAGTAGAAAAATATATTCAAAATTTTACTATAAAATTTTCTGAAAAGTATCCAGAAATTATTATAGATAGATTTGATGAACGTTTTACATCTAAAATTGCATTTTTATCAATGATAGAGTTGGGGTTAAATAAAAAAAAAAGAAAAAATAAAAATATTTTAAACAAAATAAGTGCTACTATTATATTACAATCTTATATTATGAAAAAAAATAACTCATAATTCATGATATTACCTATTATTCTTTATGGAAATCCTATTTTAAGAAAAAAATGTTTAAATATTGATTTTATTTCTTCAAGAAAAGTAACTGATAAGTTAATTAAAGACATGTATGAAACTGTACATAAAGTAAATGGAATAGGATTAGCAGCACCTCAAATTGGTAAAAATATAAGTTTATTTATTATTAATATTCCATTTTTTAACGGAAAAAAAATAATATACTTTCAAGAAGTTTTTATTAATGCATTTATACTAAAAATTTATGGTAAAGAATATAAATTTAACGAAGGATGTCTTAGTATACCTGGAATTATGAGTTATATAAAAAGAAAATCAAATGTATTAATTGAATATTATGATAAAAATTATAATAAACAAAAGAAAAAACTATCAGGAATGTGTGCAAGAATTATTTTACATGAGTATGATCATCTAAATGGAAAATTATTTATAGATTATTTATCGTATAAAAAAAGAAAATTAATAGAAAAAAAATTGATTTTTATACAAAAAAATCATATAAAAACATAATCTACTATTTTTTTTAGAACATCTGGTTCGTTCATTGAAATATCAGATAAAATTTTTCTATTAATTTTTATATTATGTTTAGATAATTTTTTAATAAACTCTGAATAAGATTTTCCATGTTTACGTACTCCAGCATTAATTCTCATTATCCAAAGAGATCTAAAATTTTTTTTCTTTTTTTTTCTTCCAATATAGGAATATACAAAAGATTTTTCTACAGCGTTTTTTGCAACAGTATATGCTTTGCTTCTTGCTCCATAGTACCCCTTTGCCAATTTAAGTATTTTTTTTCTTTTTTTTCTAGAGGAAACAGCATTCGTAGATCTTGGCATAAAAATTATATTTGTTTTTTTATATTTTTTATATTTGATTTTTTCAATAAAGAAAACTTAGATAAAGCACGTTTTCTTTTTTTAGATTTTTTAGTTAGAAGATGATTTTTAAATGCATATTTTTTTTTTATATACCCATTAGCAGTTTTTTTAAATCTCTTCTTTGAACCTGATTTTGTTTTTAATTTAGGCATTACATTCTAAAATTTTTTTGGAGCTAATATCATATACATTCTTTTTCCTTCCATAACTGGCATTTGTTCTACTTTTCCATATTCTTCAATATCTTCTGCAAATTTTAATAATTTTATTTTTCCTTGTTCTTTATATACAATAGATCTTCCTTTAAAAAAAACAAACACTTTAACTTTATCTCCTCTCATTAAAAATTTTTCTGCACTTTTTATTTTAACTTTTCCATCATGATCTCCTATTTGTGGCCCAAATCTAATTTCTTTAGTATTTATTTTTACTTGTTTTGCCTTAAACTGTTTTTTCCTTTTTTTTTGTTCATATAAAAACTTCTTATAATCCAATATTTTACATACTGGAGGGTCTAACTTTGGATTAATTTCTACTAAATCAAGATCTTTATTATTAGCATGCATAATAATTTCTTTTGTTAGATATATCCCATTTTCTTTATCTGAATCTCCAACTAAACGTATAGTATTAGACTTAATATTTTCATTAATTCTATATTCTTCTTTTTTTTGTTGAAACACCCTGATAATACGTCTTCTCCTATTATTTCCTTTTGAAAATTTTTTTTTTATAATGTACAGTTTTAAAATTTATTTTACTTAAAATAGTTTTTATTCCATCAAAAATAGAAAATACCCCTATATTTCCTATTCCATGACATCGTAAAGAAATCATTTTTCTTTTTTCTTCTTTCTCTCCTAAAATAATCATATAAGGTATTTTGTCATTTTCAGAATCCCTAATTTTTTTATTTATTTTTTCATTTCTACTATCAATAAAAACTCTAATATCATGATTTAACATCAAATTTAAAATTTTTTTTGCATAAATTATATATTTATCACTAATTGGTAGTATTGCTACCTGATTAGGCGCTATCCATAATGGAAAATTACCATTTGTATGTTCAATCATAATAGCTATAATACGTTCTAATGATCCAAATGGAGCTCTGTGAATCATGACAGGGCGATGTTTTTCATTATTTTTTCCTTTATAATATAAATCAAATCTTTCAGGCATATTATAATCTACTTGAATTGTCCCAAGTTGCCAATTTCTTCCCAAGGAATCCTTTATCATAAAATCTAGTTTTGGCCCATAAAATGAAGCTTCTCCATAATTAACAGATGCATTCATATTTTCTTCTTTAACTGATTTTAATATAGCTTCCTCTGCTTTTTTCCAATTTTCCTTAGATCCCATATAATTATCTATTTTATTAGGATCTCTAAGCGAAATTCTTACTGTATAATCAAAAAATCCTAAACAATGAAAAACGTAAGTAATTAAATTTATTACTTTTTTAAATTCTTTTAGAAGTTGATCATGAGTACAAAAAATATGTGCATCATCTTGAGTAAAGCATCTAACTCTAGTTAACCCATGAATTTCTCCACTTTTTTCATAACGATATACTGTTCCGAATTCAGCAAAACGTTTAGGAAGATCTCTATAAGACCAATCTTGAGCTCTATAAATTTCACAATGATGGGGACAATTCATTGGCTTTAAAATAAATTCTTCTTTTTTATTAGGTGTATGAATAGGTTTAAAACTATCATTTCCATATTTACTCCAATGGCCACTCCTTACATATAATTTTTTGGATCCAATGTGAGGAGTAGTTACCATCTCATATCCTGATTTTTTTTGAAGATCAATTAAAAATTTTTCTAAACTATTTCTAATAATTGTTCCTTTTGGCAACCATAATGGTAATCCAGGTCCAACCCTATCAGAGAAAATAAAAAGTTTAAGTTTTTTTCCTATTTTTCTATGATCTACATCAGAATTTTCTTTTGAAGAAAAGACCAATTTTTTCATAAAAAATAATTTACAAGTTTTTTTTATTATTATGATAACAATAAATACAACATTGATGCCATAAAACTTCCTATAACTGGTCCAAATATTGGAATTATTGCATAATCCCAATCACTTTTACCTTTTCCAGGTATAGGTAATATTGAATGCATTATCCTAGGCCCTAAATCTCTAGCTGGATTAAGTGCAGCACCAGTTACTCCTCCTAAAGATAAAACTATTCCTAAAACAACTAAAGAAGAAGGTAATGCATCAATAGATCCAAGTCCTATTAAATGCTTTTTTTCAAATAAGAAAATAGTTCCTTTTTTTACCAAATGAAATGAAATAAAAATAAATATAAAAGTAGTTAAAATTTCACTAGTAAAATTAGAAAAAAAATTCCTTATGGAAGGAACAGTAACAAAAACTGATAACTTATCTTTTTCATTTTTAGTTTCAATAAAATAATCTTTATATAAACACCATACTAAAAAAGATCCTAACATAGATCCAACTATCTGAGAAATTATATAATAAGGAACCAAATTCCAACTAAATTTACCTATAATAGCAAATCCTAAAGTAACACATGGATTTAAGTGACCCCCACTATATGGAGCAGAAACTATAATTCCCATAAATACAGCTAAAGCCCAACCAATTGTAACTGTTAACCATCCTCCATTTTTATTATTTCCTTTAGTTTTTGATAAAACTAAATTTGCTACTACACCATTTCCTAAAAAAACTAATATTGTAGTACCTATTATTTCTGCACATACTTCTGACATATTAACAAATATTGAATTGATATGATAATAAAATATATAAATATATAATATACATACTATTCCTGGTTAGCCCAAGAACGAGTAGTTTTTATTGCTTTTTTCCAACCTTTAATTATATTTTTACTATTTTTCATTTTTTTTGGTTCAAAAATTCTTTCTACCTGCCACTTACCTTGAATATCCTCTAAACTACTCCAATAATTAACTGCAAGTCCTGCCAAATAAGCTGCTCCAGCAGCAGTTAATTCAGAGATTTTAGATTTTACCACTCTTACATTTAAAATGTCCGATTGAAATTGCATTAATAATTTATTAACCGTCGCTCCACCATCTACACGAATTTCTTTAATAGAAATTCCTGAATCTGCTTCCATTGCTTTAAGAACATCCATATTTTGAAAAGCAATACTTTCTAATGCTGCTCGTACAAAATGTGCAGAAGATGTTCCTCTTGTTATCCCCACTATTATCCCTCTAGCCTTATGGTCCCAATAAGGGGCTCCTAATCCAGAAAAAGCAGGAACCATATACAATCCTTCTGTATTTTCTACAGAAGAGGCTATATCTTCAGCTTCATTTGAATATGTAAGTAGTCCTAATCCATCTCTAAGCCATTGGATTACGGCTCCTGCTATGAATACACTTCCTTCTAAAGCATATTGGACCTTATTTTTAATTTTCCATGCTACTGTAGTTATCAAATTATTCTTAGAAAAAACTGGATTTTTTCCTACATTCATTAGCATAAAACAACCTGTTCCATAAGTATTTTTTACCATACCTATTTTAGTACACATTTGACCAAATAAAGATGCTTGTTGATCCCCAGCAATACCAGATATTGGTATTTTATGAGACAAAATATTTCCTGTAGTATATCCAAAAATTTCACTAGAAGATTTTACTTCTGGCAACATTGTAATTGGAATATTAAATAAATTTACCAATTCATTATCCCAATTTAATGTGTGAATATTAAATAACATTGTCCTAGATGCATTAGTTACATCTGTAACATGAATTTTTTTTCCTGTTAAATTCCATATCAACCATGAATCGATAGTCCCAAATGCTAAATTTCCTGAAAATGCCCTTTTTTTTGCTCCTTGGACATTATCTAATATCCATTTAATTTTTGTAGCAGAAAAATAAGGATCTATAATAAGACCGGTTTTTTTTCTAATCATTTCTGTTAATCCCTCTTTTTTAATTTCATCACAATATTTTGATGTTCTTCTATCTTGCCAAACTATAGCATTGAATATAGGTTCTCCTGTTTTTTTATCCCATATTACAGTAGTTTCTCTTTGATTTGTTATTCCTATAGATTCTATATTATCTCCTTCTAAATTTGCTTTTAAAATTGCTTCTAAAGCAACAGAAGCTTGTGTAGACCATATTTCTTCTGCATTATGTTCTACCCATCCTGGATGTGGATAAATTTGTGTAAATTCTCTTTGAGCTATAGAAATAATATTTCCAATCTTATCAAATATAATAGCTCTAGAACTAGTTGTTCCCTGATCTAATGATAGCACATATTTTTTCATATAAAAAAGTAAGTAGAAGTGTTATAATAATTTTTTTATCAATTCTATTCTATATAAAAAATTATGAATAATAGTATTTCATTGCTAATTTTTTAAAAGAATTTACTTGTGATTTTTCCCATTTTTTATCACGAGAAAGCTCTTTAGCCATTAAATTTGCAATTTTTGGTGCAATCTCTATTGATTTTTTTGCATTTAAAAATAATAAACGAAATCTTCTTGCTAAAACATCTTCAATAGTTCTAGCCATTTCATATCTTACCATCCATATGACTTCTGCTTCAGTACATAATGATGAGTAATCAGATTTTTTATTTGAAAATAAAGTATTTCCTAAAAAAGGATTTTTTTTTATTAGTTTTTTTATATTCCACTCATCCTCTCCATATTTTTTCCAATAAAGATCATATTCATTATTATATGAAAAAAAATTAGATCCATAAATTTTAAGATTTTTTGTTATAGATGGCTTATTATTAAATTTTCCTATTTCAATAGCTTTATTTACTGTATCTTCTGCCATTTTTCTATAAGTTGTCCATTTACCACCTATTATACTTATTAATCCAGAAGTACTTACTATAAGTTTATGATTCCTAGATATATCTTTAGTTTTATTTTTATTATCTTTTGATATAAATAGTGGTCTTAATCCAGAAAAAGCACTTAATATATCCTTTTTTTCAGGAAAAAAAATGAAATATTTTTTAAAAGTTTGTAAAATAAAATCAATTTCTTCTTCTAAAGGTATTGGATCAATTACAGTTTTTTTTAAGAATGTATCTGTAGTTCCTACTAAAACATGATCATACCATGGGACACAAAATAAAATTCTTTCATCCGAAGTTTTAGGAATAACTATAGCATTTTTACTACTAAAAAAAGATTTATTTAAAACAATATGAGTTCCTTGACTAGGTTGTATAGATAAAGATGAATCTAAATTATTATCCATTTTTAAAATGGAATCAGAAAATACTCCTGTTGCATTAATTACAATCTTTGATAAAATAGAGTATTCTTTTTTTGTTTCAATATCACATGCTATAACTCCTGATACTTTATTTTTATTTTTTTTTATAAGGTTTTTTACTTTGAAATAATTTAGCAAAATTCCTCCATGTTGTACACAAGTTTGAGCTAAATTAATAGCTAAACGAGAATCGTCAAATTGTCCATCATAATATAGAATTCCTCCTTTTAACTTATGATTATTAATTTCTGGAATAATTTTTATAATTTCATTTTTAGACAAAAACTTAGATTTACCGAAACTTAACGATCCAGATAACCACTCATATAATTTTAATCCGGTCCAATAAAAAATACCCATTTTCCAACTAAAAACTGGAATAATAAATTTTTGTTTTCTAACTAAGTGTGGGGCATTTTTTAAAAGATATCCTCTTTCTCTTAAAGCCTCAAAAACTAATTTAATATTTCCTTGGGCTAAATATCGTATTCCACCATGAATTAACTTAGTACTTCTACTAGATGTAGCTTTGGAAAAATCTGATTGTTCTAAAAGAAGAGTTTTATATCCCCTAGAAGAAGAATCTAGAGCTATTCCTATTCCAGTTGCACCTCCACCAATAATAATAATATCCCAAAAATTTTCATTTTCTAAAATTTTTAGAAATTTATCTCTATTTAAGAAATCTTTCATCATATTTTACTTATATTTCTAATAAAAAGTTAAAATATTGACATTTTTATAATAATTAACGAACAAAATTAAAAATATTTTCAATAAAAGAAAATTTAATTTATAATTAATTAAATTACATTTTTCTTTTATCAAAAATTTCCGAAATAAAATTTTTTATCAAATCTTTTCCAGAATTAGTTTTAATTTTTTTCATAATTTTGTTTATATCTTTGAATTGTTTCAAAAAAAAATTAATTTCATCTAAAGAAATTCCTGATCCTTTTGAGATTCTTTTTTTTCTGCTTATATCTGAAAGTATTTTTGGATTTTTTCTTTCATAAGGAGTCATAGAAAAAATAATAGATTCCATTTTTTTAAAAGATTTGTTATCAATTTCCCTGTTTTTTTGTGGTAAATATTTATCAACTCCTGGAATCATTGAAATTATATTTTTAATATTTCCTATTTTTTTTATTTGCTTTATTTGTTCTAAAAAATCATTAAAGTCAAAACGATTTTTTGACATTTTATGATAAATTTCTTTTGTATTTTTTTCATTGAACTGTTCCTGAACTTTTTCTACTAAAGAAATTATATCTCCCATACCTATAATACGATTAGCTATTCTATCTGGATGAAAAATTTCTATATCTTCTATTTTTTCTCCATTGCTAATAAATTTTATAGGCTTATTAATAATACTAGAAATAGTTATTGCTGCCCCGCCCTTACTATCTCCATCTAATTTTGTCATTACTATTCCGTCAAAATTTAATGATTCATAGAAAGATTTAGCAGTATTTATAGCATCCTGTCCTGTCATAGAATCTATAACAAATAAGATTTCATTTGGATTAGAATGTTTTTTAATAATTTTTATTTCTTTCATCATAATTTCATCAATAGCTAACCTACCTGCAGTATCAATAATTACTACATCTTTCTTCATATCAAATGCATAATCAATAGATTTTTCTACAATATTTGCAATGTGATCATGATCATAGCTATTTATTTTTTCTAAAGAAAAAACAGGAACACAAATTTTTTTTGCAAGAAAATTTAATTGATCAACTGCAGCTGGTCTATGAATATCTGCTGCAACTAATAAAGGGGAATAACCTTTTTTTTTCAAAAAAAAAGATAATTTAGAGGAAAAAGAAGTTTTTCCACTACCTTGTAATCCACAAATTAAAATAATAAAAGGAGTTTTGTAAATATTAAGTTCTACATTTTTTCCTCCCATAAGAGTTACTAATTCATCATATACTATTTTTATAATAAGTTGTCTTGGATTTAAAGAAGTTAAAACTTTTTTACCAATAGATTTTTCTTTTATTTTTTTTATAAATTTTTTAACAATTTTATAGTTAACATCTGCATCTATAAGTGCTCTTCCTACTTCTTTTATAGAAGATGCAAGATTAATTTCTGTAATTTGATGATTACCTTTTAAAACATTAATAGCTTTTTGTATTTTGTCCTGTAAAGTTTTAAACATATAAACAATTTTTTTACATTTTATCTACCATATCTATCCCTAATAAATTCATTCCATATTTTAATATATTACCTGTAATACAAATAATAGTCATATTAGCATTACATTGAATAACATTTAAAGTATCTAATAATTTTTTATTTTGATATAAATTATTAAAACACTTAGATACTTCATAAACATAATTTGCAACTAATGAAGGATTAAAATACATACATGATTTTTTTAATACTAAAGGATATTTACTAAGAATTTTTATTAAATTTTTTTCATATGTATCTAATACTACATTTTTCCAATTAAAATTATTTTTTGTAGGAAATAATTTGAAAAATTTTCTTTCTAAAGAACGTATTCTAGAATAAGTGTATTGTACATATGTTCCAGTTCTACCTTTTAGGGAAATTGATTTATTTATATCAAAAGATATTTCTTTTTTTGGATCAACTTTAAGAAAATGATATTTCAATGCACCTATTCCTATAATATTATAAGTTTTTTCATGAGTGTTTACTGAAGCCTTTTTCAAAAATTTTTTTTTTGCAATAGAAATAATTTCATTTATAATACTATCTACTGTTACAACATTTCCTTCCCTGGATTTCATTCTACCACTAGGAAGTGTTACCATTTCATATGACAGATGATATAATTTATTTACCCAAATAAAACCTAAACGTTTTAATATTGCAAATAGAGTTTTAAAATGATAATTTTGTTCTTTTCCTACTACATATACTAAATTATCTATTTTATATTTATTAAAACGTTTTACTGCATTTCCTAAATCTTGAGTAAGATATACAGATGTTTGATCTGATCTTAATAAAAGTTTATGATAAAATCCTTCTTTAGATAGATCAATCCAAACAGATCCATCTTTTTTTTTGAAAAAAATATTTTTTTCCAGACCTTTTTTAACAATATTTTTTCCAATTTCATAAATTTTACTTTCATATTCTGTTTTGTCAAAACTAATTCCAATCTTATGATAAGTTTTTTTAAATCCATCATAAACCCATTGATTCATTTTTTTCCAAATACTAATAGTATTTGTATCTTTATTTTCCCATTTTATTAACAAATTTCTTGCATCTTTCAAAATTGAAACTTCGTTGTTATTTTTTACATTATTAATTTCTTCTTTATAAATCTTATCAAACAAATTGTAATATTTTCCTACAAAATGATCACCTTTTAATGAACAGTCATTAGGAGTTTTACCTTTTCCAAATTTTATCCAAGCTATCATAGATTTACAAATATGTATTCCTCTATCATTGATAATTTGTGTCCTTATTATATTATGTCCAAACATTTTTAATATTTTAGAAATAAAGACGCCTATTAAACAATTTCTTAAATGACCTAAATGAAGTGGTTTATTAGCATTAGGAGAAGAATATTCTACCATTATTTTTTTAGGATTTTTTATTTTAAGATTATAAAAATTTGAATTTAACATTATATTAATAAGATTAACATAATAATTATCTTTAAAAATAAAGTTTAAAAATCCTTCAACAATGTAAAATTTAACATATCCTTTTAATTTTTCTTTTACATAACTACCTATTATAGACCCTACTTCATTTACAGGTTTTTTTAATTCCTTAGATAAGGAAAATAAAATTAAAGTAAGATCTCCTGAATGATCTTTATTTGTATACTTAAAATCCAATTTTTTATAAACAGGAAATTTATATAAATCATATAATAATTTTTTAACTAATTCTTCTACTAATTGAAAATAATCATTCATAAAAGATTTTTTTTTAAAAACCTCTTTCTATTTTTACTCTCCACCCAAATGGATCATATGATAAATTATGCTGTATGTCTAATAATTTTTTCCTTAAACGAATAGATAATCTTTCAACTTCTGGTAAATTAGGAAAACTAAAAATAGTATTTTTATAACTAATTGATTCAAAAAAATTTATTACTACTGCTGTTCCACAACCAAATGCTTCTTTTAATTCACCTTTTTTTAAACTTTCTATTATTTCTGATACTTTTATATTTTTTTTTTCTACAGTAACGTTTTCTTTTTTAGAAAGAGAAATAATACTATCACAAGTAATTCCACTCAATATACTATCACTTTCCTTTGGAGTTATTAATTTATCCTTAATCAAAAAAAAAACATTCATAGTCCCAGATTCTTCTATTTTTGTATGAGTATTAGAATCTGTCCATAACACTTGGTCAAATCCTTCTTTATTTGCTATTTTTGTAGGATAAAAAGAAGATGCATAATTACCAGATGCTTTAGTAAATCCTATTCCACCTGGAGCGGATCTACTATATTTTTCTTCTATTTTTATTTTTAGAGGTTTTTTATAATAAGAATCAACAGGAGTTGATATAACAATAAACATGTATTCTTCAGCAGGTTTAGCAGATAAAATACCTCTAGTAGCTATTAAAAAAGGACGAATATACAAAGATTTTCCATAATTATTAGGGACCCAATCTCTATCTATGTCTATCAACTTTTTAATTCCATTTAAAAATATGTTTTTTGGAATTTGTGGCATTTCTAAACGTATTGCAGATCTATTAATTCTTTTAAAATTTTCTTCTGGACGAAATAAAAAAACTTCTCCTTTTTTATCTTTATATGCTTTCATCCCTTCAAATACTGATTGTCCATAATGAAAAACAAGAGTAACAGGAGATAACATAATATCACTAAATGGTTTTATAACTGAATTTTTCCACTTTCCATTTTTGAATTCTGAACAAATCATATGATCTGAATAATAATTTCCAAAAGAAATATTATTAAAATCTACTTCTTTAATTCTTGAATGCAAAATTTTTTCTATTTTCATATTTATATCAATTATTATTTATCATTTTCAGTACTTTTTCTACAATGTTTTCAACAGAAGGTTTAGAAAAATAATCTCCATCTGATCCATAAGGTGGTCTATGTTCTTTAGCTGTTATAGTTTCTGGAGGACTATCTAAATAATAATATCCTTTTTGTTCATCTAATATTTTTTGCAAAATATAAGCTGAAGCTCCACCAGGAACATCTTCATCTACAATTAACAATCTGTTAGTTTTTTTTAAACTTTTTACAATATTTTTTTTGTAATCAAAAGGTAACAAAGATTGGACATCAATTATTTCTACATAAATATTCATTTTATCCAATTCTTCTGCAGCTTCATTTACAATCCTCCAAGTAGATCCATATGTTACAATAGTAACATCTTTTCCATTTCTAGTAACTTCTATAACTCCAATAGGAGTTTTGAAAATTCCTAAATTATAAGGTAACTTTTCTTTTATTCTATATCCATTTAAACATTCAATTACTAAAGCAGGATCATCTGATGATAATAAAGTGTTATAAAATCCAGCAGCTTTTACCATATTTCTTGGTACAAGAATTAATATACCTCTTAAATAATTAAGTATTCCTCCCATTGGTGAACCAGAATGCCATATTCCCTCTAAACGATGTCCTCTTGTCCTAATAATAACAGGAGCTTTTTGTCCTCCTTTTGTTCTGTAATGTAAACAAGCAAGATCATCACTCATAATTTGTAAAGCATATAATATATAATCAATATATTGAATTTCTACTATAGGGCGTAGTCCTCTCATAGCCAGCCCAATGGCTTGCCCAATAATAGTAGATTCTCTAATTCCAGTATCAAAAATTCTAATTTTTCCATATTTTTTCTGTAAACCTTCTAATCCTTGATTAACATCACCCATTTTACCTACATCTTCTCCAAAAATAATAAGATCAGGATACATTTCTAACAATTTATCAAAATTTTCTCTCAATATTACTCTTCCATCAACAAAAATATTATCTTTTAAATTGTATAAAGGAAAAATTTCTTTAACTTTTTTATGTGAATTTCTTGAAATACTGTATAAATGAGAAGAATAATCTTCTTGCTCTTTATTATATTTTTTTTCAATCCACTTTTTTAAAAATTCTTTATGTTTACTTTTTACTTTATATGATAGATATAGAAATTTTCTTACCATAGAGAATATTGATCTTTTTGTATAAAAATTAGTATAATTATTTAGTTTATTAATATTATTTTTTATATGTACTTTAATCCATTTTTTTCCATAATCTAAACAAGAATTATTAATTTTTTGAAAAATATATAACACTTCTTGTCTTATTTTATTAATAGGTTTTTTAAAATCTTCCCAAGCTTTATTTTGTTCATTTTTAACGTATTCTTTAGCTTCAAAATCTATTTTATCTAAACAACAAACAGTAGCTATTTTAAATTTTTTATCTTTTTCATATTCAAAATTTAAAATCCAGTTTCTAAATTTTTTTATTCCATCGTTTTTAATTTCCCATTCTAAACGAATTTTTGATTTATATCTTTCATGAGAAGAAGATGTTGAATGCCCTTGTGGTTGAGTTAATTTAGTTATATGTATAATTACCGGAACATGTTCATAACGAGCTATTTTTTCTGCTAACATATACTTTTGTATAAGTGTTATGTAATCTGATCCATTTACTTCAATAATTTCAATTCCCTTTTCACTTTTATTTCTATGAAATCCATACAATAGATCGCTAATATTTTTTTTGGGAAACTGATATTTATTAGGAACTGATATTCCATATTCATCATCCCAAATAGAAATAATAATTGGAATTTGTAAAACTGCAGCAGCATTTAAAGTTTCCCAAAATAAACCTTCAGAAATACTTGCATTTCCAATAGTTCCAAATGCTATTTCATTTCCATTATTAGAGAATTTTTTATGTGTAATATTTAAATTATTTAATTGTTTATAAATTTTTGAAGCTTGAGCTAATCCTAATAATCTTGGCATTTGAGCAGCAGTAGAAGAAATATCAGCACTAGAATTTTTACATTTTACAAGTTCTTTCCAACTTCCATCTTTGTTTAGGAATCTAGTGCCAAAATGAGATGTCATCATTCTTCCAGAAGAAGTAGGTTCTTCTTTTAAGTTTGAATTAGCATATAATTGTGAAAAAAAATTTTTTACAGTTAAAACACCTATAGCCATCATAAAAGTCTGATCTCTATAATATCCAGATCTTATATCTCCATTTTTAAACACTTTTGCCATAGCTAATTGTGGAATTTCTTTACCATCTCCAAATATTCCAAATTTAGCTTTTCCGTTTAAAACTTCTTTACGTCCTAAAATACTAGCTTCCCGGCTAATTCTTGCTAACTTATAATCATTTAATATTGAATTTTTAAACAGACTAAAACTTATTTCTTTTCTTTCACCTTTAAAAAAAATATCTTTATATTTTTTATAATTCATATAAATATTATTTTTTTGTAGATTATAATATATAAATTTCCATTTATAAATTTCTTTTTTTAATTTTAAATTAAAATTTTAAGTCTTGTTTTTTTTCTAATATACAAAATGATATATGATAGAAAACTTATTTGGAAATATCACTTGTTCAATTATAAAACCAGATGCTATAGAAAGAAGATATATATTTCCTATTTTTTTTGAAATTTATAAAAATGGATTTCATATTATAGCACTGAAAATGATAAAAATATCTAAAAAATCTTTTGAAAAATTTTACGAAAAACACAAAAGTAAATATTTTTTTGAGTCTTTAATAAAATTTATGTCTTCTGGTCCTATAATATCAATGATTTTGAAAAAAAATAATGCAGTAAAAGATTTTAGATTATTGATAGGAAATACAAATCCATTAATTGCAGAAAAAGGGACTATAAGAAATTTATATGCTACTTCTTTAGAAAAAAATGCAATTCACGGATCTGATAGTAATATAAATGCAATCAGAGAGTGTAGATTTTTTTTTTCTAATGAAGAGATTTTTTATAAAAAAAACTTTTAAAACATTATGAAAAAAAGATTTTTAATAATTATTTCTTTTATTTTCATTTTTATACTAATAACTGGTTCATGGATAATAAAAATTTACAATAATTTAATAAGACTAAATGAAAATATAAAAAACCAATGGGGTCAAGTAGAAAATGTTTATCAACGTAGATCAGATTTAATTCCAAACTTAGTAAATACAGTAAAAGGTTCTGCTTCTTTTGAAAAAGGAACATTAACTCAGATTGTAGAATCAAGAGCAAAAGCTACTTCTATTCATATTAATGCAGATAATTTAAGCCAAGATCAAATAAATAAATTTCAAAAAGCACAGGAAAATTTAAATAATTCTATTGGAAAACTATTTTTTATAATGGAAAATTATCCAACATTGAAAGCAACACAAAATTTTTCTGAGTTGCAAAATCAATTAGAAGGTACTGAAAATAGAATAAATGTAGAAAGAAATAGATTTAATGATCAAGTAAACAACTTCAATACTTATAGGAATCAATTTCCAGAAATTATAATTTCCAATTTTTTTTCTAAATTTAAAGAAAAAGGTTACTTTAAATCTCAAATTAATGCTAATAAAACACCTATAGTAGATTTTTCAGTAATTTTAGTAATTTAAAGAAAATTAGTGACTTCATTCATAATGAATATACTTATAAAAATTCTATTTATCATAATTCCAATAACAATAGTTAATGGACAGTTTAATATACCTAATCATAAACAAAATATAAGTCCTATTCAGGATTATTCTAATGTTTTGTCTAAAGAAGAATTGCATAATCTTAATAAAAAACTACTTAATTATTTTAAAATAACATCTACAGAAATATTAATTATTCTTATTAGAGATCTTAACGGGGAAGATCCTAACGTAGTTGCATATAAATGGGGGGAAAGATGGAGGATAGGCCAGTTTTATAAAAATAATGGAATTGTTATACTTTTATCCATTAATGATAAAAAAATATCTATACAAAATGGATATGGAGTTGAGTCTTATTTAACTGATTTTTTAACTAAAAAAATTATAAATAACATTAAACCATATTTAAAAAATAATCTTTATTATGAAGCAATAGATAATTGTATTAATGATATATTCAAAATATTGAAAAACAATTTTGTTAATAAAAAACCATTGAAAAAAAAAAAACATAGTTTGATATCATGGATTTATGTTTTTGTTTTTTTTGTAATGATATTTATATTTTATAAAAATGGAATGATTAATACTTCTTTGTTAAATACATTATTAATAACTAATTTATTCTTATCTAATAAAAATAATTTTTATGAAGAAGATGAAGATGAATTTGATGGATTAGGTGGAGGGGGAAATTTCGGGGGTGGAGGTAGTAGTGATGATTGGAAATAATAAATATATTATATATAACATTTAATTTTATTATTTTTATTATTTTTGTTCCTTTTTTCCTTTAAAATATTTTATCTGTTCTTTTAATTTTTCTATTTTTTCCAAAGTATCTTTCTCTTTTTTTTTCTCCTTTAAAAGAATTTTTTTAGGAACTGAAATTATATATTTTTTATTCATTAAATTTTTTCTTATCATAAATAATAATCTATTGAAATACTGAATTTTTTTTTCAGTACTAATTATAATTGAAGAAATATTTGAAATTTTTCTATTATTTAAAAATAGAAAAAATTTATCTTCACCTAAAAAAAAAGAAACAAGTGATGATTCATTAGGTACTTTTGAAACTGTAATTATTTTAGATATATTTGCCAATTTTAATATTATATCATCATATTTTTTTTCTTTATTACATTTATTTCTCATAGAAAATAAAATAGTTTTTTCTTTATAAGGAATATTATGTTTTAGCCTTAAATTACGTATTTTAGATATTATTTTAGTTACTTTTTCAAAAGAAACCAATATATTATAATCATAACATTTTTTTTTAGGCCAAAAAGATAACATCAAATTTTCTTTATATTTTCTTTTTTTTAGTAAAATCCATATCTCTTCAGAAATAAAAGGAATATAAGGATGTAATAATTTTAAAATATTTTCAAAGTAAAATACAACATTTAAATATACTTTACTAGATATAATTTTTCCATTATCAGGTTTAATTATTTCAAGGAACCAAGAACAAAAATCAACCCAAAAAAATTTATAAACAATCATTAATGATTCATCTAATCTATATTTTTGAAAATTTTCATCAAAAATTTTCAAAATAAAATAAAAACGATTATTCATCCATTCAATAGCAAGTAATGATAATTTTTCTAATTTATTTATTGAATTTTCTTTATTACATTCATTTTTTTTTTCTTCTACTTTCCAACTTTTAATTAAACGGAAAGCATTCCATATTTTATTAGCAAAATTTCTACCTTGTACACATATTTTTTCATCAAAATGAAAATCTTTACCTGCTGTATTTTTTAACATTAGACCTAAACGTACGGCATCTGCACCATATTTTTTAATTAAAATTATTGGGTCAGGTGAATTATTTAAAGATTTTGATATTTTTTTATTATTAATATCTCTAACAATTCCTGTAAAAAATACTCTTTTGAAAGGTTTTTTATTTTTAAAAAAAAATCCTGATACTATCATACGAGCAACCCAAAAAAATATAATATCAGAACCTGTAACTATATCTTCAGTTGGATAATAATAATCCATTTCTTCATTATTAGGATTAATAATCCCATCAAATCCAGTTATTGGTAAAATCCAAGAAGAAAACCAAGTATCTAAAACATCAGGATCTTTCCAAAGATTATCATATGTCAACATATGATTATTACTTTTATCTATTGCTTTTTTCAAAGCAATATTAATATTTTCTGCTACAACATATTCATTAATTTTTTTCCCATAATAAAAAACAGGTAATCTATGCCCCCACCATAATTGTCTAGAAATATTCCAATCACCAATATTATTCATCCATTTTATATAAATTTTCTTTATTTTTTTAGGATAAAATTTAATATCATTATTCTTTACTGCTTCCATAGCAGGAATAGATATTTCTTTCATTTTTAAAAACCATTGAATAGATAATCTATATTCTATTATTGAAGACGTACGTTCAGAAATAGCTATTTTGTGTTTGTATTTTTCTGTTTTTTCTAATAAATCTAATCTGGTTAATTCATTAACTACCTTTATTCTAGCATCAAAACGATCAATTCCTTTATAATGAAATCCATTTTCATTTATAGTTCCATCTTCATTAAAAATATTTATAATTTCTAATCCATATTTATCTGCAAGTTGTTTATCTTTTTTATCATGGGCTGGAGTTACTTTTAAACATCCTGTTCCAAAATTTATATCTATACATGAATCTCTAATAATAGGAATTACCTTGTTTATTATTGGAACAATAACAAATTTTCCTATTAAATGTGAATAACGAATATCATTATAATTATAACAAACTGCCGTATCACCAAATAAAGTTTCAGGACGTGTTGTCGCTATAGTTATATTATTATTTTCATCTTTTATTTTATATTTTATATAATATAATTTACATGTTTGTTCCTCATGAATAACTTCCTCATCAGAAATTGTAGTTTTAGCAACAGTATCCCAATTTACTACATGATATCCCCTATAAATATATCCTCTATTATAAAGATTAATAAAAATTTTTTTTACGGATTCAGATAATTTTTTACTCATAGTAAACTGTACTCTATTCCAATCACAAGAACATCCAAGTTTTTTAATCTGATTAAAGATAATATTCTTATATTTTTCAGACCATTTAATAACATGAGATAAAAATTTTTCTCTTCCCAAAAAAAATTTAGAAATTCCTTTTTTATTTAATTCCTCTATAACTTTTGCTTCTGTTGCAATAGATGCATGGTCGGTCCCGGGGATCCAACAAGCATTATGATTATGCATTCTTGCATATCTTATTAATACATCCTGTATTGTATTATTTAACATATGACCTATATGTAGACTCCCAGTAACATTTGGTGGGGGCATAATTATAGTGTAAGGAACACGTTTATCAGGAAAAGATGAAAAATAATTATTATTCATCCATAAATCGTATATTTTTTTTTCAATATATTCTGGATTATATTTAATACTAATATCTGACATTACATAAATAAAATAAATTAAAAATAATGAAAATAATATTAATAGCTTCCGTTTCTAAAAACGGATTTATAGGAAAAAATAATGAATTAATGTGGCATATTCCAAATGATTTGATAAGATTTAAAAATTTAACTATGGGAGAAACTATTCTTATGGGGAGAAAAACTTTCGAATCAATAGGAAAAATACTACCAAAAAGAAAAAATATAGTACTAACAAGAAAAAATACTTCGTCAATAGAAAAAACCATAAAGAAACATAATGGATTAGTTATTTCTTCTGTAAAAGAAATAAAAAATTTATCTATAGATAGATTGTTTGTAATAGGTGGTGAGCAAACATATATTTCTTTACTTGATTATGCTAATGTTTTAGAATTAACAATTATTCATAAATGTTTTTTTGGAGATACAAAATTTCCAAAAATATATGAAAAAAAATGGAGTAAAAAATATGAATTTTTTTATGAAAAAGATAAAAAAAATCCATACAATTATAGTTTTATAAGATTTGAAAGAAAATGATGTTTTGTTATTTTTTTTATTATTTTGTAAATTATTCTCTTCTATCTAATTCCTTTTTTATTTTTGCTGCAAGTTCATAAAATTCATTAATTACTGCTTGATTCAATAAAACATTTAGATCATTTTCTGTCATATTTTCCAAATCTTTTTGACTTTTTTCTCTGAAAAATACTCCTATATCTAATTTATCAATGTTCTCTAACTCAATATTATTATTTTCATTATTATACTTATCTTCCTTATCAATATCAATAGTAATTCCATTTTCAAAATGGACTCCAGCTTTATTAAATATTTCTTTTGTAGTATATATAGGGGCTTTAAATCGTACTGCTAATGCAATAGCGTCAGAAGTTTTTGAACTAATTTTATGTTCTTTTAATTCTTTTGTTTCTTTATAATAATCATTTTTTTCAAATAATAGATAAGAAAAAAATATTCCATTAATTATTTTATATATTACTACTGCTTTTAAATTAATATAAAATACTTTAGCAAAAGTAAAAAACAAATCATGTGTAAAAAATCTAGATTGATCTTTTTTTCCTAAAGCAAAAGCAATAGACTGAGCTTGTATACTTTCTATAATAATAGGAAGTTTAATTTTCCCCGACATTTCTTCTTCAAGTAATAAAACATATATACCAGACTGTATTTGGCTTAAGGATATTCCCCGTATAATTAATCTTATAAATTGATCCATAGGAAAATAGAAATTGTAAATTTTATTATTATTACTTATATCAAAGATACTATTTTTGATTGGATATAGGTTCTAATATATAAAAATCTTATAAAAAAGTAATATTTTTTTTTTATATATTTATTACAAAATCACAAACAAAACATTTTAATTATGAACACTTATATAAAAGTTTTAATTTCAATTATATTTTTAACGTTTGGTTTAATTTTTTTTTCATGTAACAATGATAAAGAAATTTTAATTAATGATCTATTTTCAGGAAGAATATTAAATAAAATTCCTAAAAGAGATGAAGATTCAGTTTTAAAAGGAGAAACATTAGAAACTTTATCAAGCAAAATAGAAAGATTATTAAAAATTAAAAATGGTTGGAATGAAAAATATCAAAAAAATCTTAAAGTATACAACAAATTAGTAAATAAACATAAAAGTATAATAGAAGAAATACATCGTATAAAAGATATTAGAAGAACTAAAAAATTTCTGCCTGAAGAAAAAAAAATAATACAAAAGAGTCTAAATGACGCAGAAGAATTAAAAAAAAATAGTATTAAAAAAATTAATAATGAAATAAATAAATTGAATTCTATCTCTATAGAAAGAGGAAAAGTAAATACAGAAAAGCATAATACAGAATATAAACAATATATTTTTTTAGAAAGAGATAAAAGGCAAAAAATAGAGAAAGAAATAAAAATAGAGGAAGATCTTATTAAAGAAAATAAAAAGAAAGAATTAGAAATGAGAAGAGAAAAAAAAAGAAAAGAAAAAGAAATTAATAAAGAAAAAAAAAGACAAATACAAATACAAAGAGAAATAGAAAGAGTAAAAATAAGAGGTAAAGGAATAGGAAAAATAATAAAAAAAATATAAAAATGGTATTAAAATAAAAAGCGTCTTTTAATTTTATTTTTTTTATTTTACCGGAAAGGAAATAAATTTATTTCCTTTCCGGTAAATTTTATATTATAATATGAAAGAAAAAACTTTTCGTGAAGTTATAAAGGAAGCTATGAGTGAAGAAATGAGGAGAGACAATTCAGTATATTTAATGGGAGAAGAAGTAGCTAAATATAATGGAGCATATAAAGCATCTAAAGGAATGTTAGATGAATTTGGACCTGAAAGAGTTATAGATACACCAATATCAGAATTAGGTTTTTCTGGAATAGGAATTGGTTCTGCTATGAATGGATGTAGACCAATAATAGAATTTATGACTTTTAATTTTTCATTAATAGCTATGGATCAAATTATTAATAATGCTGCAAAAATTCGTTATATGAGTGGAGGTCAATGGAATATACCTATTGTTTTTAGAGGCCCAACTGGATTTGCTGGACAGTTAGGAGCTACCCATTCTCAAACATTTGAAAGTTGGTATGCTAGTTGTCCAGGTTTAAAAGTAATAATACCTAGTAATCCATATGATGCAAAAGGGTTATTAAAATCAGCAATAAGAGATGATGATCCAGTTATTTTCATGGAATCTGAACAAATGTATGGAGATAAAATGATTATTCCAGAAAAAGAATATATTTTGCCAATTGGCAAAGCAGATATAAAAAAAGTAGGATCTGATGTAAGTCTTGTTTCTTTTGGCAAGATTATTAAAATTGCCTTGGATATAGCATATAAATTAGAAAAAGAACACATAAGTGTAGAAGTTTTAGATCTAAAAACTATACGACCTTTAGATTATACTTCTATTTATACTTCTGTAAAAAAAACAAATCGTTTAGTAATATTAGAAGAATCCTGGCCATTTTCATCTATTTCTTCTGAAATTTCATATTTTATACAAAATAAAGCATTCGATTATTTAGATGCACCAATTAATAGAGTAACATTGTTAGATACACCAGCACCTTATGCAAAAAATCTAATAAAATATTGGTATCCAAATGAAAAAAAAATAATAAATTCTATAAAAAAAACACTATACATTAAATAAAAATATAATAAAATATTATTATACTATCCCATATTTACCATTTATGGAATGTATTACTTATACTTAATTTAATAAATAGATTTAACAATTTTATAAATATTATCTGGCTTGTCCATTGTATAATAATGAATTACTTCTACTCCAGAGTTTTTCAATTCTTTAGATTGATTAATAGACCATTCAATTCCAACATTATATACACTATCTTTATTCTTTGCTTTTATAACTTCTTTTACTAATTCATTAGGAATACTCAAGTAGAAATTAGATGGAAGACTATTTAATTGTTTTTTAGAAGATATCGGTTTAATACCAGGAATAATAGGAACAGAAATTCCTTTTGTTCTACATCTATCAACAAAAGAAAAAAATTTCTTATTATCAAAAAACATTTGAGTTACTATATAATCTGCACCTTCATCTATTTTCTTCTTTAAGAAATACAAATCACTATCTATATTTGGAGATTCTAAATGTTTTTCTGGATATCCAGCTACTCCAATACAAAAATTAAACATAGGAGAATAATTATCATGATTATTTTCAATGAAATATTTATCAATATATTTTCCTGTATTCAAATTTTTAATTTGCTTAACAAGTTCTACTGCATATTTATGTCCATTTCTATTTGCATAAAAACTACTTTCCTTTTTTAAGGAATCTCCTCTTAAAACAAAAAGATTATCTATTCCTAAAAAATTTATATCAAACAACGAATTTTCTATCATTTGTCTACTAATTCCTCCACAAATCATATGAGGAATTGCATCTACACCATATTTATTCATTATAGCTGAACAAATTCCTATAGTGCCTGGTCTTCTTGAAATTTTTTTTTTTTGTAATAATCCATTTTCTCTTTCAATAAAAATTGATTCCTCTCTATGATATGTAACATCAATAAAAGGAGGGTTAAATTCCATTAAAGGATCTAAAGTAGAAAATATATTTCCTATATTATGTCCTCTTAAAGGAGGTAATATTTCAAAAGAAAATAAACTTTTTTTTGCTTTAGCTATATGCTCTGTAACTTTCATAAAATGAATAACTTTTATTTTATCATTTGATTTTATCAAATCCTGTATAAGGAATCAAAACTTTTGGTATATTAATTTGATTGTCAGTTTGATTATTTTCCAATAAAGTTAATAATATCCTAGGAAGTGCCAATGAACTTCCATTCAGAGTATGGCAAAACTCTATTTTACCTTTACGATTTTTATATTTTATATTTAAACGATGAGATTGAAAATTTTTACAATTTGAAATTGAGCTAACTTCTAACCATTTTTTTTGAGCAATTGAATAAACTTCAAAATCATAAGTTATAGATGAAGAAAATCCAAGATCTGGAGCAGTTAAACGAACAATACGAAAAGGTAATTCTAATGAATAAAGAATATTTTTAACATGATTAATCATTTCTTTTAATGCTAACACGGATTTTTCTGCAGTAGTAATTTGAATAATTTCTACTTTATCAAACTGATGTAATCTATTTAATCCTCTAACTTTAGTTCCATATGATCCTGATTCTCTTCTAAAACAAGATGTATAAGTAGTTGCTTTTATAGGAAGGTCTGAATAAAAAAAGATCTCATCTCTATAACAATTCATAAGTGGAACTTCTCCTGTTGGAATTAGATAAAAGTTATCTTTTTCTATAAAGTACATTTGATTCTCCTTATCAGGAATTTGTCCAGTAGAAAATACAGATTTATTATTTACAATATATGGTAGGTTATACTCATTGTATTCTGCTTCTATATTTTTATCCAAAAAATACTGTATCAAACTTCTTTGAAGTTTTGCACATTTTCCTATATATACTGGGAAACCTGTTCCACATATTTTTGTACCAAAATTTAAATTAAATAAATAAAATTTTTTTGATAATTCCCAATGAGGGATAGGGTTGTCAATGCATGTAATACTATTATTTCCTCTATAAACAATATTATTTTCATAAAAATTTTTTTCTACTTGTTCATCAGGAATATTTGGAATATTTTGCAAGTCTGTTGCTAACAGAGTTTGAATATTTTTTAATTTTAATTTTGTATTTTTTTTTTTTTCTTTTAATAAAATTGCTTGTTTTTTTAAGCAATAAATTTTAGAAAAGTCATTTTTTAATAAATTATTACTTATTTCTTTGGAAATACAATTTTCCTTTTCTAAAATTTTGTTTAGATAACTTTGAAGTTTTCTTTTTTTTTCGTCTAATGTTAATACTTTTTTTATTAAGTATATATCTTTAAAATTACGTTTTTCTAATCCTAACAAAACTTTTTCTTCATTTTTACGTATGAAAGACATTTTAAACATAAAAAAATAACATTTGATTACTTAATCATCTTATTATTATTAAGATAACTCAACATAAATATACAGATAATATTTTCTATATTTATATTTGTCTGATGTATAAATCAGTTTCAAAAAAAAAATTAGGACAATATTTTCTAAAAGATGAAAATATAGCTAGAAAAATAGTAGGGAACCTTTCTTTTAAAAATTATAATACAGTTGTAGAAATAGGCCCAGGATTTGGAATTCTTACTAAATATATTTTAAAAAATACACTTCTTACCAAACTATTTTTAATAGAAATTGATAAAAAATTGGTAAAATACTTATATAATATTTTTCCTTTTTTTAAAGAAAGAAAAAAAAAAATAATTATTAATAAAAATTTTTTAAAGTGGAATCCTAAAAATTTTAATTTAAAAAATTTTGCAGTTATAGGAAATTTTCCTTATAATATTTCTTCTGAAATATTATTTCATATATTAAAATATTATAATTACATACCAGAATGTATTGGGATGTTTCAAAAAGAGTTAGTTAAAAAAATTCTTTCTCATAAAGGAGATAAAATGTATGGGATATTACCTGTTTTAATAAAAACATTTTATGATGTTAAATATCTATTTACTGTAAAAAAAAATGTATTTTCTCCTATGCCAAATGTAAAATCTGCAGTTTTTTCTTTGAAAAGAAAAAAAACAAATATAATTTTTTCTACTCTTAGAAAAGAGTTACATTTTAAATGTGTAAAAACTGCGTTTAATCAAAGAAGAAAAAAATTAAAAAATTCTTTAAATACATTTAGTTATATATTGGATTTTAATAAAATACCGTTTTTAAATAAAAGAGCAGAAGAATTATCAGTAAAAGATTTTATAGAATTAACAAAAGAAATAGAAATAAGAACATGACTAAATTACTAGATGGGAATAAATTATCAATTATCATAAAAGAAGAAATTTCTATAGAAATAAAAGAGAAAATAATAAATAGAAATGAACGTATGCCTCATCTTGGAATAATTTTAATAGGAAATAATAGTTCTAGTATTATATATGTTAATAATAAAATTAAAGAATGTAAAAGTATAGGAATGAAATATACTTTAACACAATTATCTAAAAATATAAAAGAAAAAAAGTTATTAGAAATAATTAAAAATATGAATGAAAATTCATTAATAGATGGTTACATAATTCAACTTCCTATTGAAAAACATTTAAATCAAGAAAAAATTATTTTATCAATAGATCCAAAAAAAGACGTTGATGGATTCCATCCTGAAAATTTTGGAAAAATGACTTTTGGAATGAAAAGCTTTTTTTCGGCTACAGCATTAGGGATAATAACACTTTTAGAAAGAAACAAAATTGACGTATGTGGTAAACATACTGTAATAATTGGAAGAAGTAAAATTGTAGGTCTTCCTATTAGTATTTTAATGAGTAGTAAATCATATTATGGAAATAGTACAGTTACAATGATTAATAGTTATTCTAAGAACATAGAGTTTTATACAAAAAATGCTGATATAATTATAATTGCAATAGGTATTCCATGTTTCCTTACAGGTAAAATGATAAAAAAAGGAGCCATAGTAATAGATGTTGGAATAAATAAATTGCATAATTCTAAAAAAATATTGGGAGATGTAGATTTTAAAAGTGTTAATGGAGTTGCTTCCTATATTTCTCCAGTACCTGGAGGTATTGGCCCAATGACTAGAGTAATGTTACTAAAAAACACTTTACAAGCCGCATTAAATAACAGATAATGCTATAATTATTTATATTTTATTTTTATTTAGTTAATTTTAATTTATTTTTTTTATTCTATTTATAGACATGTATTTATGTCTATTTTCTAATATTTTAATAACATCTTTTATAGAAATATTTTTATAACGTAAAAGAATCAAATAATGAAATAACAAATCCGCAGATTCATTTAAAAATAAATCTTTATTATTATCCTTAGATTCAAGAACTACTTCTATTGCTTCTTCTCCTAATTTTTGAGCAATTCTATTTACCCCCATTCTAAATAATTTATTAATATAAGAATTTTCGTTTTTTCCTTTAATATTATTATAAATTAATTTTTCCAAAAAAAATAAAAATTCTTCATTATTTATTTCATTCCAACAAGTATCTTCACCACTATGACATGTAGGACCTAAAGGTTTTACTTTAATTAACAATGTATCTCCATCACAGTCTATTAATACTTCTTTAATAATAAGATAATTGTTGCTTATTTCACCTTTAGTCCATAATCTTTTTTTAGATCTACTATAAAAAGTAACTTTTTTTTCATTAATACTTTTGTTATAAGATTCTTCATTCATATACCCCAACATTAACACTTTATTTGTTATTTCATCTTGAATTATTGTAGGAATTAATTCATTTTTGAAATTAATATTTTTATTTTTCATTTTTAAGAAAATTTGTATTTTTTATCTTATAGGAATTGAAAGATTTTTCAAATAAAATTTTAAATTTGGAATTTCTATTTCTTTATAATGGAAAATGCTTGCTGCTAATGCAGCATCTGCTTTACCATTTTTGAATATATTATAAAAATCTTCTAATTTTCCGGCTCCCCCTGAAGCTATTACTGGAATAGGAACTTCTTCAGAAACAGATTTAGTAATATCTAATGCAAATCCACTTTTTGTTCCATCATGATTAATTGAAGTTAACAGAATTTCTCCGACTCCTCTATTATACCCTTCTTTTGCCCAATCTAAAGATTTAGTATTTGTTGGGATCCTCCCTCCATTTAAGTAAACAATCCAACTATTTTTTTCATACTTTGTATCAATAGATAACACAATACATTGAGAACCAAATCTTTTGGAAAGATTTTCCAAAAGATTTGGTTCATTATAGGCAGCTGTATTAATAGATATTTTATCTGCACCTGAAAGTAATAATAACTCTACATCTTCTTCTTTTTGTATTCCCCCACCAACAGTAAAAGGTATATTAATATAGCGAGAAATATCTTTAACCAAACTAATTAAAGTTTTTCTATTTTCATTTGTAGCAGTAATATCTAAAAATATTAATTCATCAGCGCCTTGTTTAGTATACCAATATCCTAATTCTATAGGGTTTCCAGCATCTTTTAAATGTTTAAAATTTATTCCTTTTACTGTTCTTCCGTTTTTAATATCTAAACATGGGATTATACGTTTGGCTAACATAATTTAATTATTAATATTTTTTTTATTACAATTTATAATTTCATTAAAAGATATTTTTTTTTCATACATAGCTTTTCCAATAATTACTCCATAACATCCTAATTTTAACAATTTTTCTACATCATTTATATTCCTAACTCCTCCACTTGCTATAAGTTTTATATCAGTAAATTCTTTAATTATTTTTTTATATAAAAGAAAAGATGGGCCTTCCATAACTCCATCTCTAAATATATCTGTACAAAAAATATTTTCAATTCCATGATTTTTTTTCTCTACAAGAAAATCTAATAATGAAATTTTAAACAAATTTTTCCATCCATCAATTGCTATACTTTCATTTTTAACGTCTACTCCTAACAAAATTTTATCTTTTCCATAAAAATTTATCCATTCTTTTAAAAGTAATGGATTTTTAACAGCAATACTTCCAACTGTGGCTATATGAGCTCCACTTTCAAATACATATTTTATATCTTCTTTAGTATTAATTCCTCCACCAAAATCAATAATTAAATTAGTATTTTTTGCTATTTTTTCTAATATTTTCCAATGAATTATCTTTCCAATTCTAGCTCCATCTAAATCTACTAAATGAATTCTAGTTATTCCATTATCTTCTAATAATAAAGCAATATCCATTGGATCATCATAATATATTTTTTTTTTTCTAAAATTTCCTTGTATTAGACGAACACATTTATAATTCATTAAATCTATTGCTACTATTATTTTGTTTTTCATTATTATATATTTCTTTTACATTACAGTTTAATGAAGTTTTCTAATATTTTATGACCCACATAAGATGATTTTTCTGGATGAAATTGTACTGCATAAAAATTTTTCTTTTGCAATGCAGAACTATAAGTAACTATATATTCAGTTTCAGATATTGTATATTTTCCTAATGGAACATAATATCCATGAACAAAATATTGATAACTTCCATCTTGTATATTATCAAATAAAGGCCCTTTTAAACTATGAATTGTATTCCAACCTATTTGAGGTATTTTATACTCTTTATTATTAGACTTAAATTTTTTAACTGATGTATCAAAAATTCCTATACATTTAGTATTACTCTCTTCTGAATAATTACAAAGTAATTGCATTCCTAAACATATACCAAGAACAGGTTTTTTTAAATTATACAATAGTATATCTAATTTTTTTTTTTTCAAATGATTCATAGCAAAATTAGCTTCTCCAACACCAGGTAAAATGATTCTTTTTGCATTTTCAATAGATTTTTCAGAATCTGTTACTATTGCTTTAATTCCTATTCTTTCCAAAGAAAAAAGGATAGATTGTACATTACCAGCTGGATATTTTATAATGACTGTTTCCATAAATTATATTAAAAAAAATTTTACAATACTCCTTTAGTGCTAGGTATTTTATTAAAAGAGTTTCTTTTTACTGCCATGTTAACAGCCCTAGCAAAACATTTAAAAATAGATTCTATTTTGTGATGTTCATTTTTTCCAACAGAATTAACATATATATTGCATTTTGCATATTCAGAAAAAGATTTAAAGAAATGATAAAACATTTCTGTAGAGACTCCTCCAATTTTATCTCTTTTAAATTTTGTTTCCCATACTAAATTACTTCTTCCTCCTAAATCTATTGCTATAGTAGATATGCAATCATCCATTGGAAGAATATAAAAACCATAACGTTCTATTCCTATTCTATCTCCTAATAAATTATTAAAAATTTCTCCAAATGTAATTCCAGTATCCTCTATAGTATGATGTTCATCTATATGTAGATCACCTTTTGTATTAATATTTAAATCAATATTTCCATGAATAGATATTTGTTGTAAAAGATGATCAAAAAATCCTAATCCAGTTTTTATATTATTTTTACCAGTTCCATAAATAGAAAGATATATTTTTACATTAGTTTCTAATGTAATACGTTTTTTTTTTTTATTAATAGAATTATAAGAAATATAACATAAATATTTATATATATCCTTCCATTTATCAGTTTTTAAGGATATTGTATTGTTTAATATTTCTTTTTTTGTAGTAATATAATAATCTTTTTCTTCTCTTGTAAGATTGTAGAAATCATTATTTTTTTTTATCCATATAGATTTACATCCTAAATTATAGGCTAATAAAACATCTGTTAATCTATCTCCTATAACAAAAGATTTTTCAATATCATAATTTTCTGTTAAATAATCAGTTAACATTCCTATTTTTGGTTTTCTAGTATATTTTTTTTCATTTTCAAATGTTTTATCTATGTGAGTAGAAATAAAATCAATACCTTCTGACTTTAGTATTTTTATAATATGATTATGTATTGGCCAAAATTTTTCTTTTGGAAAAGAACTACTACCTAAGCCATCTTGATTAGATACTAGAACAAATTTATAATCAAGCTTTTTTTTTATTTTTGATAGAAAAAATATAACTTTTTTCATAAAAATTATTTTTTCAATAGAATCAATTTGGTATGTTTTAGGACATTCTTCTATAATTGTTCCATCTCTATCAATAAATAATATTTTATCTTTCATTTTATTTTAATTATAAAATATTTCTTTAAAATTTTTCTAAATAAATAATTAAACTAAATAGATAAAGAATATTTTTTAATATAGTTTAATAAACATTTGTTTTCTTCGTGAGTTCCTATTGTAATTCTTAAACAATCATTGCATAAAAGAATTTTTGTTCTATCTCTAACAAAAATTCTTTTATTTATGAGATACTTGTAAAGTTTTGTAGAAGAGAAATTAGTTTTTACTAGCAAAAAATTTGATGAGCTAGGATATACTTTTTTTATAATAGTAATTTTATTTAATACACTTTCCATATATTTTCTTTCTGAAATAATATTTTTTATATGAAAGAAAAATAAATCTTGATTTTCCAAAGCTTTAATAGCTATTTCTTGGGATATAACACTAATATTATATGGAGACTTAATTTTATTCATCCATTTTATAATTTCTTCAGAGGCAATTCCTATTCCTATTCTTAATCCAGCTAACCCCCAAGACTTAGATAGTGTTTGTATAACAATTAAATTAGGATATTTATAAATTTCTGTATAAAAAGATTTTTCATGTGAAAAATCTATATATGCTTCATCTAATACTATAATTCCTGTGAAAATCTTCAATAGGGTTTTAATATCTTTTTTTATTAAATCATTTCCTGTAGGATTATTTGGAGAACATAGAAAAATAATCTTGCTATATTTATTTATAGTTTCTTTTATTTTTTCTATGTTTAACTGAAATTTTTCTTTTGTAAGTGGTATCTTTATTATATTGGCTCCATGTATATTTCCTAATACCTCATACATACCATAAGTAGGAGGAAATATAATAGAATTATCAATTTCTGGACGAGAAAAAATTCTATAAATTAAATCAATTATTTCATCACTTCCATTTCCTAAAAAAATATTAGAAATTGGAATATTTTTTAATTTAGATATTCTCTCCTTCAATTTTTTTTGAAAAGGATCAGGATATCTGTTATAGGAATTAAAAAAAGATAAAGTAGATCCGAAAGAATTTTCATTTGCATCTAAAAAAATATATTTTTGTTTACTTTTATGTTCTTTTCTAGCTGAAATATAAGGATCCATTCGTAAAATATTTTTTCTTATTAAAGACTCTAAATTGAAGTTATAATGATGATTATTCATAATTTTTTTTAATTAAATATCATTAAATCTAATATCAACAGAATTTTTATGTGCCATTAATCCTTCTTCTAAAGATAGAATTCCAATACATTCCGATAAATTATTCAATCCTTTTTTAGATAATTTTTGAAATGTAATTTTTTTTAAAAAACTATCTACAGATAACCCACTATAAGATTTAGCATATCCATGTGTTGGAAGTACATGATTAGTCCCAGTTGCATAATCTCCAGCACTAACTGGAGAATAGTTCCCTAAAAATACTGATCCAGCATTAATGATTTTTTCACTAAAATAACAAGCATTATAACAATTCAAAATTAAATGTTCTGGAGCAATTTCATTTGCTAATGAAATACATTCTTCCAATGAGGATAAAATTAGTATTTTGCTATTTTCTAATGACTTTTTTACAATATTTGTTCTTTTATCAAGAGCTAAAAACTGTTTTTTTAATTCTTCTTTCATTTTTTTTATCCAAAAATTTTTATTAATTGTTAAAAGAAGAACAAAACTTTCTATATCATGTTCAGATTGAGATAATAAATCTGAAGCAACATATTTTGGGTTTGCATATTCATCAGCTATTATCACTATTTCTGATGGTCCAGCTGGAAAATCTACAGAAATTATATTATCTTGTGATATTATTTTTTTAGCTGTAGTTACATAAGTATTACCTGGACCAAAAATTTTATATACATTTGGAATACTTTCAGTCCCATAGGCCATTGCGGCAATTGCTTGTGCCCCACCTACTTTATATATATTATCTATATCTAAATATTTAGCAGTATATAATAATGATGGATTAATTTCACCATATTTATCTGGTGGAGTACACAAAATAATATTTTTACATCCTGCTAATTTTGCTGGAATTCCTAACATTAATATAGTAGATAATAAAGGAGCAGTCCCACCAGGAATATAAAATCCAACTTTTTCTATAGGAATATTTTTCCTCCAACAAAGTATTCCAGAAGATATTTCTATTTTATTTTCTTTATATATTTGTTTATTATGAAATGATTTAATATTATTACATGCTTTCTCTATAGATTTTTTTAATTTATTTGAAGTTTTAATAAAAGCTTTTTGAAAATCCTTTTTTTCTACTTTGAAATTTTCAATTTGTACATTATCATATTTTATACTGTACTTTTTTAATGCTAAATCTCCATTTAATTTAACATTATTTATAATAGTAAAAACTATATCAATTATATGAGTATTATATTTTTGTTTTAAATTTTTTTTATTTACAATGTAATTTTCCCATTTTTTAATACTTGAAAGTACTTTAATCATATCCATTTTGATATTTATATTTCATTTTTATAGTATAATCTTTTCTATTGGAAGTACTAGTATATCTTGAACTCCAAGTGTTTTCAAGTTTTCTATAATACCCCAAAAATCATTTTCATTTACCACAGAATGAACAGTACTACATTTTGAATTTGCTAATGGTAAAATAATTGGACTTTTAATTCCTGGTAAATAAGATATTATTTTTTCTAATCTATTGTTAGGAACATTTAATAGAATGTATTTATTATTTTTTGCTTGTTTTACTGCTCTAATTCTAAATAACAATTTATTCATTATTACATTTTTTGTGTTACTTAAATTTAGATGTGAAGCCAAAATAGCTTCGGACTTAAGTACAGTTTCTACTTCTTTTAATCCATTCATAAATAATGTAGATCCACTACTTACTAAGTCACATACACAGTCTGCTAATCCAATACCTGGAGCAATCTCTACAGCTCCAGATATTTCATGGATTTCTGCAGAAATACATCTTTTTACAAAAAATTCTTTAACTAAAAAAGGATAACTTGTAGCAATTTTTTTCCCATTTAAATCATTTATATTATTATAAATTAATGATTTAGGAATAGCTATAGATAATCTGCATTTTCCAAAACCTAAAGTTTCTTTAATTTTTATTTTTTTTCGTTTTTCTAATAAAACATTTTTTCCAATAATTCCTATATCAGCTACTCCATCCTCTAAATATTGAGGAATATCATCATCTCTTAAAAAAAGTATTTCTAATGGAAAATTCATAGCCGTTGTTTTCAGTTTATCTATCCCTATATTAATTTCTATACTACAATCTTTTAAAAGTTTTATAGAGTCTTCATAAAGACGTCCTGATTTTTGAATAGCTATTTTTAATTTATCCATCATACAACATACTAGGAAAAGAAATAACAAAAAGCTTACTTTTTAGCATTTAGTAAGTTTTTTGTTTTAGAGCAATCTTACTTATATTCATGTATTAAGACAAATATAAAAACAATTTTTAATATTTTATAATTATAATTTAGTATAAAATGAAAATTATTAGTTATAATATAAATGGGATTAGATCTGTAATAAGAAAGGGGTTCCAATCTTGGATAAGTAATATAAATCCAGATGTACTATGTTTACAAGAAATAAAAGCTACACATGAACAAATAGATATTAATTTATTCTATAAGTTAGGATACTATTGTTATTGGTTTCCTTCAAAAAAAAAAGGTTATAGTGGCGTAGCAATTTTATCTAAAAAAAAACCATTTTGTATAAAATATGGAATGGATTTAGAGATAATAGATAAAGAAGGAAGAATATTATGTATTGATTTATATTTAAATAATAAAGAAAAAATATCAATAATTAGTTTATATCTTCCATCAGGAAATGACATGAAAAATAGGTTAAATTTCAAATTATTTTTTATGAAAAAATTTTTTATGTATATAAAAAATTTTGAAGATAATAAAAAAAATCTAATAATTTGTGGAGATTATAATATTTGTCATTCTGAAATAGATATTAATGATCCAATAAAAAACGAAAATATTTCTGGTTTTTTGAAAGAAGAAAGAAAATGGATGACTAATTTTATAAAATTAGGGTTTATAGATAGTTTTAGACATTATATAAAAAAATCTGGACATTATAGTTGGTGGAATTATAGATTTAACTCTAGAAAATATAATAAAGGATGGAGAATTGATTATATTTTAATTAGTGTATTCTTAAAAAAGTATATGAAAAACGCTTATTTACTACCATATGTTAAATATTCAGATCATTGTCCAATGGTTTTGGAATTAAATATAGATTAAATGACCTGACTGGGATTCGAACCCAGGACCCTTACATTAAAAGTGTAATGCTCTACCAGCTGAGCTACCAGGTCAATAATAGACATATATAATTACTATTTAATTTAACAAATATACTTATAAATTTTATGTTTTTTTTAATGAAATAATGAAAATTACTTTAATAGGATACATGGGTTCTGGAAAAACTGTAATAGGAAAATTTTTATCAAAAAAATTAAATATTAATTTTATTGATTTAGACTCAATAATTGTTGAGGCTGAAAAAAAACCCATTATAAATATTTTTAAAAATAAAGGAGAAAATTATTTTAGGAAATTAGAGAATAATTTACTAAAAAAAATTTTAAAAAAATACAAAAACAATAAATATATTCTATCTGTAGGAGGTGGAACTCCATGCTTTTATAATAATATTTATTTATTGAATAAACATTCAAAAACTTTTTATTTAAGAACAGATAATTACACACTATTAAAAAGATTATTATTAGAAAGAAAAAAGAGACCTTTAATAGAGCTTTTAGAAAAAAAAGAATTATTTAAGTTTATTATGAAAAATTTATTAAATAGATCATCCTTTTATGAAAAGGCTCGTTATAAAATAAATGTTACAAATAAATCAAAGTGTGAAATTATTTATAATATTATTAAGTATATAAAATGAAAAAATAAATGAATAAAGTATTGTATTATAATTTTGTTTTAGAAATGGAAAAACTTTTAACTAATAATACAAAAATATGTGTTGCCGTAAGTGGTGGAATAGATAGTATGGTCCTTATTCATTTAATAATTGATATTTTTAATATAGATTTAATAGCAGTTGCCCATTGTAATTTTATGTTAAGAAAAAAAGAATCCTATGAAGATGAAATTTTTGTAAAAAATTTTTGCTATAAAAAAAATATTAGATGTTACGTTAAAAGATTTGATACTTTTTATTATGCAAAAAAGAATAAATTATCTATACAAATGGCTGCTAGAAAACTAAGATATAAATGGTTTAATGAGTTATTAACAAAAAATTCATATAAGTTTATGATTTTGGCTCATCATTTTAATGATTCTGTAGAAACTTTTTTTATTAATATTTCAAGAGGAACTGGAATAAAAGGTTTACTGGGAATTCCTAAAATAAATGGAAAATTTATAAGACCTCTATTAGAATTTTCTAGAAAAGATATTTTATCCTATGCAAATAAGAAAAATATCAATTGGAGAGTAGATAAAAGCAACGAAAATACAAAATATTTAAGAAATAAACTACGTTTAAGCTTGAATAATTCTTCTTTTTTTTCAAATTATTTTTATAACGGATTAAAAAATACTATAAAAAATCTATATAATGATAACTTATTTATAGAAAAAGAAGTTAAAAAAATATGTAAAAAAATTACAATAAAAAAGAAAAATAATCCATTTATATGGAAAATAGAATATGAAAAAATAAAAAAATTACATCCATTATATTTATTTAAAATATTTTATCCATATGGTTTTATTGACATAGATAGTATAAAACGTTTAATATATTCTCAATCAGGAAAACAAATTATATCTAAAAAATATAGAATTATTAAAGATAGAAATTGTTGGATTTTAGTATCTAATAAATTATTGTTAGAAAACAAAAGAAAAGTTTTTACTATTTATAATATAGAAATAGCTAATAAAATTCATCTTCCTATTAATATGAAATTTATTTTAAATACAAATACAAAAATAGAACATAAAAAAGATGTCATTTTAATTGATTTTGAAAAAATTCAATTTCCCTTATCATTAAGAACATGGAGAAAAGGAGATTTTTTCATGCCTATTAATATGAATGGAAAAAAGAAAATAAGTAAGTATTATAAAGATCAAAAATTCTCTTTATTAAAAAAATATAGAACTTGGATTTTAATAAATGGAAATAAAGATATAATTTTAATAGTTAAAAACCGTTTGGATAATAGATTCAAATTAACGAAAAATACAAAAAAAATATTAGAAATAGTAATTATATAATTTATTTATAATTTTAATTATTTAAATAATAATTTAATTATTGATTATTGTACACTATTATAATGGTATGTAGTTCTATACTACCATTACTATTCTACATAATAGATAAAAAAAATTATTAATTTCAATTATAATTATTCAGTTTTTTTTCAAGTAGTAAATATTTTACAATTTTATATTGTTACATATAATTTAATGAATAAAGAGCAACATATTTATATACAATATTTTTTGTATTAAACTCCATTATAGAAACAAAAAAATTTGTTAAAAGTGAATATAATTATTTTATAAAAAAAAATTAATTATAAACATATTCCAAAACATTATAATATTACAAAACAAGTATACAGTTTACATTGTACTATTATAGGATAAAAAATTAAAATATTTACAATTACTTAAATTTATATTGTATGTGAGATTTCATAAAATTTTTTTAGTATAAAATTATACTTAAATAAATTAAGTTTAATTTATGCTTATGCACAAAAAAAATATAAGAACTGAATATATTACTATGGTAATTATTAATAATGAAATTTTATAAATAATAAAAAAAATATTTCACATTATATGGATTATAAAAAAATATATATAAATCTACACTTTTGTACAAGTAAATAGACATTAATATTTTTTTATGAAAAAAAATTAAAAAATAAAATAATTAAAATATTGAGATTACATTTTTTTTATTTTTAACAGGAAAAAAATTAGAAAAAGAATTTAATAATATGTGTAAAAATAAAAATATTGTATAATTATAATGTTACAGATTTTTAGTTTTGTCTAAAGCAAAAATTTACAATACTTTACCATTAAAAAATATAAAATTTATAATTAAAAAAATAATGAAAAAATTTTAAAAAAATTTTCATGAACTTTATAATAGAAAATAAATTACTTTTTATAAAAAAATCAATTCCATCAAGTGTAACTATTTTAGTTGTGTCTAAAAATCATGGAATTTCTTATATAAAAAAATTATATGAAATAGGACATAGAGATTTTGGTGAAAACTATGTTCAAGAAATGAAAAAAAAATATTTATTATTACCTAAAGACATTAGATGGCATATGATAGGAAGAATACAGAGTAACAAAATTAAATACATAATTCCTTTTATTCACTTAATTCATAGTGTTCAAAAACTTAAACATATTAAAATAATAAATGAAATAGGTTTAAAACAAAAAAAAGTTATCTCCTGTTTATTACAAATTAAAATTTGTCAAGAAAATAGTAAATCAGGAATAAATTATGAAGAAGCAGTACGTATATTAGAAAATTGTTACTATATGAAAAACGTAAAAATTATTGGAGTTATGGGTATGGCAACTTTACAAAAAGAAGAAGAAAAATTACATAATGAGTTTATATTTTTAAGAAAAATATATAATATTTTTAAAAAAAAGTATGGACATAAAATTCTTTCTATGGGAATGAGTAGAGATTACAATATTGCTATAAAACATGGTAGTAACCTAATTAGATTAGGGACTATTATATTTGGAAATAGAAAAAAAAACTATTTATTTTGAATGTTAATTATATACTTACTTATGCTTTTATCCAATTTTTTTTCATCTAAATCTAATGAGTTTATAAAACTACTACCAATAATACCTCCATTAGCATATTTACATGCTAAATTAAAAGTTACTCTGTTATTTATTCCAAATCCAATTAATTTTGGAACTGTAATAGATAATTTTTTTATCCTTTCAAAAAAGGATAATTGATCTTTTCCAAAAGAGCAAATTTTCCCAGTAATGGAGTTTGAAGAAACTAAGTATAAAAATCCACCAGTTATTTTACTTAAAAAAAGTATTCTAGAATTACTTGTTTGTGGAGTAATTAAAAAAATTAAATGTAAAGAATATTTATAAAATAAATTTTTATATTCTTTAATAAATAAATCTACAGGAAGATCTGGGAAAATTAATCCAGAAATTCCAATTTTGTTACATTCTTTTAAAAAAACATTAACTCCAAATTTATAAATCTGGTTAAAATATCCCATAAGAATAATAGGAGTATGTATTTTTTTTTTTAATTCTTTTATTTGATTAAGTAATAAAGTAAGATTCATTCCATTTTTTAATGCTATTTTATTACTATTCTGTATAATTTTTCCATCACATATAGGATCAGAATATGGAATGCCAATTTCAATTAAATCTACTTTATAACTTTGTAATGTTTTCAATATTTTAAAAGTGCTATTCACATTAGGGTAACCTGCAGTAAAATAAATACATAACACATTTTTATTTTTTTTTTGGAATAAAAGATCAATTTTATTCATAAATTATAAAATTTTTTATATACGTTAATATCTTTATCTCCTCTTCCGGATAAAGTAATAACAACTACATCATTTTTATTAAATGAAATTTTTTTTAAAACTGCTAAGGCATGAGCACTTTCTAAGGCAGGAATAATTCCTTCTGATTCAATTAATTCATATCCAGCTTGCAAAGCTTCTTTATCAGTTACGTTAAAAAAATTAACTCTTTTTTTCATAAAAAGATTTGCATGCATTGGCCCTATTCCGGGATAATCTAATCCAGGTGATATTGAATAAGTTGGTAAAACTTGTCCATATTTATCTTGTAAAATAATTGTCATACTTCCATGTAATATTCCTTTAGATCCACAAGCAATAGTAGCAGCTGTTTTGTTACTTTTTATTCCTAGCCCAGCTGCTTCTACAGCTATTAATTTTACTAAACTATTATTTAAATAATGATAAAAAGATCCTGCAGCATTACTCCCTCCACCTATACAACTAATTATATAATTAGGATTTAAGTGCCCTTCATTTTTCAATTGTATTTTAATTTCCTCACTTATAATAGATTGAAATTCGGATACAATTTGAGGATATGGATGAGGGCCGACAGTAGATCCAATTAAATAATAGCTTTTATTATTATTAATCCAAAATCTAATCGCCTCATTTATAGCATCTTTAAGAGTTTTACTTCCAAAAGATACTGGAATTACATTAGCTCCAAGAGTTTTCATTCTAATAACATTCATTTCTTGACGATGCATATCAATTACGCCCATAAAAACAAAACATTTTAAACCCATCATTGCACAAGTAGTTGCCGTAGCTATTCCATGTTGGCCAGCTCCTGTTTCTGCTATAATATTTTTTTTTCCTAATTTTATAGCTAAAAGACATTGTCCAATAGTGTTGTTAATTTTATGTGATCCAGTATGATTTAAATCTTCTCTTTTAAGATAAATTTTTGTTTTATATTTATCAGAATATTTTTTACAAAAAAAAAGTGGAGTTGGTCTTCCTACATAATTTTTCAATATTTCTCTATACAATTTTTGAAATTTAGAGTCATTTCTATATTTATTGTATATATTTTTTAATTTATTTATATTAACACGTAACATTTCTGGAATAAATGCACCTCCAAATTCTCCATAAAATCCATTTTCGTCTACCAAATAATTCATAAATTTTTTATTTTTTTTAGAAAAATTTTTAATATTTTTTTATTTTTTTTTCCTGGAAAAATTTCAAATTTACTGTTAATATCAATTCCAATCATTTTTGGATGAAAAAATTTTTGTATTTTTTCTACATCATTTATGCCTATACCTCCACTTAAAAAAAATGGAGTTTCAAAATAATATTCATTTAGTTTTTCCCATGTAAATTTTTGTCCACTACCTCCATTATTATCAAATATAAAATAAGGACAAAAAGGAATATAATCATATATTTTTTTAAATAAAAAATATTTATCTATTTTAAAACTTTTAATTATTTTTACTTTTCTTTTGCATAATTGTTCGCAAAAAAAAGCACTTTCTTTTCCATGTAATTGAATAAAATCAAGTTTTTTTTCTTTGCTTATTTTTAAAATGTTATCTTTGTTATCATTTACAAATACTCCTATTTTTAATATTTTATTTGATATATCTGGAATTATGAAATTTTTCCCTACATATCTAGGAGATTTTTTATAAAATATAAAACCCATAAAATCAGGAAGAAAATAAGATATTTTTTTTATATCATATTTCATCCCACATATTTTTATTTTTAATGATTTCAGTTTCATTTTTGTGAATATTTTTCCTTAATAGAAAGAATAAAATTTTTACAATATTTTTCAGGATTATTTTCTTTCATAAAATATTCTCCAATTAAAAAACCTTGAAATCCTATATTTTTTAATTTTAAAATATAATCAACATTATTAATTCCACTTTCTGCTATTTTTATATAATTTTTTGGAACTTTTGGATATAATTTTATACAAATATCATTATCTACAATAAAAGTTTTCAAATTTCTATTATTTATTCCAATAATATCTATATTTTCTACTATTTTATTTATATCATTTTCATCATGAATTTCAAGAATAGTTTCTAATCCTATACTTTTTGCTAATTTTGATAAATTATCTATCTTTTCTTTACATAAAATTTTTGCTATTAATAAAATAACATCAGAACCTATAGATTTAGATTCAATAATTTGATATTCATCAATTATGAAATCTTTTCTTAATAAAGGAATTGATATTAATGGTCGTATTTTTTTTATATATTCTTTTTTTCCATTAAAAAAATGGTAATCTGTAAGAATTGATATCCCACAAACACCAGAATTTTCATAACCTTTAGTTACTTTCACTATTGAAACAAAATTGTTAATTTTACCTTTAGACGGTGATTTTAATTTAAATTCAGAAATAATTCCAATATCATTTTTTTCTATTTTATTTTTTAAAGAAATAATTTTTCTTTCAAAAAATTTAGAATTTTCTAATTTTTTAATAGGAAAAAAAATTTTGTTTTTTTTAATTTCTTTCTTTTTTATAGATAAAATTCTATCAAGAATGTTCATATATTTAATAATTTTTTTAATATATTTTTAGCTTTTCCACTTTTTAAAGAATATTTTGCTTTATTATAATTATTTTCAAAATTATCTTTATTTAACAAATTAAGAGCAAATGTAGCATTCATGATAACTACTTCGTTTTGAAATGGTGATCCTTTTCCAGATAAAATATTAATAAATGTTTGTGTATTATCCTTTACATTTTTTCCTCCTCTTAATTCATAAGGATTTACATTAATTTTATTATAGTTTGTTAATTGTTTTACAAAATAATATTTTTCTCCTGTGGAAGTATAACATTTTATATCACCAGTAAGTGTTATTTCATCATAACCATCTAAACTATAGATTATAGCATAATTGTTTTTTATATTTTGATATATGTAATAATATATTCTAGCTAATTCTAGACTGTTTACTCCTAATAATTGATTTTTCGGATAGCCAGGATTTAATAATGGCCCAAGTATATTAAAAATGGTTTTAAATCCTAATTCTTGTCTAATTTTAGATATTTTTTGTAATATAGGATGAAATATAGGTGCATGTAAATAACAAATTCCTGTTTTTTCCAATTGAAATTTTAAATCATCTTCTTTGTTTGTAAAATTGTATCCTAATTCTTTTAATATATTTGAAGCTCCAGTAGTAGAAGAATAACTAAAACTTCCATGTTTTATTATTTTTTCTCCAGTTCCTGCTACAATGAAACAAGCTAACGTAGAAATATTAAAAGTATTTTTGTAATCTCCACCTGTTCCTACAATATCTATTGCATTAAACTCATTAAGCTCAACTTTTATAGATAGATCCATTATTGCTTCTCTAAATCCTGTAATTTCTTCTACAGTTGGATACCTCATATTAAATATAGTAATAACAGCGACCATTTGAGTATGGTTAATTTTACCTTCTGATAATTTTATTATTATATTTTTTGCTTCATGTTTAGTTAAAGTTTTTTCTAAAAAAAGATTATTAAGTATTTTTTTCATAAATATTTTTAATGTATTAGTTCTTTAGCCAATTTTCTATTATTTTTTCTCCAAATGGAGTTAAAATAGATTCTGGATGAAATTGTACTCCACATACATCGTAATGTTTATGACGTAATGCCATTATTTCTCCTTTATTTCCAATAGCTGTTATTTTTAATAAATTTTTAGGAAAATTATCTGGAGAAATAATCCAAGAATGATAACGCCCCACTTCTATTTTTTTAGGTAATTTTTGAAAAAGTATTTCTTTAGGATCTATAATGTTTATTATACTAGATATTCCATGATATACCTTTTTTGTATTAACCAATTTGGCCCCAAACACTTCTCCAATAGCTTGTACCCCTAAACATACCCCAAAAATACTTTTAGTTGCTGCAAAAGTTTTTACTAAAGGTTTCAAAATATTTGCTTCATCAGGTATTCCAGGTCCTGGAGATAAAATAATTTTATTATATTTATTTATCTCAGATAGTTTAATTTCATTATTTCTATAAACCTTTATAAAATTTTTTGTAAGTTTTTTTACAAAATAAACAAGATTATAAGTAAAAGAATCATAATTATCTAATATTAATATTTTATTCATTATATATTTTTAGCTAATTTTATTGCCTTAAATAATGCTAGTAGTTTGTTATTTACTTCTTCTAATTCATTTTTTTCTTTAGAACTATAAACAATACCAGCTCCAGCTTGAAAAAAAAGAGTGTTGTTTTTACTCAAAAAAGAACGTATAATTATTGCCATGTTAATATTAGAATTGTTTAATCCAAAAAATCCAATAGCTCCACCATAAACTCCTCTATTTTGATTTTCTATTTTATCTATTAATTCCATAGCTTTATATTTAGGTGCTCCTGATAGTGTTCCAGCAGGAAAAGTATCTGAAAATACTTTCAAAATAGAAATTTTATCTTCTAGTTTTCCAGATACTTTAGATACAATATGTAACACATGAGAAAAAACTTGTATTTCTTTAAACTGTTCTATTTTTATGTTATATGAATTTTTGCTTAAATCATTTCTTGCTAAATCAATTAACATAATATGTTCAGAATTTTCTTTAGGATCATTCAAAAGATTTATAGACAATTTTTTATATTCATTACAATTATTTCTTTTATTTATTGTATTTTTTATTGTCCCAGCTATTGGACTTATATAAGCTACATTATTATGAATGATAATTTGCGATTCAGGTGAAGATCCAAATAGTTTATAATTTCCATAATCAAAATAAAATAAATACGGTGATGGATTTATTATTCGTAAAGCCCTGTATACATTAAATTCGTCCCCTTCAAATTCTTGTTTAAATTGTCTTGATAACACTATTTGAAATACATCTCCTCTTAAACAATATTTTATTCCTTTAGCCACCATTTCTTTATATTCAATATCTGAAACGTTAGAAGAATAATCACCTACAGTCTTAAATTGATATAACGAAAAATTTTTCTTTTTTATTATTTTTATTAATTGATTAACATAGGTTATTTTTTCAGTATTGTAAAATTGATGTTCTATAATGTTTAATTTATTACAAAAATGATAAAATATTATTATGTTTTTATAAAATCCTAATCGTATTTTTGGAATATTATATACATTTTCAATTTTTACATTAAATTTTATATTTTCAAAATAGGGAATACTGTCATAGGATATATATCCATATAAACCAGAATAACATATAGAATTATTTTCATCTTTAAACTTTACTAAGAAATCTTCTATAAATTTTATAGTATCTAGTTTTTTTTTTATACTAATGTGTTTATATACATTATTTGGATAATATATTTTTAAAATTTTTTTGTATAAAACTAATTCAGAAATTGGATTAATGCAAAAAATAGAAAAATTTTCTTTTAAAGATTTAGAATTGTAAAATTCTAATAATAATGTATTTGGATATACATCTCTAAGTTTTAAATATAATTCTATAGTTGTAATACTATCATCTAAAATTTTTTTCTGAGTAGTTTTAAAATTAAATTTAAACATGATTTATTCTATACTTTATAAGAACTATAATAACTAAATAATAACTAAAAAAAAGGCTTAATTATGTACTATATGTACTAATAATGAGCCTTTTTTTAATGTTGCTTTATAAGTTTATATGTAATATTGCAAATATAAAAAAAATTATATTTAAATTATGATTATTTTTCAATCTAAATTGAAAAAAACAATTAAAAATATAATAAATTTAATAAAAAAATAAATATAATATAATTACAACAAATATTGTATTGTATATTATAAAATATAATTTATACTAAATTAATTAGGAAATATATTTTATAATGTATTAATGTAATTTTATATTTATAATGAAATACATATGTTATTTTTTTTACTTTATATATTATACTTTATATTTAATTCTTTTTCTAATTAACATTCACATTTACAATAAAATAATATATAAAACACAATAAAATATATAATAAAATATGTTAAAATTTCCATAGAAAAAATGGAAAAATTTGGTATTACAACTAGTATAAAACTAGTATAAAACTAGTATAAAATTAGTATAGAGTATATTGGAATCTTGTAGTGTAAATAGTAAATTATAAAAAATTACAAATAATCACTTTAGTATTAAATGTGGGAAAAATTGTAAAGTAAATATTTATTATAACTACGATGACAAATTAAAATAATGTTTTAGAAAATATAGTCCTGTGATATAGATAACAAAATAGATTATTATTTATATTTTCTTTTAAATTATCAATTATAATCAAGTAAAAAAAAAGTAAATAAACCATATTTTTTATATAGTAAAATTAATATAATTAAAAACTTTTTTTTATTAATTAAAAATAAATTAAATATAATAATTAATAAAATTACTTTTAATTTTTTAAATATTTAATAAAGTAAAAGTATAAATATAGATATAAATATGAAAGTAATATATAAAGAAAGAAAATATTTTTTTTATGAATAAAAAGGATTTAAAATACAGTAAAAATCATGAATGGGTAGGAATAATTAATTATGATAATTCATATATAGACAATAATAATAAAAATAAATATCATGCATTTATAGGTATTACATATTTCGCCCAGAAGGAATTAGGAGATATTGTTTATTTAGATATTGATAATTCTATTTTGAAAAAGGAGATAAAAGAAAAAGAAGTTTTTGGAACTATAGAGGCAGTAAAAACTGTTTCAGATTTATTTATGCCTGTTTCAGGAATAATTTTAGAAATTAACGATAAATTAATATCTAATCCAGAATTGATAAATAAAAATTCTTATGAAGAATGGATGATAAAAATAATAATATTAGATATAAGTACATATGATAAACTTATGTCATTTAAAGAATATGAAAAATATATAAGTATATAATTACTACATTTATTATATTAAATTAGGTTAATTATATTGTTACATAAATTATTATTTTAATATGAATAAAAATGACTTGTATAAATTTCTTGATAATGAAAAAGTTTCAAATAAAATAATTGATTTTCATTATAAATATATTACAAAAGTTCATTTTTTAATTCCATCTATTAGATGTTATTCCTGCATTTATATATTGGAAAATTTATCTATAAAAAATAATAATATTTTTGAATCTGTTGTAGATTTTACAAATAAAAAAATTTGGATAACATTTAATAATACCAAATTAAAATTAAGTGAAATAGCAAAATTACTAGATTATATTGGATATCCTCCCTCTGTTAATTTTGAAATAATAAATGAAAATAAAAACAAAAAATTATCTTTTGATAAAAAATTGATAGGAAAACTTGCGATATCATTTTTTTGTTTTGGGAATATAATGCTTTTATCTATTCCAGAATATATTGGATCTTGTGAAGATATTTGGTATTTTAATCATCGTAATTTTTTTAGATATTTAATGTTATTAATTTCATTGCCAATAGTATTTTTACTTTTTTTAGATCATATAAAATATGTAATATTAGGATTAAAAAAATCAGTTATTAATATAGATATTCCAATTTTTATTGGAATAACAGTTTTATTTTTATGGAGTGTTTATGAAATATTTTCTGATTTAGGTCCTGGATATTTAGATAGTATTTCTAGTTATTCTTTATTTTTATCAATTAGTAAATTATTTAAAGATCATACTAGTGATGTTATTTTTTATAGAAAATATAAATCTTTTTATCCTATTTTAATAACAAAAATTAAAAATGGAAAAGAGAAAAAAGTACTACTTTCATCTTTAAAAGAAAAAGATATTATATTAATTAAAAACCAAGAAATTATTCCTGCTGATTCTATTTTAATAAAAGGTAAGGCTATATTAGATAATAGTTTTATTACAGGAGAATCTTATTTAGTTAATAAAAAAATAGGAGATAAAATTTATGCAGGATCTAAACAAAAAGGAGAAATAATTTATTTAAAAGTTTTGAAAAACGTAGATCATAGTTATTTGAGTGTTCTATGGAATAATAACAAAAAAAAAAATAAAAACAAAGACTTTTATTTAAATTCGATATCTACTAATTTAAGTAAATATTTTACTCCTACTGTATTATTAATTTCACTACTAACAGGAATGTATTGGTATTTAATAAATAATAATGTAAAGGAAACATTTCATACAATGTTTTCAGTATTAATTATTACTTGTCCTTGTGCTCTAGTACTTTCGTGTCCATTAATATTAGGAAATTTTATGATTTTGTTTTCTAAAAAAGGATTTTATATTAAAGATATTTTTACTATGGAAAAAATTTCAAAAATAAAAACTTTAGTTTTTGATAAAACTGGAACATTAACAGATCCTAAAAAGTCTTATATAAAATTTGTAGGATCATTAAAGTACAATGAAAAAAAAATGATTGCTTCTTTACTTCGACATTCTAATCATCCACTAAGCAAAAAAATATTATCCAAGTTATCAATTAATAATTTTTATTCTATAAAACATTTTAAAGAAATAGTAGGAAAAGGTTTAACATGTAAAATAAATGGAGTTTCAGTAAAAATTGGATCATCAAAATACTTAAATGTTAATATTAAAAATGATAATAAAAAAACTAAAGTAGCTGTTACTATTAACAATAAATTATTAGGATATTTTTTCTTTAGAAATTTTTATAGAAATGGAATAGAAAAAATATTTTATAAATTAAGAAACTATAAAATAGTTATTTTATCTGGAGATAACAATAATTTGGAAAAAAAATACTTAAAGTCTATCTTACCAAATTCTGGTAAAATATTGTTTCATCAAAGTCCAGAAAATAAAATGTATTATATAAAAAAATTACAAAATAATGGAGAAAAAGTAATGATGTTTGGAGATGGAATTAATGATTGTGCTGCACTAAATCAAAGTGAAATTGGTGTAGCTGTTGCAGATAATATAACAAGTTTTTTCCCTAGTTGTGATGCTTTTATTAAATCTTCAGATTTATATAAAATTTGCTTATTTTTGAAAATATCAAAAATATCTGTGAAATTAATTGTTATTAATTTTATGATTAGTTTATTATATAATGTATTTGGAATTATATTTGCTGTTACAGGAACATTAAAGCCTATAGTTGCTTCTATATTAATGCCATTAAGTTCTCTTTCAGTTATTATATTTTCTATTATTTCTACTAGTTTAGTAACAAAAAAATTAATTTTTTAATTATATGGATGTAATAATTATTATGATATTATCTAGTATCTCTTTGGGAGCGTTATTTCTTATATTATTTTTATTTTGTCTTTATTCTGGAGGGTTTGAAGATTATGAATCTACTAAGATAAGGATTCTAATGGATAATTAAATAATAAATAATATTATTTAAATAATTGTTTATTTTTTTTATTTAATGAATATGGGAAAAAAATGGGAAAAAAGATATATTGTTACAATAATAAAATAGTAAAAGCTTTTTTATATGCTACTCTATTTTGGGCACTTATTGGGTTTTTTGCTGGATTACTAATTGCATTTTTATTATTCTGTCCTAAATTACCAGAATTTATTTTTGGTGAAAAACTAAAATATACTCAAGGAATTTTTGGATTTGGAAGATGGAGAATGTTACATACAAATACCGCTATTTTTGCTTTTGTAGGAAATATCATATTTACTGGTTATTATTATGCTTTACAACGTTTACTGAGAACAAGAATTTTTAGTGATCTTCTTAGTTGGATTCATTTTTGGGGTTGGCAAATATTTATTGTTTCTACTTGGATTACATTTTTATTAGGAATTAATACAAGTAAAGAATATGCTGAACATGAATGGCCTATAGATATTGTATTATTTTTAATTTGGATTGTTTATGGAATAAATATGATAGGTAGTATTTTAAAAAGAAGAATAAAACATTTATATGTTAGTATTTGGTTTTTATTAGGAACATGGGTTGCGGTTGCAATGCTACATGTATTTAATAATCTTGAATTACCTATATCTCTTTTATCCTTCAAAAGTTATTCTATATATGCTGGAGTTCAAGATGCATTAATGCAATGGTGGTATGGGCATAATGCTGTAGCTTTTATTTTAACTACTCCTATACTAGGACTTATGTATTATTTTGTTCCAAAAGCATCAAATCAACCTATTTTTTCTTATAAATTATCTATTATTCATTTTTGGTCTTTAATATTTATATATATATGGGCTGGCCCTCATCATTTAATGTACACATCATTACCTAATTGGGCTCAAATGTTGGGGACTATTTTTTCCATAATGTTAATTGCTCCTTCTTGGGGTGGAATGTTAAATGGATTATTAACATTGAGAGGTGCATTTGAAAAAATGAAAAAAGATCCTGTATTAAAATTTTTTTTAGTTGGGATAACTTGTTATGGTATGGCAACATTCGAAGGACCTATGTTGGCAACTAAAACATTAAATTCAATAGGTCACTTTACTGATTGGGTAATTGGACATGTACATTTAGGTACTTTAGGTTGGAATGGATTTATGGCTTTTGGTATTATCTATTGGATAGTACAAAAAATGTGGAATACGAAATTATATTCTGTATCATTAGCTAATTTTCATTTTTGGTTAGGTCTTATTGGAATTATTCTTTACATTTTTCCAATGTATATTGGTGCAGTATTACAATCTATGATGTGGAAAAAATTTAACCCTGATGGAACTCTATATTATAAAAATTTCTTAGATTCTGTTTTAGCTATTATTCCTTTTTACAAAATAAGATTTATAGGTGGATTTACTTATTTTATTGGATTTTTGCTAATGATATATAACATTTTTAAAACTATTAAAAGTGGATATTTTATTAACAATGAAAAGTTCCAATATAATCTTTTTGATAAAGAAAAAAATAATAGTGAAAATATTAACAGCTGGCATAGTTGGTTAGAGAAAAAACCAATACAATTTACTATATTTTCTTTTATTGCTGTTGCAATTGGAGGATTCATAGAAATAGTCCCTACTATAATAATTAAATCTAATGTTCCTACTATACATAGTGTAAAACCTTATTCAGCTCTAGAATTAGAAGGAAGAGATCTCTTTGTAAGAGAAGGGTGTAATGGATGTCATAGTGCACAAGTCCGTCCATTTAGAGATGAAGTTGTTCGTTATGGTGAATATTCTAAAGCTGGTGAATTTGTATATGATCATCCTTTTTTATGGGGATCTAAACGTACAGGTCCTGATTTAGCACGAGAAGGAGGTAAAAATCCAAGTTCTTGGCATTATAATCATATGTTAAATCCTAGATCTACTTCTCCTGGGTCCATAATGCCTAGATATCCATGGATAATTTACAATAAATTAAATAGATATAATACAGAAAAAAAGATAAAAGCTATGATTAAATTAGGTGTTCCATATACAATGGAATATATAAAAAATATTAATAAAAATATGGATGAACAAGCAAAAAAAATAGTTCTTGAAATATATGAAGAATATCCAAATTTAAAAGAAGAGATAAAAAAACAAAAAATAACAGAAAAAGAAAAATTTATTCCATTAGAAAAAAGAGAAATTATAGCATTGATTTCTTATTTACAACGTTTAGGTAAAGATATAAAATCTTTTAATAAAAATTAGTTAATGAGTTTTTTAAAAAATTATTTAAAAATAGAAAAAAATATAGGAATTTTTCAATCAATTATATTAGTAATTTTTTTTATATCATTTTTTTTTATAATATTTTTTGTTTTTTCAAAAAAAAAAAAATTTTATAAAAAAATAAGTTTTCTACCTTTAAATGATAAAGAAAAAAAATAATACATATTATTAACATATGAATAGGTATAAAATTCCTTATTTTATAATAATACCTTTTATTTTATCTGTTATATGGTTTATATTTTATACTTTTTTAAAAAGTTATGATCATATAAATTATATAACTCATCCTATAACTATATATTTTTTCTTAATAAATACAATATTATTAATTGTTTTAGAATCTATAAATAATTTAATTTTTAAAATTAGATTAAAATCTTTCTCTTATAAAGAAAGAAAGAACATTTTAGAAAAAAAAGAGGGGAATTATTTTTATTCTCTTTACAAATTTATTTTTTTTGATCCTAAAAAAATAAATAAAGAAATTAAAAAAATAGACCATGGATTTGATGTAATTATAGAATTAGATAATAAATTACCAATTTGGTGGATACATCTTTTTTATACTACTTTTATTTTTTCTAGTATTTATTTTTTTTCTTATTTATTTATGGATTTTTCAAATCCATATAAAGAATATGATATTTCTTATAGAAAACAATTAAAAGAAATAGAAATTTTTGAAAAAAATGTTCCTCAAGCGACAATAGAAAATTCTATTTTTAAAAAATATTTAGTAAATGACGGAAAATTACTTTTTAAAGAAAATTGCGCTACTTGTCATAAATCAGATGGAAGTGGGAACATAGGCCCAAACTTAACAGATGAATACTGGATAAATAAAGTAGAAAAAGATTTGTATAAAAATATATTTTATATAATATGGAATGGAAGTGAAAAAAATCCCGCTATGCGCCCTTTTGGAAAATCGAAAGAAATAAAAGGAAATGATATTGAAAAAATATCGAGTTATGTTTATTTTATAAATAGAATAGATAAAAAACCATTAATACATAAATCTCCTCAAGGAGAAAAAATTTTAGAATGGAGTAAAGGAATATAAAATTATGAGGATAAAATTTAATTGGTTTATAGGAGTAACATTATCCATTATCTTATTTATAATTTTTGTTGTATTCATAGCTTTTATTTTACCAATTATTTTTCCAAATGTAAAAAGTCAATTGATATCAAACGAATATTACAAAGAAGAAATTAAATATCAAGAAATAATAAATGAGAAAAAAAATACAATTAAATTCCCTAATAGAATAAAAGTCCTTATTTCAAAAAATGGTATTATTACAACATTTCCTTTAGATAAAGGAAATGTTGTACATGGAGTTTTAACTTTACTAAGATTTTCTTCTAATAAACTAGATATTAAAAAAAATTTTTACTTTATTAAATTTTTTGAAAAGAGGTTATTTATTTCAAAAAATGAATTGAAAAAAGGATATTATAAATTGATAATTAGATTTGTATCGGATAGAAAATATTTTTTTGAAAAAGATTTATTTTGGAAATAAAAGTATACGAAAATATTATTTAAATTATGAAGAAAAAAATAAACAATCTTCGTGAAGAATCGTTGAATTATCATAGTGAATTTCCTTCAGGAAAAATACAAATTTCACCCACAAAAAAATATGATAATCAAAGAGATTTATCTCTTGCTTATTCTCCAGGAGTTGCTGAACCATGTAAAGAAATTGCTATTTCTCCTATAAATGCATACAAATACACTTCTAAAGGAAATCTTGTAGCAGTTATTACTAATGGAACTGCAGTATTAGGTCTTGGAAATATAGGGGCTTTAGCATCTAAACCAGTAATGGAAGGTAAAGCCCTTTTATTTAAAATATTTTCTGATATTGATGTATTTGACATTGAAATTAATGAATCTAATACAGATAAATTTATAGAAATAGTAAAATCATTATCTCCTACTTTTGGAGGTATTAATTTAGAAGATATTAAAGCTCCAGAAGCTTTTGAAATAGAAAGAAGACTACAAGAAGAATTAGAAATTCCAGTAATGCATGATGATCAACATGGAACTGCTATTATTTCAGGAGCAGCATTATTAAATGCAATTTATTATGTAAAAAAAAACATTAATAATATTAAAGTGGTAGTTAATGGAGCTGGTGCTGCAGCTATTTCTTGTACAAGAATATATAAAAAACTTGGAGTTAATCGTAAAAATATTCTTATGTTTGATAGTAAAGGATTATTACACTTTTCTAGAAATGATTTAAATGATGAAAAAAAAGAATTTTGTGTAAATGTTTATCCAATACAAAGATTAGAACAGGCAATTAAAAATGCAGATGTATTTATTGGTTTATCTACAGGTGGGATCCTTACTACTAAAATGTTAAAGAGTATGGCAAAAAATCCTATTGTATTTGCTATGGCTAATCCTGAACCAGAAATAGATTACAATTTAGCAGTAAAAATACGTCCAGATATAATTATGGCAACTGGAAGAAGTGATTATCCTAATCAAGTTAACAATGTATTAGGATTTCCTTATATATTTAGAGGAGCATTGGATGTACAAGCAAGTGTTATTAACGATGAAATGAAATTAGCTGCTATACATGCAATAGCATCTTTAGCAAAAGAAACTGTTCCAGAACAGGTTAATATTGTTTATAATAAAAAAAATATTTCTTTTGGAAAAGAATATATAATTCCAAAACCTTTTGATAATAGATTGATATCCCGTGTATCCCCAGCTGTTGCTAAAGCCGCTATGGAATCTGGAGTAGCAAAAAATCCTATATTAGATTGGAATTCATATAAAGAAAAATTACTTGATAGAATGGGTTTTGAAAGTAAAATTCTTAGAATGATTCAAAATAGGGCAAAAACAGATCCTAAAAAAATTGTGTTTTGTAATGGAGAAGAATATGATATTATTAAATCAGTACAAATTCTTAACGAAGAAGGTATTATTCATGATCCTATAGTTTTAGGGAACGAAACACGTATAAAAAAAATAATAAAAGAAAATAAATTAAACATTGAACTAAACATTATAGATCCGGAAAAAGAAGAAAATAGAAAAAAAGTAGAATGTTATGCAACAATGTTTTGGAAAAAAAGAAATAGAAAAGGTATAACTTTATATGATTCTAAAATACGTATGAGGACTATTGACTATTTTGGTGCAATGATGGTTGATCAAAAAGAAGCAGATGCAGTAATTACAGGTTACTCTAGGAATTTTTCATTAAGTTTACGTCCTATGTTAGAAGTTATAGGTAGTTCAAATTCAATTCGTAAAATAGCAGGTATGATGATTTTACTATCTAAAAAGGGGCCATTATTTTTAGCAGATACAGCTGTAATACCAGATCCTAATAGTGAAGAATTAGCAAGAATAGCCATTATGGCAGCTAGTGTAGTAAAATGGTTTGATATAGAACCACATATAGCAATGCTTTCTTTTCAAAATTTTTCTTCAAATTCAAAAATATCATGTAAAATGTCAAAAACAGTTTCATTCTTGCATAAAAAATATCCTAATCTTATAGTAGATGGAGAGTTACAACCTGATTTTGCTTTAAATGAATTTTTATTATCTAGTAAGTTTCCTTTTTCAAAACTTGTAAAGAAAAAAGCAAATATATTTATTTTTCCTAATCTTGAATCAGGAAACTTAACATATAAATTTATTAGAGGGTTAGGAGATGTTAAGATAATAGGACCTGTAATGCTAGGAATGAGAAAACCAGTTCATGTAATGCAAATGCAATCTAGTATAGAAGAAATTGTAAATCTATCTACTATAGCTGTAATTGATGCCCAACTCAGAAAAAACTAAATTACATGAATATTTATAAATACATTTTTTCCAAAAAGACACTTTACTTTTTTATAAAAAAAACAAGGAATAGAACTAGACGTATAAAATATTATTTTTTCTTTCCATAAAGATATAGGAGTTATGCATAACATATCTTTATCATACAATTTTTTTTTTATTTCTTTTACTACTATAGTTTGTATATCAATTAAATGGACTTTTCCATGATAAAATTTTTCAAATTCTTGTTTAATAAATAAATAATGAGTACAAGCTAATAACAAGGCATCTATTGACTTTAGAGTATTTAAATAATTTTTTAAAAAAAAATTCATTATTTTTATATTTGTTCCTTTTTCTATTAAAAGAGCTAGAAATGGGATTGATATTGAAATAATGTTTAAATGATGATAATATTTTATTATATTTTTAATATAAAAATTTGAATTTATGGTTGCTGTAGTTCCAATTATTCCTATTCTTTTAAAAGAAAAAAAAATTTTATTTTTTATTACTGGATTTATAACATCGAAAATTAATATTTTTTTTTTAAATTTTTCTTTAATAATTTCTAAAGCGTTAGAAGTAATTGAATTACATGCTATTACTATGGCTTTACATTTTTTTTCATAAAGAAAAGATACCATTTTAATGGATTTTTCTATAATGAATTTTTTAGATTTTTCTCCATATGGCATATTTTTAGTATCTCCAAAATAAATAATATTCTCATTTGGCATTTGTTTTTTTATTTCTTTAGCTATAACAAGACCTCCTATTCCAGAATCAAAAATTCCTATAGGATAGCTATTTTTCATTATACATCATAAGTAATAAAAAATTGTGTATTATTTAGATAACATGCAATAATATAACAAACACTACAATAATATGATAGAAATAGTAACAATAAAAATAAAATTATATTATAAAGAAAGTTTTTTTAATAATTTATTTTTCCATCTGGAAGCTTTATTAATATGAATAATTTTTTTTTTAGATAGTTTGTCGATCATAGATATTACTAAATGCAAATCTTTTTTATTTTTATTCTGTAATAATTTTTTTATAGCTGTTTTTGTACTTTTATGTACATATCTATTACGTAATCGCCTTACATAATTTTGTCTAATTCTCTTAAAAGAAGATAAGTGGTTTGCCATTATAAGTACAAATTAATTTTTTATAATACTATTTTATATTTATATAGCCCATAGGGGAATCGAACCCCTCTTTCCAGGATGAAAACCTGAGGTCCTAACCAATAGACGAATGGGCCAATAGTTACAAAATACAAATTAAGTATTTTTTTTAAAAAAAAAAATAATATTTTTTTTATGGTAAAATTTATACATTACATTGTAATTGAAAAACTTAAATGTTTTAAATCTTTCCAAAAATTAGGATACGACTTATTTACTACATATGGTTCTTCTATTTTTAAAGAAAAACAACATAATGCAAAAGTTGTAAAAGACATAGCCATTCTATGATCTTGATATGTTTTAACTTCTATAGGTAATTTTTTTTCTTTATAATTTTTATAAAAATCTTTAATTTCAAAATCATAATTTGTAATGTTTGTTATAATTCCAAATTTTAGTAGTTCTTTTTTCAAAGCTTCTAATCTATCCGTTTCTTTGATTCTTAAAGTTTCTAATCCTTTTAATTTACATTTTATTCCGAGGGAAGCACAAGTAACTGCAATAGTTTGTGCAATATCAGGTGTTTCATTTAAATTTAATTCTATATATTTTTTATGATAAAAATTAATATTTTTTACCAATTTTATTTCATTATTATTAAATATAGTTGATATTCCAAAATATTTTTTATATATAGTGGAAATCATTTTATCTCCTTGTAAACTTTTTTTATTATATGAATATAAAGTAACATTACTATTTTTAGAAATACTTACCATAGAATAATAATATGAAGCAGAACTCCAATCAGATTCTACTTTGAAATATTTTTTACCAATTTTCTTTCCTGGATAAATATGAATCATTTTGTTTGTCCAAGTTGCTATAATGCCTGAAGATATTAATAAATCAAATGTCATTTTTATATAAGGAAGAGATGTTATGTGGTTTTCTAAAAATATTTTTAATCCATTTTCAAATTTACTAGCTATTAACATTAAAGAACTAATATACTGACTACTTATTTTTGCATCTATTGTAATTTTACCTCCTAATATTTTTTTTCCAAATATTTTAATTGGAGGAAAACCTATTTTTTCTAAATAATCAATTTTAGCTCCTAATTTTATTAAAGAATCTACAAGAACAGAAATTGGTCTTTCTTTCATTCTATTTGATCCAGTTAGAATGACTTCTTTTTTTTCTTGTATAGATAAATAAGAAGTTAAAAAGCGCATTGCAGTTCCAGCATGATTTATATCCAATATATTTGAAGTGCTAATTAAACTTTTTTTCAAAATATTTGTATCATCACAATCTGAAATATTATCTATATAAATATCGTTTCCATAAATAGCTTTTAAAATTAAAAGTCTATTAGAGATACTTTTTGAACCGGTTATATATATAGAACCATGTAAATTATCAGTTTTTTTGCAAACATTAATATAAGAATACATATAGTATTTAGTATTACGTTAATTTTAAATTATATACTATTACTAGTTATATAGTTATAGTATAGTATTATTTTTTTTACTATAGTTTTATATTATAATTTTTTTATTTTTTCTTTTCTTTCCAAAACAATATTTACATTATCTATTATAGCATTACGATCAATATTATATTTTTTTAATAGTTCTAGGGGCTTTCCACTTTCTCCAAAAGTATCATTAACTGCAACAAAATTTTGGGGGATACAACAATTATTAGTTGTCAAAATTCTTGCAATACTTTCACCTAATCCTCCAAAATAATTATGTTCTTCAGCAGTTACAATACATTTAGTTTTATTAATAGATTTTAATATTGTAGATTCATCTAATGGTTTAATAGTATGTATATTTATTACTTCACTTTCAATTCCTTTTTTTTCATATAATAATTTAGAAGCTTCCAGTGCTTCCCAAACTAAATGACCTGTACTAACAATAGTTACATCTTTACCTTCTGTTAAAACTATAGCTTTTCCTATTTCGAATATTTGATTTTTGTCTGTAAAATTTGTTACTTTAGGGCGCCCAAATCGTAAATATATTGGGCCTGAAAATACAGATATAGCTATTGTTGCTGCATATGTTTGATTATAATCACAAGTATTAATAACAGTCATTCCAGGTAACATTTTCATTAATCCTATATCTTCTAAACTTTGATGAGTAGCACCATCTTCTCCTAAAGTTAATCCAGAATGAGAAGCACATATTTTTACATTTTTATTAGAATAAGAAATAGATTGTCTAATTTGATCGTATACTCTAGAAGTTGCAAAATTTGCAAATGTTCCAACAAAAGGAATATATTCTGCAATACTCAATCCCGCTGCTATACCAATCATATTTGCTTCTGCTATTCCAATTTGAAAAAATCGTTCAGGATATTTTTTTGAAAATTCATTCATAAATAAAGAATTAGTCAGATCTGCACATAAAGCAACAATTCTTCTATTTTTTTCACCTAGAAAAGTTAAAGCTTTTCCAAATCCTGCTCTTGTTTCTTTTAATTCAAAACTTTTGTATATTTTCATATTATAAATTTTTTTTTATTGGATAGTCCCCTAAGAAACTTTCAGGTAATTGTTTAAGAGCTTTTTTTAATTCATCTTCATTAGGATATTTTCCATGCCAAGTATTATCTTTACTCATAAAATCAACTCCATATCCCATTTTTGTATACAATATTATAATAACTGGTTTGTTTTTTTTTGTTCTTTTTCTTGCGTTTTTTAAAACATTAATTACACTTACAATGTTATTTCCTTCTAATTCTTCTATTACATCCCATCCAAAAGATTCAAATTTTTTTTTAAGATTTCCAAGAGGTAAAACTTTATTTGTTGATCCATCTATTTGTTGTCCATTATAATCTACAGTTGCAATATAATTATCTATATTTCTAGATCCAGCATACAATACTGCTTCCCAAATTTGTCCTTCATTTAATTCACCATCTCCATGTAAACTATAAACTAATGAATCAAACTCTCTTTCTAATTTTTTTGCTAAAGCGGAACCAATAGCTACAGACATCCCTTGTCCAAGTGATCCAGAAGAAATTCGTATACCAGGTAAATTTTTATTGACAGAAGGATGTCCTTGTAAACGAGAATTTAATTTTCTAAAAGAAGAAAGTTCTTTAACTGAGAAAAAACCTGTACGAGCTAATATACTGTAGTATACTGGTGAAATATGTCCGTTAGATAAAAAAAATAGATCTTCTCCTTTTCCCTTCATAGTAAATTTTTTTGGATTATAATTCATAATTTTTTTATATAATGCAACAAAATATTCTACACATCCTAAAGATCCACCTGGATGTCCAGATTTTGCATCATTAACCATTCTTAATATATCTCTACGTATTTGACAGCATAAATCATTTAAATAACTTACATTCATTTTATTTTATTTTTGTTTTAAAATAATTAATTAGATTAATTATATAATTATTTTAAAAAAACAAAATTAATAATTAATTATGAGTATTAGTATACTAATAGTAAATAGAAAAGCAAGATTTAAATATCATTTTTTAGAATATTATGTTGCTGGGATTGAATTACTTGGAACAGAAGTAAAATCTATAAAGAAAAAAAAAGTAAATATAACAGAAAGTTTTTGTAAAATAATAAATGGAGAATTATTTTCAGTAAATATGTATATCGCTGAATATGAATTTGGAAAGATCAATAATCATGAACCAAACAGAATTAGAAAATTATTATTAAATAAAAAAGAATTGATTAGAATTAATAAAAAATTAATAAATCCAGGAATAACTATAATACCAATAGAATTGTTTTTTAGTAAAAAAGGTTATATAAAAATGAAAATAGTTTTAGCAAAAGGTAAAAAAGATTATGATAAACGTGAAATTTTAAAGAAAAAATATTTAACAAGAGAAATGAAACAATTTTTTAATTAAATTTTGTTTAATTAATTTAATTAATTATATATATTTGTTCGTATTCAAAAATTTAAAAAAGTATAAAGAAAAAAAAATTATTTATTGTATCAATTGTATTAAATCAATAAACAAAAAAATAAAATAAAGTAATGAATAATATGTAATGTTAATGAAAAATTTTATTTTATTTTTTTAAACAAAATCGATTACTAGATTACTATTTTATTTATATTTATTTATTAGAGAAGTTTAAAGAAATTATAGTTTTATGAAAAACATGAATTTTTTTATTATTATTTTGTTATTTACTTTTTTTTCTTCTAGTTCTGTTTTTTCTAATTCGAAAGAAAAAGAATCTGAAGAAAATTTGTATTTGCGATTAGGAACACATGATGTAAATTATTTTCCTACTAATTCGCCTTTTAAAGGTAATTTTGATAAAAAGTACCATAGTATTGATCCAGTAATTTCAAATGTTGGATTAGGATATGATATAAACAAATATGTTGGAATTTGCTTAGATGCATCATTAGGATTGGTAGATAATCGAAGATGGGATATAGAAGATTCTTTATTTATTAACCTTACTAAAGGTGTAACCTTCCATGTATATCCAAACCATAAAATTGATCCTTATATTAGAATAGGTGGAGGTTATCACAAATTTAATAAATATGTAGATAAAGAATTATCAATTTCAGAAAAACATCTATTTAAAACTGAAAATAAAAACTTTGCTGTAGTAGATGGAGGATTAGGTGTAAATTTTTGGATGATTCCAAATTTAGGATTGAATTTACAAAGTACATATAATCATGTATTTGAAAATAAATCTCCAAATTATTTAGATTTTTGGAAACACAATATTGGATTAATTTTCCGTTTTGGTAGTTTACATGATATAGATGATATAATAAAAAATAGAAATACTAACATATTATATAAAAAAAATAAAAACAAAAAAGTAAGTTCAATTGATAATAAATATGAACATAAACATTCTGTTATTCACAGTAATAAAGGAAAATCTAAAAAAACTAAAACTACTACTAATAAAAAGAATAAATCTATTTCTAAAACTAAAATATTAAATACTAATACTAATACTACTAATACTAATAATAGTAACGTTAATTGTTGTAATAATGATAATAAAAATTCAAGAGATAAAAATAAGGTAATAATTGATAATGAAAATAGTGATGATAATAATATTATCAATAGTAAAAACAATAATGAAATAATTAACTTAAATTCAGATATAGATAAAGATGGCGTTTTAGATAAAGATGATTTATGTCCAAAAACATATGGATTAAAAGAATTTCAAGGTTGTCCAGAATCTGTTTATGTTAAAAAAAATCCTACTGTCCCAACTAAAAATAGTACAACATTTAATTTTACTCCTTCTATAAATGAAAATATTCCTACTATAATTCCAAATGGGAAAACTATCCCATCTATTCTAAATACTAATGTAAAAAAAACAATAGTTAAAGAAATTATTAAACCTAAAGCTAAAGGAAAAGGAGTAATAATATCAAATAAAAATATTCCAAAAAATATTTCTAATGTAAATAAAGGAAAGAATAAAGTAATAAGTTCTAAAAATAAAACACCTAAAGGAATTAAAACTAAAAGTAGTAGAGGAAGAGTTCCAGTTAGAGGAAGAGGAAGAGTTCCAGTTAGAGGAAGAGGAAGAGCTCCAGTTAGAGGAAGAGGAAGAGCTACAGTTAGAGGAAGAGGAAGATCCCCAGTTAGAGGAAGAGGAAGGGCCCCAGTTAGAGGAAGAGGAAGAGCCCCAGTTAGAGGAAGAGGAAGGGCCCCAGTTAGAGGAAGAGGAAGGGCCCCAGTTAGAGGAAGAGGAAGAGCCCCAGTTAGAGGAAGAGGAAGAGCCCCAGTTAGAGGAAGAGTCTCAATTAGAGGAAAATCAGCAGTTAGAAGAAAAACACCAGTTAGAAGAAAAGCACAAATTAGAAGAAAAGCACCAGTTAGAAGAAAAGCACTAGTTAGAAGAAAAGTACCAGTTAGAAGAAGAACTCCAGTTAGAAGAAAAGCACCAGTTAGAAAAAGAGTCCCAGTTAGAAGAAAAACACCAGTTAGAAGAAGAGGTAAAAATGTAGTTAGAAGAAGAGGTAAAAATGTAGTTAGAGGAAGAGGTAAAAGTGTAGTTAGAGGAAGAGGTAAGAGTGTAGTTAGAGGTAAAAATATAGTTAGAGGAAGAGGTAAAAGTGTAGTTAGAGGAAGAGGTAAAAGTGTAGTTAGAGGAAGAGGTAAAGGTGTAGTTAGAGGAAGAGGTAAAGGTGTAGTTAGAGGAAGAAGAAAAAGTGTGGTCAAAGGAAGAAGAAAAAGTATAGTTAGAGGAAGAAGAAAAAGTGTAGTTAGAGGAAGAAGAAAAAATGTAGTTAGAGGAAGAAGAAAAAATATAGTTAGAGGAAGAGTAAGAAGTAGAGTAATAACTAAAAAAAATAGAAAGATAACTACTAATACTAAAGAAAAAAAAATAAGTAGTAGTAATAACAACAAAAACAACAAAAATAAAAATCAAACTATAACAAAAAAAACAGATACAAATAATAAAACAAAAAAAAACAAATAAAGTAAAATATATTGTACATAATGTACATAAATAAAATAATATTAAACCTCTTGTTTATTTTATAACTAGAGGTTTGTTTTTTTATTTTTTTATTGCATAATAAGAAATATATATACTAATTTCATATAAAATTAAAAGAGGAACAAAAACTATAATTGTACTTAAAATATCTCCAGGAGTAATTGCAGAAGCAATAATTAACATTATAAGTATAGCATACTTTCTATTTTTTTTTAAAAAAATATAAGATATTATTTTTATTTTAGATAAAAAAAATATGAAAAATGGAAATAAAAAAATAATACCCATAGAAAAAACAGAATATATAATCAAAGAAATATAATCAGATAAATCAAAAATATTTTTAGGTAATGAACTAATTTTGAAAAAATATCCAAAATTAATTAAAAATGGAAATAATATATAGTATCCAAATAATACCCCACTAATAAATAATAGTGATATTATCCCTATAATTCCTTTAGAATATTTTTTCTCTTTTTTAGAAAGTGCAGGTTTTACAAACCTCCAAAACTCATATAAAATATATGGAAATGATAAAATTATTCCACCTATAATACAAGTAAATATGTATGTATTAAATTGCCCAAATATTTTCCTATTTTGAATTTCCAAGTTTTTAGATAAAAATAAGATAGGTTTAAAATTAAATCCTAAAAAATTTCTTGTAAAATTAGAAAATAAACGATAAGTAATAAAATCTTTTTTAGCTGGACCGAAGATGATACTATCAAATATAATGTTTTTATTATTCATTAAAACAATTGTAGTAATAACAATAGCAAAAAAACAATGTATAATATGTTTTCTAAGTTCTTCAATATGTTCCCAAAATGGAAATTGTTTTTCTTCACACATATATAATTATAATCAAATTTTCAATTAATTTAATTAATTAATTGAAAAAAAATAATTAAATCATGAAATGTGGAATTATTGGTCTTCCTAATATTGGAAAATCTACATTTTTTAATATTATTTCTAATTCTAGAGTACTATCAGAAAATTTTCCATTTTGTACTATAGAACCTAATTATGGAATTATAAAGATTCCAGATAATAGATTAAAAGTACTAAACAATATAGTAAATTCTACTAAAATTACTCCATCTGAAATAAAAATAATAGATATAGCTGGATTAATTAAAGGAGCTCATAAGGGAGAAGGTTTAGGAAATAAATTTTTATCTCATATAAGAGAAATTAATGTAATAATTCATATGATAAGATTTTTTGATAATACAGAAATTTCTCATGTAGAAGGGACGGTAGATCCTATTAGAGATAAGGAAATTGTAGATATGGAATTACAGTTAAAAGATTTAGAAACTGTGGAAAATACTTTAAAAAAAATTTATAAAAAAAAACAATTATATGAATATAAAAATTTTTTGAAAAATATTATATCTTTTTTAAAAAAAGGACAAAATATTAGATCATACCCATTTACTAAAGAATATGAAAAAGAATATGCAAACAGGTTGCAGTTATTAACTATAAAACCAATACTTTACATATATAATATCTCAGAATTAAATAAAAAAACTATTTTTTATATAGAAGATATAAAAAAAATAATAGAAAAACAAAATTCAGATCTTTATGTTTTTCCTTTAAAAAATGTTACCCCACATGACATAGAAAAAATAATGAAAAAAATACAAAACTTACTACATTTACAAAATTTTTTTACAGTAGGAAAAAATGAAATTCGATCATGGATAGTTCCAACTCCATGTACTGCTTATGAAGCATCTTCTTATATTCATACAGATATACAAAAAGGATTTATAAAAGCTGAAATTATACACTATAATGATTACATTACATACAAATCAAAAGAAAAAATAAAAACATTAGGAAAAATACTTATAGTAGGAAAAAAATCATTAATTAATGATGGTGATATTATTCACTTCAAATTTAGGTAATGAAAAAATTTTCAAAATTTCTATTAATTTCTAATAAAGTTTCAAAAATTAATGATATAGTTTTCTCAACATCTCTTTTATGAACCATTTCTACTGTAGTATGCATATATTTAAGTGGAAGTGATATTAAAGCAGATAAGACCCCTTTATTTGAATAAGCAAAAGCATCAACATCAGTTCCTGTTAATCTAGATGTTACTAAACGTTGAAATTCTATTTTATTGTTATTAGCAGTTTCAATAATAAAATTACGAATTTTTCTTTTTATAGATTGAGAATACACAATAACAGGTCCTAATCCACATTTTATATCTCCTTCAATTTTTTCATCAATCATAGAAATTGAAGTATCATGTGTAACATCTGTAACAATAGCTACATTAGGCTTAATATTTCTAGAAATCATTTTTGCACCTTTTAGTCCAATTTCTTCTTGAACAGAATTTACAACATATAACCCATATTTTAAATTAACATTGTTTTTAGTTATTAATCTAGCAACTTCTGCAATAATAAACCCTCCTATTTTATTATCTAATGCTCTAGAAACAAAATAATTGTTGTTCATAACAAAAAATTTATCAGGATAAGTAATAATACATCCTACATGAACTCCCATATTTATGGCTTCTTCTTTACTTGATACTCCTATATCAACAAAAATATTTTCTATTTTAGGATATTTTTCTTCAAAAGATTTTCTAGTATGAATTGCAGGCCATCCAAATACTCCATATATTATACCTTTTTCTGTATGTATTACTACTTTTTTAGATGTAGCAATTTGATGATCTGAACCTCCATTACGAGATACATAGATAATACCATCTTTTGTTATATAATTTACATACCACGATATTTCATCAGCATGTGCTTCAATAACCAATTTATATGAATTATCTGAATTTATAACTCCTACTGCTGTACCGAATAAATCTACATTTATTTTCTCTACGTAAGAATTAATATAATCCATCCATATTTTTTGTCCTTGATTTTCTTCACCTGATGGTGAAAAACTATTTAAATAATTTTCAATAAACTCAAAAGATTCTGAATCAATTAAATAATTTTTTTTCATATTGTTTATATTTCGTAATAAAGTCCTTTAAATACAAAATTAACTTTTCCAGTCAAATAAATTTTTTCATATTTTTTATTTGTTTCATTATCAACAGATACCAGTAAATCACCTCCCATAGTCTTTACTATAATTTTTTTTACAGTGTTTATTTTTTTTTTTTCATAAGCCGCGATTACTGATGCTACTACACCAGTTCCACAAGATAAAGTTTCATTTTCTATTCCACGTTCATAAGTACGTACTTTTACAGTATTATTATTAATTATTTGAACAAAGTTAACATTTACACCTTTGTTAAAATAAGGGGAACCATATCTAATTCTTTTTCCTTCCTCATATACATTGATTTTTTCTAGTTTTTTTTTATTTTTATCTATAAAATAAATATGATGAGGGGATCCAGTATTTAAGAAAACATAATCTGAATTAATTTTTATCTTGTTTTTTTCTAAATCTATTAATCTTATGGATACTAAGTTATTACCTTTAGTAAAACCATGATGACATCCTACTATTGATCTAAAGTAAAATTCTTTTTTTTCTTTTTCATTATTATAATCACCAAATTTATTACAGAAAAAAATAGCACATCTTCCTCCATTTCCACACATTGTACTTTCCTTTCCATTGGAGTTATAATACTTCATATAAAAATCACTTTCATATTCATAATCTTTTTTAATTATAATTATTCCATCTGCTCCAATTCCAAAATTTCTATTACATAATTTCTTTAATAAAAAATGATTTTTATCTTTAATTTCATATTTTCTTTCATCTATTAAAATAAAATCATTACCTGTTCCGTTTAATTTAAAAAAATTAAATTTCATATTTTAATAATCATAAAATAATGAATTTAACATTTTTTATTTTTTTATTCTATAAAACTATAAATTATAAATTATAATACAGTAATACTTATAATATTTTTACACTATATTTGTTTTTAAGTTTAATTTTTAAGTATAAAATTTGTATTTTCTTATGAATAAAAAAATAGTATTTTATATCATACTTAGTAGTTTTGTTAGTTCAATAATTAGCATTGCTGCATATAGTAAATATTATAAAGAAGAAATTTCTAGATTTCCATTATATTCTTCATCTCATCCTATTTCAAAAAATAAATTAACATCATCAGAGACTTCATGGAATAATTATACAAAATATCCTGATTTTACAACAATTGTAGAAAAAACTATACATGCAGTAGTTAATATAAAAAATTATTCAAGAAAATATAACAACAATAGTAACACTGATCCATTTGATTTCTTTTTTGGTTTTCCAGATAATTTTGGAAACAGAGAAAGAAAACATCAAAAAAATGATATTACAGGACTTCATGGATCAGGAGTAATAATATCTCCAGATGGATATATTGTAACTAATAACCATGTTATAAAAGATGCTGAAAAAATAGAAGTCACACTTAATGATCAAAGATCATATAATGCAAAATTAGTAGGAACTGATCCTAGTACAGATGTAGCTTTACTAAAAATAAATGAAAAAAATCTCCCTTTCATTTATTTTTCAGATTCTAATAAAGTAAAAGTAGGTGAGTGGGTATTAGCAATTGGAAATCCATTTGATCTAAATTCCACAGTAACTGCAGGAATTATTAGTGCAAAAAATAGAAGTTTAGGAATTTTAAGGGAAGATAATCAATCAGCTATTGAATCTTTTTTTCAAACTGATGCTGCTGTTAACTCTGGTAACAGTGGTGGAGCATTAATAAATACAAATGGAGAATTAATCGGAATAAATACTGCTATTTCATCTTCTTCAGGAAATTTTATAGGATATAGTTTTGCAGCTCCCTCTAATCTTGTAGCAAAAGTAATACAAGATATTAAAAAATATGGGAAAGTACAACGTGCATTTTTAGGAATTAGGGGAATGGATTTATCAATAGTAGATTCTTTTAATTTAAAAAATTTCAATATAAAAACAAATAAAAAAATTAAACCACAACCTGGATTTTTAATTATAGAAATACTTGATGGAAGTGGAGCAAGTGATGCAGGTCTAAAATCAGGAGATATAATAAAGAGTATAGATGGAGTATTAATAAAAGGTATTGCAGATTTATCATTTATAATAGGAACAAAACATCCTGGAGATAAAATAAAAATAGTGATTAATAGAAATGAAAATAATAAAATTTTTAATGTTATCTTAAAAGATCTCCAAGGAAAAACCAAAATAAGAAAAAAAGAAGAAATGTTCCTATCTAAGATTTTAGGAGCAACATTTGAAAAAATTTCTTTAAAAGATAAAAAAGATTTGGGAATTAATTATGGAATTTTAGTTAAAGAAATAATAAGTGGAAGATTAAGTACTCTAGGAATAGAAGAAGGAGATGTAATATTATCTATTAATGGAAAAAATATGGAAAAGCCAATTGATGTTAATAATGTTTTAAAAGGTTATTCAGGAGATGTAACAATAAAAGTTTTTAAACAAAATGGTCAAATATACATAGTAGGATTTGAAATGAACTAATATTATTCATTTTTTTTTAATAATTTTAATTATTAATTTATTAATTAATATAACATGAATAATTATAAATTGTAAATAAAATAATCATTAAATACAATAATAATAAAAATAATAAATATTAAATTAAATTTTTATGTTATTTTATATTAATATAATCCCATAATTATCATATTTTGGGATTCTTTATAAGGTTAAAGGTTATATGTATAATCATAATTAATTATAATACCAAATATAATACCAACAATCAATAACACAACCAAAAACACAAAATACAATTTATAATATAAAAATATAAACATTATTTATGATTATTGTATAATTAAAAATTTTTTCATATATGAAAGAAGAAAAAAAAATGATTATAAAATATTTTCATAAACCAGTACTTACAAAAAAAAGTGTAAATAATTTACTTACTGATAAAAATGGAATATATATAGATGCTACGTTTGGAGGTGGTGGTCATTCATCATATATGCTTAAAAAATTAAATATAAATGCAAAATTAATTGCTATTGACCAGGATAAAGATGCTATAAAAAGTAATCTTATTAAAGATCCCCGATTACATTTATTTCACAACAATTTTGTTAATATTAAAGATATTTTAAATAAAAAAATAATAGGAAAAATATCAGGAATATTGATTGATTTAGGATGTTCTTTTTTTCAGTTATCAAATCCAAAAAGAGGTTTTTCTTATAAGTTACATTGTATTCTTGACATGAGAATGAATCAAGACCTACCTTATTCTGCTCAAAATGTTGTTAATGAAAGTTCTAAACAAAAACTTTATAAAATATTTCATGAGTATGGAGATTTTAAAAATGCTATAAAAATAGCAGATATAATAATAAAAAAAAGAAAAGATAAAAAAATTATTACTAATTTTGAATTAATGAATCTTTTTTTAATTAAAGGAAATTTCAAGAAAAGAAAAAGATTTTTCTCTAGATTGTTTCAATCTATACGAATAGAAGTAAACAATGAGATAAATATTTTAAAATATTTTTTACTAAAATCCTATGAAATTCTTTCTTCAAAAGGCAGAATTGCAGTTATATCATATCATTCTACTGAAGATAGAATTATTAAACATTTTTTTAAAAATCTATCATTCAAAATCATTAATAAAAAAGTATTTAAACCAAGTAAAAAGGAAATTGAAAATAATTCAAAATCTAGAAGTGCAAAACTAAGAATTGCAGAAAAAATATAATGATAAATAATATAAGTACAATTAAAGACATACTAAAAGGAAAATTTTTAATTAAAAAAAATGCTTATAAAAGTTGGAATTTTATAATTTTTCTAGCCTTATTATCCTTAATTAGTATCACTAGTTCACATCTAATGGATCATAAAATACGTAAGATGAATAAAATAAATGAAGAAATAAAAGAATTAAAATCAGAATATGCCTATATCCACAGTAAATATATACAAATGCAATTGGAATCTTTTTTTAAAAAAAAATTATCTAACAGGTTAAAACATTTAGATAGTCCACCATATGAATTAAAATATGAAAGTAATAAAATAATTAATAAATAATGTATGTATGATAAAATAAATATGGAAATAAAAATAAAAAGATATATTTTATTATATAAATCATATTTAGTTAGTTTTTTATTCATATGTATCTCTATATTAATTATTTTAAACTTATTACATATTCAAAATTATTCAAACTTATATAAAAGATCTGTTATAGAAAATAAAATTAGAACTAATCTTATTCATGCTAAACGTGGAAATATTTACTCATCAGACAATAAAATACTAGCTATGTCTGTAATAAAATATGATATTCACATTGACTTTAAATCAATATCTAAAAAACTTTTTAAAAAAAATATTGTATCTCTATGTAATTCATTAGAATATTTATTAAAAAAACCGTTCTTCTTTTTCTACAAAAAATTTATATATGAAAAAAATAATGAAAATAGATATTTCTTATTAGCAAAGAATTTAGACAGTTTACATGTAAAAACATTAAAAAATTTTCCAATTTTCAGAGAAGGAAAAATAAAAGGGGGTTTTATAGTAGAAAAAAAAATATGTAGAATATATACATTAAAGGATATAGGAAGAAGAACACTTGGATATGATGATCATAGAGGAAAAATTGGATTGGAAGGAGCCTTCAGCAAATATTTAAAAGGAAAAGATGGTAAAAGGTTAGAACAAAGAATTGGATATAAAATATGGAAACCATTAAAATGTAAGAATGATGTAGATCCAGAAGATGGAAAAGATATTTACTCTACAATAGACATATCATTACAAGAAATAGCATATAATGCATTACTTCAAAGATTATACATATCTAAAGCAGATCACGGTTGTGTCATTTTAATGGATGTAAAAAGTGGTAAAATACCTGCTATAATAAATTTAGAAAAAATTAATAGTAACACTTATTCTGATGTAAGAAATTTTGCAATATGGGAAGGAAGTGAACCAGGCTCAACTTTTAAAACTATAGCTATTCTTGCAGCATTAGAGGATAAAAAAATAGATATAGATATGATGGTTAATCTTCAAGGAGGAGTTATTAAAATAAATGGGAAAGTAATTCGTGATAGTCATTATAATGGACATAAAAATATGAATATCAAACAAATTCTAGAAAATTCTTCTAATGTAGGAATAGTGAAAATAATTTACAATAAATATAAAAATAATCCAACGGAATTTATTAAGCACTTATACAAGTGGAAACTAAATAAAAAGATAGGAATTGACCTACCTGGAGAAGGGATCCCATTTATACCAAAACCTGGAAAAGATAATTGGAATAAAATTACACTACCTTGGATGACTTTTGGGTATAATGTTAAATTAACTCCTTTACAAATACTTACTTTTTATAATGCCATAGCAAATGAAGGAAAAATGATAAAACCAATATTCGTAACAGAAATAAAATACAAAGGAAATAGCATAAAAAAATATACAAAACCTATAATTATAGAGAAATCTATAACTGATCATTCTTCTCTAAAAAAAATTCAAAATATGTTAGAAGGAGTTGTTAAAAATGGAACTGCTAAGAAATATTATAATCCAGAATATCCATATGCCGGGAAAACAGGTACTACACAATTAAATTATTGGATGAAGGAAAAATACATGAATTACAATAGTTCATTTGTAGGATATTTTCCGGCTAAAAATCCAAAGTATTCTTGTATTGTTGTAATTTCAAATCCATCAAAAGGATATTATGGAATAGAAACAGCTGTTCCAGTATTTGATAAAATAGCTAAATCAATATATCAAAAAATGGAGAAAAAAACTTTTATTGATAACAATAAAAATAAAGAAAATTTTGTAAGAAAAATTTTGGAATACAAAAAAATATTTTTCAATAAAAGTTTAATGCCTAATGTTATATCATATCCAGGTAAAGAAATTATACCAATTTTTGAAAACAAAGGATATATTGTTAAATATACAGGAATAGGAAAAGTTATATATCAATCTATTAAACCTGGAGAAAAATTAAAAAGAAATAAAGTTATATTTCTAAAACTAGAAGAATGAAAAAAACATTGAAAAACGTTTTTAAAAATGTAACAATACTAAAAAAAATAGGATTTATTTCTAATAAATTTATAGTTGGAATTTATATACATTCTAATAATGTTAAAAAAAATTCTATGTTTTTTGCAAAAAAAGGGGAAATAACAGATGGACATGAATTTATTAATGAAGCAATAAAAAGAGGCGCTAATACAATTGTATGTGAAAAAATTCCTATTTGTATTAATAAAAATATAACATATATACTTGTTAAAAATACTATTGTATCTCTAGGGATTATATCTTCTAATTTTTATGACAATCCAACTAAAAAAATTAAACTAATAGGAATTACAGGGACAAATGGTAAAACATCTATAGCAACTATATTACATCAATTATTCTATAAGATGGGAGAGGATAATATTCTTATTTCTACAATAGAAATAAGAATATTATCCAATAAATATAAAACTATACATACAACTCCAAATATTATTGATATTAATAAATACCTATATTTAGGTATAAAAAAAAAATGTAAATATGCTTTTATAGAGGTCAGTTCCCATGGAATTGATCAGAAAAGAATTTATGGATTGTTATTTAAGGGCGGTGTATTTACTAATATAACACATGATCATTTAGATTATCATAAATCATTTCATCATTATTTGTTTACTAAAAAGTTTTTTTTCAATAGTTTACCCAACAAATCTTTTGCTTTAATTAATTGTGATGATAAACATTATGATAAAATTATAAAAGAAATTTCAGCAAAATTATATTCTTATGGATTGAAAAAAAATGCTGATTTTAATGCAAAAATTTTACAAACTAATTTTTATGGGAGTTCCATTTTGATTAATGGACATAAAATATTTACAAGTTTAATAGGAAAATTTAATGTATATAATATTTTAGCTAGTTATGCTACGTCTATATTATTAGGTAAAAAAAAAGATGAAATTTTAAAAATTATAAATGAAATTAAACCAGTAAATGGACGTTTTGAACAATTTTTATCAAATTCAGGAATTCGTGTAATTGTAGATTATGCTCATAATCCTAATGGATTAAAAACAATTATAAAATCTATTAAAGAAATAAAAAAAAAAAATGTAAGATTGATTTGTGTTATAGGATGTGGAGGGAATAGAGATGTTATAAAACGATCTTTAATGGGTAAAATTGTTTATGAAGAATGTGATATTTCTATTTTTACTTCTGATAATCCTAGAGAAGAAGATCCATATAAAATATTTATGGATATGAAAAATTTTAGTTCATATATTGAAAAAAAACCTATATTAACTATTTTAAGTAGAAAAAAAGCTATAAAAACTGCAATCAAAATTGCAAATAAAAATAAAAAATATATTATTTTAATAGCAGGAAAAGGTCATGAAAATTATCAAGAAATAAAAGGATCCCGTTATCCTTTTAATGATATAAAAATAATAAAAAATTTTTTAAATAAAAAATAACACAATGAAAGTGTCGTTATTTACATACAAAATATTATATACAAATACTATTTTTTACCGATCTTTAATGGCTTTTTTTTTCTCATTTATAATATCTTTCATTTCCTATAAAATAATTATTTATTTCAATTCCATAAAAAAAATTGAAATAATAGATAACATTCGTAAACTTGGACTTATTGGAGAAAAAAATAAAACAAATGTACCTACAATGGGAGGTATTGTTATTATATTTTCTACATTGATTTCTACAATTATGTTTTCTTCATTTAAAAATAGATATATACTTATATTAATTATTAATATGCTGTGGATAGGTACTATAGGATTTATAGATGATTACATAAAAATAAAATATAACAAAAAAGGATTAAGTTTTATAGGAAAAATATCGGGACAAGTAATATTAGGTATTTTTATTGGAATTACAATGTATTTTCATACGGAAGAAAATGGAAAAAAAATAATATATATTAATGATAAAAACATTAACATTAATGGATTTACAACAAACATTCCAAAATTTCTTTCTAAATACTCAAAAAAAGAAAAAGAATTTGATTACTCTTGTATATTAGGGTGGTATAATAATAAACTAAAAAAATATACTTGGATAGTTTTTATTCCTATAGTTGTTATGATTATGATATTTTTCTCTAATGGATCTAATATTGCAGATGGAATAGATGGATTAACAGCAGGAATTTCTACAATTATATTTGTAATATTATCTTTATTTTCTGCAATTTCTAGTAATAAAATTTTTTCAAAATTTTTTCATTTAATCTATATTCCTAATTTAGAAGAGACAATTGTTTTTTCTTTTTCTTTTTTAGGAACTTTGATAAGCTTTCTTTGGTACAATACATATCCTGCACAAATATTTATGGGAGATACTGGTAGTCTTACTATAGGTAGTTTAATTGTAACATTGTCTATTATGAATAGGAAAGAATTTTTTTTACCTATATTAGGTCTAATTTTTATAATTGAAAATTTTTCAGTATTTATACAAGTATTGTATTTTAAATTCTTTAAAACAAAATACGGAATTGAAAAAAGATTTTTTCTAATGGCTCCTATTCATCATCATTTTCAAAAATTGGGGTATCATGAAAACAAAATTTTTAATCGTTTTTTCATTATACAAGTAATACTTTCTATATTATTATTGATTTTACTTGTAAATAAATAATAATGATAAAAAGATTAATTGTAATATTAGGGGGTGGAGAAAGTGGTGTAGGAGCTGCTTTACTAGCTAAAAAAAATGGATTTAAAATATTTGTATCCGATTCCGGAATAATTAAAAATAGATATAAAAAAATTTTAAAAACAAAAAAAATACCTTTTGAAGAAAAAGGTCATTCAGAAGAATTTATAGTAAAAAATGCAAAAAATATAGTAAAAAGTCCGGGAATATCTAGTAAAATTCCATTAATAAAAAAAATTAATTCTTTTAAAATACCTATTTTATCTGAATTAGAATTTGGAAAAAAATTTATAAAAAAAAATTCTTATATAATAACTATAACAGGGAGTAATGGAAAAACAACTACAAGTACTATTATTTACAAAATTCTTAAACAAGATAGAAAATTAAGTGTAGGATTAGCAGGTAATATAGGATATAGTTTTTCTAAAGAAGTTTTAAAAAAAAAAAAGATTTATGTATTAGAAGTAAGTAGTTTTCAATTAGATGATTGTTGTAACTTTCGTTCAAACATTGCAATTATTTTAAATATTGCAAGAGATCACTTGAACAGATATAATAATTTTGATAGTTATATTTATTCTAAGTTTAGAGTAGCAATGTATCAACGTGAAAAAGACATTTTCATTTATAATTATGATGATCCATTTATTAGAAATGGATTAAAGAAATACTTCATCAAATCTAAACGTATTCCTTTTTCTTTAAAAAAAAAATTAAATTTTGGAGCTTATATAAAGGATAATAAAATATATATTAGAAATATAAAAAATGAGATAGTTTTTTGTTTATGTATAAAAAACATTTCTATAGAAGGAGATCATAATCTTTATAATATTATGGCATCTTTAATTGTATCCAATATTTTTGATGTACAAAAAAAATATATAAAGACTGTATTATTTAAACTTAAACCTATTCCACACCGTATGGAGAAATTCTTTCATACAAACGGTATACAATTTATTAATGATTCTAAATCAACGAATGTCCATTCTGCTTTTTATGCATTACACAGTATAAAAAAAACTATACCTATTATATGGATCGTAGGAGGTAAAGATAAGGGAAATGATTATAATGAATTAGTTTCATTAGTTCACAGTAAAGTAAAAACAATAATTTGTTTAGGTAAAAATAATAAAAAGGTTTTTAATTTTTTCAAAAAAACTGTTGATATTATATTGGAAACAAAAAAAATGAAAGAAGCTGTGATTATGGCTTATGTTTTTTCCTTTCCAGGAGACTGTATTTTATTATCTCCTGCTTGTTCTAGTTTCGATCTTTTTAAAAATTATAAGGAAAGAGGAGATAAATTTAAACTAGAGGTAAAAAAAGTTTTTCATGATAAAAATATATATTTTTCTTAATAAATATATAAGAGGAGATAGATATATATGGGCTTTTATATCCTTATTATCTATATTTTCTTTTTTACCAGTGTATTCTGCAAGTGCTAATCTGGTAAGTACATATGGAGAAAAAAACATAGTATTTCGTTATTTATTAAAACATGCAATTTTTTTATTTATTGGTTTTATTATTCTTTTATTTACTCAGTTTATAGACTATAAATATTTTTATAATATTTCCATATATTCTCTTCCAGTAGTTTTTATTTTATTAATTTTAACTTTGATTCAAGGAAAAGAATTAAATGGAGTAAATGCTTCCAGATGGTTATATATTCCTATAGTTAATATATCTTTTCAAACGTCTAACATTGCTGGATTGTCCTTATTTATTTATTGTTCCAGATTCCTTTCTCAAAAAAAGAATGTAAATTTTACTTTTATTAATTCTTTTATTCCATTATTATTACCAATATTCCTTATTATTGGACTGATTTTTCCTGCTAATGGTTCAACTGCAGCAATTGTATTTTTTTCCGTTTTAATTTTGCTTTTCATAGGTGGATATCCATTTATAGGTATAATAGGAATTCTATTAATGGGAATATTATTTTCGTTTATATATATTTACTCTGTTATAAAATTAGGAGATAAAAATCCAATTCATAGGGTCTTCACATGGAAAAGTCGTATAGAAAAATTTTTATATCATAAATATGAAGATAGTTATCAAATGAAACAATCTAAAACTGCTATTATATTAGGAAATAAATTTGGACGAGGGCCAGGAAAAAGTGTATTAAAATCCTTTTTACCCCAGTCTTCTTCAGATTTTATTTATGCTATTATTATAGAAGAATATGGAATCTTTGGAGGAGTAATTCTTTTATTTATATATATGCTTATTTTATTAAGAATTATAATAATAGCTACAAAAGTAGAAAACTATTTTTGTTCTTTATTAGTTATTTCTGTAGGATTTCCTATAATTAATCAAGCATTAATTAATATGGGTATAACAGTTGGATTATTTCCTGTTACTGGGCAAACTTTGCCATTGATTAGTGCAGGTGGGACTTCAATGTGGGTAACTTTTTTTAGTTTTGGTATTATACTAAGTGTCAGTAGAGTAATATATGAAAAATAGAAATATGAGTCATAAAATTGTTCCGAAAATACTTATTGGATGTGGAGGCAGTGGTGGTCATTTATATTCAGGTATAGCTATTGCAAATGAGATTAAAATCCAACTTCCAAAAGCTAATATTTTATTTGTTGGATCTAAAAATCATATGGAAATGCTACAAGTTCCTAAATATGGATATTCTATAAAGAAAATTTATATTTCTGGTGGAAAAAATAAATTTTTTTCTGTATATGGATTTATTTTATGTATGGAATTAATATATAGTTTTTATTTGGCAAATAAGATTATTAAAAATTTTTCTCCCAATATTGTAATTGGTACAGGCGGTTTTGTAAGCTTTCCGACTTTGGTAGCTTCTATAAAAAATAGAATTCCTATTTTAATTCAAGAACAAAACTCTTTTCCTGGTTTAACAAATAGAATATTTTCTCGTTATGCTAGAAAAATATGCATTGCTTATGAGCAAGCAAAACCTTTTTTTCCAAATAAAAAAACTATTTTAACTGGAAATCCAATTCGTTCAGAAATATTACAATTACCTAGCAAGAAACAAGCTTGTTTACATTTGGGTTTAAAAAAAGAAAGACCAATAATATTATCCATAGGAGGTAGTATAGGTTCTAAAAGCATAAATAATGCATGGAAAAAAGGTTTATATAAACTAATTAAACTGGATATACAATTTATATGGCAAACAGGAAAAGATGATTATTTAGAAATAAAAAACAATAAAATATATCATCATTCAAATATTATTTTGATGGAGTTTATTGATAAAATACCTATATGTTATTCTGCAGCAGATATTATAGTATCTAGGGCAGGAGCATTAACAATATCTGAAACATGTCTTATAGGAAAACCATGTATATTAATTCCTCTTCCATGGTCTTCAGATGATCATCAAAATAAAAATGCCAAAGTATTGGAAGAAAAACAAGCAGCATTAATTATCAAAAATGAGGAATTAGATAAAAAATTAGTAGATTCTACCATAAAATTAATGATGGATTATAATATGAAAAAAAAAATGATTAAAAATATTATTCAATTAGGAAAACCAAATGCTACAAATGATATTGTTAATGAAATTTTACGAATCATAATATGAAAATATGAATATTAATAAAATTGATTTTTTATATTTTTTAGGAATAGGTGGAATAGGAATGAGTTCTTTAGCAAGGTATTTTCACATTATGGGAAAAACAGTTAGTGGACATGATAAAAATGAGACCTTTTTAACAAAAAAATTAGAATCAGAAGGTATATCAATTAATTATCATGACAATGTAAAAATAATTCCAGAATGGATAAAATCTAATAAATGTTTAATTGTTTATACTCCAGCAATCCCTAAGGATTATAAGCAATGGATTTTTTTAAAAAAGTATGGGAAAAATATAAAAAAAAGATCACAATTATTATCTTTAATAACAGAAAATTCAATTTGTATTGCTATAGGTGGAACTCATGGAAAAACTACAACATGTAGTTTGTTAGGTCATATTTTATATGTATCTGGAAAAAATTTTACTGCTTTTATTGGTGGGATATCTGAAAATTATAAATCTAATTTAATATTGAATGGAAACAAGTTTTTCTTAGTTGAAGCAGATGAATTTGATCGTTCTTTTTTACATTTATCTCCAAATATAGCTTGTATTACTTCTATTGATCAAGATCATGTGGATGTTTATCCTAAAAAAGAATTTTTAGAAAAAGCCTATATAAATTTTTCAAATAGAATAAAGAAACCATATAAAAAGATCTTTATTTGTGAAGAAGAATCTTTTACAGTAAAAAATGCTATTTATTATTCAGTAAAAAAAAAAGTACATTATTATGCAGATAATGTTACTATAAAAAACAATAAATGGTATTTTGATTTTCATACTCCTAAAAAAATATTTAAGTATTTACCATTGCCAATTCCTGGAATTCATAATTTAAAAAATACAACAGCAGCATTAGCTATATCTGATTATTTAAATATTAATGAAAAAAAAATAAGAAAAGCTTTATATTTATTTAAAGGAATTGAAAGAAGATATTCCATTCATTACAAATCAGAAAAAAAAATATATATAGATGATTATGCACATCATCCTACAGAAATAAATGCATTAATTAACACAGTAAGAAAATGTTTTCCAAATAAAACTATATTAGGTATATTTCAACCACATCTATTTAGTCGTACTAAATTTTTTGAGGAATCTTTCGCAAAAAGTTTAGGGAACTTGGATAGTTTAATTTTATTGGATATTTATCAAGCTAGAGAATATAAAAATTTTGATATTAATTCCATAACTTTATTAAAAAAAGTAAAAATTATACAAAAAAACAAAGAAATTTCTTCTATTTCTAAAGTTTTAGAAACACTTGATAAAAAATGTTTTGACATTATTCTTACAATAGGAGCCGGAAATATAGATACTTTAATTATTCCTATAAAAGAATGGTTATGTAAAAAATATGGTAAAACATGAAAAAAAATCAAGTTTTATTTATTTTTATTTTATTATTATATATAATATTTATAACATTTCTCATTTTTTTCTCTATAAAAATGCATAGAAACAGAAAAATTAAAAAATTACATATTATTATTATGAATACAGCATATAATAAACATTTTTTGGATGAAAAAATGATTAAAAATATTCTCTTTAATAAAAATAAATATAAAAATATTGATAATAAAATTGGTGAAATATGTGTATTGGAAATGGAGAATAAATTAAATAATTATCCTTTTATTAAAAAATCAGAGGTATTTATTAGTGTAGATGGAACTATTAATATAAATATTTTACAAAAAGAACCAATTTTAAGAATAAAAAATGGAAAAAAAGAATTTTATCTTACAAAAGATTCTGAAGAATTAGAGATATATCCTTTTTATTCATCAAATGTAATTTTAGCTAAAGGCCCTTTTTCAAAAGAAGAAAAAAAATATTTACTAGAATTAGTGGAATTTATAAATTATGATAATTTACTGAAAAATCAAATTATTAGTATAAAAAAAAAGGAAGATAATTCATTTATTTTGATTCCAAAGATAGGAAATCATTATATTATGTTAGGGAATATGAAAGATTTTAAAGACAAATTGTATAAATTAAAATCATTTTATAAACAATATCTAAATAAAATCAGTCTTGATCAATATAAAATTGTTGATTTACAATATAAAAATCAAATAGTAGCAAAAAAAAGATAAGTCTATGGAATATCAAGATCTAGCTATAGGTTTAGATGTAGGGACTACAAAGATCGTAGCTATGGTAGGAAGGAGAAATGAATATAATAAAATTGAAATATTAGGAATAGGTAGATCTAAAAGTATAGGAGTACATATAGGAGTGGTAAGTAATATAACTCAAACTATTGAATCTATACGGGAAGCAGTATCTGAAGCAGAACATAGTTCTGGATTAAAAATTAAGGAAGTTATTGTTGGAATTGCAGGACAACATATCAGAAGTTTACAACATAACGATTATATTACCAGATTAGATTTTGAAAATGTAATTAATCAAAAAGATATACAAAAACTAATAGATCAAGTGCATAAATTAGTAATGTTACCAGGAGAAGAAATTCTTCATGTTCTTCCACAGGAGTATAAAGTAGATAGTCAATCTGAAATTAGTGAACCTATAGGAATGTACGGAAGTCGTTTAGAAGCTAATTTTCATGTTGTAGTAGGACAAATTTCTTCTATTAGAAATATTGGAAGATGTGTTAAGGCCGCTGGGTTGAGTTTATCTGGAATAACATTAGAACCTTTAGCTTCTGCAGAAGCAGTTTTGAATAAAGAAGAAAGAGAAGCTGGGGTTGCTTTAGTTGATATAGGAGGTGGCACTACAGACATTGCTATCTTCAAAGACAATATTATTCGTCATACAGCTGTAATTCCTTTTGGTGGAAATGTAATAACTGAAAATATTAAGACAGATTGCCTAATTATTGAAAGGCAAGCAGAACTATTAAAGATAAAATTTGGATCTGCATGGCCAGGAGAAAATAAAGATACAGAAATTGTTTGTATTCCAGGGTTAAGAGGGCGTGATCCTAAAGAAATTTCTTTGAAACGTCTTTCTCAAATTATACATACACGTGTATGTGAAATATTAGAACATGTTAATGTAGAAATCAACAACTATGGAAATGAAGAACAAAAAAAAAGACTCATCGCTGGATTGGTAATGACAGGTGGGGGATCACAATTAAAACATATTCGTCCTTTGACAGAATATATAACGGGAATGGATGTACGTATAGGTTATTCTAATGAACATATATCAGGTGGAGAAAATGGATTCATAAGAAACCCTGAGTATGCAACTGCTATAGGATTGGTTATTAAAGGTCTTGATGATAAGAGAAAATATTTTTACGGAAAAGATTCTATAGTACATCAAAATGAAAAAGATCAAAATTATGAACTTTTTACTAAAAAATTTTATAACAGAGAACAATATAAGTTAAATTATGATGAAAATTCAAATAATTCTTCTTTAAAGAAAAGAAAAAATAAAACAAGATTAAAGTCTTTTATTGAAATTTGGGCAGATAAATTCCGGAAAATATTGAATGATACAGAATAATAAACAATGAAAAAAGAAGATTTTATAAAAAAACAATTTGGATTTTCTAAGAACCGTTCATCTGCAATAAAAGTAATTGGAGTTGGTGGTGGAGGTAGTAATGCTTTAAGTCATATGTTTGAACAAGGAATAAATGGAGTAGATTTTATCGCATGCAATACAGATGCTCAAGCATTAAGAAATAATCCAGTTCCTATAAAAATTCAATTAGGTGCTTCTATTACAGAAGGATTAGGAGCTGGAGCTGATCCAGAAGTAGGAGAAAAAGCAGCATTAGAAAGTTTAGAAGAAATAAAAAGTGTTTTAGACTCTAATACAAAAATGACCTTTATTACAGCTGGGATGGGAGGTGGAACAGGAACAGGAGCAGCTCCAATTATTGCAGGAATTTCTAAAGAAAAAGGAATTTTAACGGTAGGTATAGTTACAATACCTTTTCATTTTGAAGGAAAAATTAGATTAAAACAAGCAAAAACTGGAATAGAATCATTAAGGAAAAATGTAGATTCACTTATTGTAATTAATAATGATAAATTAAGGGAATTATATGGAAATTTAGGATTTAAGGCTGGATTTGCGAAAGCAGATGAAGTACTCACTACTGCAGCTAAAGGAATTGCTGAGGTAATTACCCATCATTATAAACAAAATATAGATTTAAGAGATACTAGGACAGTACTTAAGGAAAGTGGAACTGCAGTAATGGGATCAGCGATATCTGTTGGAGAAAATAGAGCTAAAGATGCTGTAGTACAAGCATTAGATTCTCCATTATTAAATGATAATAAAATTACTGGAGCAAAAAACGTATTACTTCTCATAGTTTCAGGAAAAATAGAAATTACCATAGACGAAATTGGAATTATAAGTGATTATATTCAATCAGAAGCTGGAAATAATGCAAATATTATCATGGGAATAGGAGAAGATGAAAAGTTAGAAGAAAGCATATCAGTAACTATTGTAGCAACTGGATTTCCTACAGAAGTACAAAGAGCTATTAATCATGAAGAAAAAAAAATATTTCATAGGTTAGAAGAACCTTATGAAAGAAAAATAACTAGTAAAGTTAATTCATACTCTTATAGTAAAGAAGATCCTTTTTTTTCTAAAAAAAAATATTCTGAAAATTTAGAAGAGGATTATAATTATAAAAATCAACATTTTACATTGAAGAAAAATATTTTTGATAAATCCATAAATTCAAATTTATGGATTGAAAATAAAAATAAAAAAGATTCTTTAGAAAGCTATTTCGATTTTCCTATTTCATCATGTAAAAATGACAACAAAAACAAAAAAAATATAAAACACATTAGAAAAAAAGAAGATAGTAAAGAATAATAATTATACAATTTTGAAAAAAAAAATACAATATCACTTGTTTTATTATGGAGTATCCTAATATTCCTAAAGGAACCAGAGATTTTTCTTCTGTTGATATAATAAATAGAAATTTTTTAATTAAAATTATTAAAAATCATTTTAAACTTTTTGGATTTTATCCTATAGAAACTCCATCTTTTGAAAATATTTCCACTTTTACTGGAAAATATGGAGATGAAGGAGATAATTTAATTTTTAAAATTCTTCATTCAGGTAACTTTTTAGAAAAAAATATTTCACATGTTTTAAAAAAAGTCCAAAATGATGAATTAAAAATAGAAAATTATACTAAATATCTGTCTAACAAAGCTCTTAGATATGATTTGACAGTACCTTTTATACGTTATGTAATTATGCATAAAAATCAAATTGTTTTTCCTTTTAAACGATATCAAATACAACCAGTATGGCGTGCAGAAAAACCTCAAAAAGGAAGATATAGGGAATTTTATCAATGTGATGCGGATATTATATCATATTATTCTTCCTTATGGGAGGAAATAGAATTGCTTAAACTTTGTGATGATATCTTTACTGAACTAAATTTTACTGTTAAAATATATATTAACCACATAAATATTTTAAAAGGATTAGCAGAAATAATTGGATTAAAACAACATTTATGGAAAGATTTTATTACATCTTTAGATAAATGGGATAAAATAGGAAAAGATTTAGTTAAAAAAGAAATGATTAGAAAAGGTATTCCATCAAAATTATTTGATAAAATTTCGTTTATTTTAGATATGAAACAAAATTTTAATGAAAAAGAACAATATATAACTACATTGTTTAAAAATTCTGAAAATGTAAATAAAGGAATTAAAGATTTGAAATTTATTTTTAAAACAATAGAAAAAATTTCTTTAAAAAATATAATATTGGAATGGAATATTTCTTTAGCAAGAGGTATGAGCTATTATACTGGTACAATTTGGGAAATATTTCCTTATGGTAGTAAGAAACACTTTTCAATTGGTGGTGGTGGGAGGTATGATTTAGCAAATTCATTCGGAATAAAAAATATTTCAGGAATAGGAATTTCTTTAGGATTAGATAGAATTCATTTATCTATGATGAAAAAAAATTTATTTAAAAATAGTTATTATCCTTCAAAAGTTTTATTTCTTAATTTTGGAGAAGAAGAAGTACTGTATTCATATAAATTTATAAATATTTTGAGAAAAAAAGGAATATCCACTCAGTTGTATCCTAATAAAATTAAAATAAGTAAACAGTTTAGATTCGCTAATAAAAATAACATTCCATTTGTTATTATTATAGGAAAAAATGAAATAAAAAATAAAAATATAAAAATAAAAGATTTAAAAAAAGGAATAGAAAAAGAATATGATAATATCAATGATATTGTGAATCAATTAAATTAATATTATTTATTGCTATTTTTTTCCAAATTAAAAATCCTTCTACAGCTAAAAAAAAAAGAATTATAAATAAAATTGCAGTAAATAAAAATCCTTTTATAAAATATATTGGAACTGAAATTGCATTTCCAATAATCCAAAAAATCCAATTTTCTACTTTTTTTATTGACATTTGATACATACCAGAAAAAAAAATTCCAGTTGTTAATACATCAATCCAATCATAATTACATGTTAATTTTCCATTAAAATAATAAATTGATGTACTTAAAATTACAGTAGTTAAAAATAAAACCAATGTATGTAAATAATCTTTTTTATTGCAAAAAGAAATATATATTATTTTTTCTTTTCTATTTTTCCACATATACCAACCATAAATACTCATTGTTGTATAATATATATTAATTATAAAATCTCCATAAAGACCAGTAACATAAGTCAAATAACAGTAGATAATAGTACTTATTATTCCTATTGGATATACTAATATATTATTTTTTTTGGCTAAAATAACACTAACTATTGTAAATATAACTGCAAAAAACTCTAAAGTGATAGAGATAAAATTATTATTAAAATACAGAAATAATTGTATATAATTTTCATAAATATTGTTCATATACTATAATCTATAATATAAACTAGATAATGCTCTTCTATTTTCCTATAAAATGCATAAAATTTTCTACAATATGATTTATTTATGATCCAACATGGTATACAATAATCTTTATTTAAACAAAAAGGAGAAACTTTATAATTAATTAAAAAATTATAATAAGTTCCGCCTAATAATTTAAATAAACTTTCTTTTACACCCCATATTATGTGAAGATAATCTTCTTCGTAATTTGGATGAATAAACATAAACTCATCTTTCCTAACGAACTTTTTTTTTATTTTAATTATTTTTTTATCCTTTCTCAACTTCTCTATATCTATACCTATTTTATAAATACTCACAGCTACAGCTATTTTTTCATAAGAATGACTGAATGAAACATATTTTTTATTTCCCTCAAAAAAAGGTTTATTTTTTTTATTGTATAATATTCTATTTTTTATTCCTATACATTTTAAGGCATAACGAACTCCTATAAATTCTCTCTTTTTTTTTTTTGTTAGAGAACAAAAAAATAACTTATCTTCTTTAGATAAGTGAATTTTTTTTAAAAAAAATTGTTCAGAGTATTGTTTCCATTTTAAAACTATAATCTTTGTATGAAATTTTATACAAATCATACTCTTTAATCTCATAGTTTTTTCTATTATTGTTGAAAAATGTTCTATTTTATTTGTATTATGAATATTAAAAAAAAAATCGAAATAGCATTAAAAAATGTAATTGTTAATGATAATAAAGATATTATAGAATCTGGATTTGTAAAAAAATTAGAGATATTGGAAAATAAAGATATTATTATTTACTTGATTTTACCGAATCCTACTATGCATCTAAAAAATAGAATAAAAAAAGATATTATTAATTCTATTAATAATCAAATACACTTGGAAAAAAAAATATCTATCAAAATAGAAATACAATCCTGTTTGAAAAAAACGTATTCAATAAAAAATATAATAGCTGTAGCTTCTGGAAAGGGAGGGGTAGGAAAATCAACAATAGCATCTAATATAGCAATATCATTAAAAAAAATGGGATTTAATGTTGGATTATTAGATGCTGATATTCATGGGCCATCTATTCCATTGATGTTTAATATTGATATTAAAAATATTTCTATATTACAACAAAACAATGGCTTAATGATGCCTATTACTGTTCATGGAATTAAAATTTTTTCTATAGGGTTCTTTTTAAAATATGGACAAGCTATTGTATGGAGAGGTCCTATGGTATCTAAAGTCCTTATGCAATTTTTTAATGAAACATATTGGGGAGAATTAGATTTTTTAATTATTGACTTACCTCCAGGAACAGGAGATATACATTTATCTTTATTGCAAGAAATTTCGTTAAAAGGGATTGTTATAGTTAGTACATCTCAGAAAATTGCCATATCAGACGTTACTAGAACGGTAGAAATGTTTCGCATGAAATCTATTTATGTTCCAATACTTGGAATTATAGAAAACATGTCATATTTTTTTTCAAAAGAAAAGAAATATTACTTTTTTGGAAAATGCGGAGTAAAAAATTTTTCTAAAAAAATGAATATTACATTTTTAGGAGAAATCCCAATGTTACAAAAAATACAAGAATATACGGATTTGGGAATTCCTGCTGTTTTAGAAGATGAAAAAATTAGTAATATTTTTACAGATATTACTAATAATATTATAAATCAATTATAATTTATTTTTTTATATTATAAAATAAATTAAATATAAAAAAAATGAATTTACATTAGCCACATTTAATAAATTCCTTTATGATTATTGTTAAAAGAGATATGGAATTTTCAAATTCTTTAAATAAATAAACCTTTGTATTTTCTTTTTCTATATGATCATCATATATTCCCATCATGTTTATAATAGATACAGAAAATACCCTTATATTCATATATCTATTAGCTATCATAACATATGTAATTATATCTTCCATACCTACGCAATCACCTCCAACAGATCTAATCATAGCGCATTCAGAGTAAGTTTTATAATTGGAATATGGAAAAGCTACATATATTCCTTTTTGAATGATAATATTTTGATTCATAGCAATTTCTTCTGCAAGATCAAGCATATTTTTATCATATGGGTCTGTTATGTCAATCAATCTATTCCCCAAAAAATTTTTAATATTTTTTTCTTCTGGAAAAAAATTAATATGATCTTTAATGAACATTATATCCCCAATTTTATAATTGGGATTAACTCCAATAGATTCATTAATTAATATAAATTTTTCTAATCCTATATTTTTACATAAAATCATAGGAAAATAATTTATTGCATTTTTTTCAAAAAAATTTTCTATCAAAAAAACAATATTTTTTCCTTCTATCTTTCCGAACAAAAATTTTCCATATAGATTGGGAAAAAGTGGAATTTCTTCATAATAAATACATATAGTATTTTCCATTTCTTGTATTAATTTATCCAATTTTACTCCTAATAATATTATTCCTAAAACCGGTAGTTCTTTAATTTTACTTTGTATATATTTTTTAGATTTTTCTATAATCATTGACATAAAAGTTTTTTTATTTAAAGTTTTTCACAAAAAAAAATAATGTTATTTCTACTATAGTTATCGTATAACATTTACTTCTCTAAACAAAAAAATTCCAAATCTTTTTTTTATATTTTTAATGATACTTTTTGAAAAAAGATAGATTTCCATTCCACTAGCTCCTCCATAGTTAACTAATATTATAGGCAATTTTTTATATACTCCCACATTTCCTATCCTTTTTCCTTTCCATCCTGCAGTTTCAATTAAAGAACTAGCAAATATTTTTATTTTGTTGTTAGATATACAATTACCCATAATAGTAGGATACTTAAATTTTAATCTATTAAAAAAAACTTTTTCTACTATGGGATTTATAAAAAAACTGCCTGCATTTCCAATTTCCATTGGATTTGGTAATTTTTTTTTTCTAATATTAAAAATTGCCTTACTTATATCATAACTAGTAGGTTTTTCAATATTCATATTTTCTAATTCTTTTTGAATTTCTATATAATATGTATTTAATGTATTACATTTTTTTTTTCTTAGAATAAAAAAAACAGATAAAATGAAAAATTTATTTTTATACATGTTATTCTTAAAAATGGAATCTCTATATTGTAATTTGCACTCTTTTTGTGTAAAATCCTTGATTTTTCCATTACTTATTTCATAAACTTGTACCTTTAATAAACAATCTTTTATTTCCGATCCATATGCTCCAATGTTTTGTATTGGAGATGCTCCTACTGTTCCTGGAATAAAGGATAAGTTTTCTAATCCATTAAAACCTTTTTTTATCGTCCATTTTACGAAATTACTCCAATTTTCTCCAGAAAAAGCTTTAACAATTGCTTTATAATCATCTTCATATATTATTTTTTTCCCTTTTATTTTAACCCTAATAACTAATCCTGGATAATAATCTTTTAAAAAAAGAATATTACTTCCATTTCCTATAAAGATTTTTTTAATATAGTTAAACCTAGTAAATATATTTTTTATTTCCTCTATATTAGTTATTTCTGTGTAATAACGAGAAAAAACATTTAATCCAAATGTATTTAATCTTTTTATAGAAAAATTTTGTTTAATTAACATAAATATATAAATCCAATTTTGCCCATAAGTATTGTATGATTAAATTTATTCATTATAAATATAAAATTGTTTTTTTTATGAAAAAAGGAGGAAGTTTTTTTTGTGGGATCATTTTAGGAACTATGGCAGGTTTAATAATGGGAATTATGCTATCTAAAAAAAAAGATGATAAAATGAAAAATATAATAGGGGAAAAAACTGAAGAACTAAGAAATAATTTACAAGATATTAGTAATAAAATAGGAGAACAAGTAAATAAAATAAAATCAAATATTGAAGAAAGATGGAAAAAAAGTAAAATTAAAAATGATCTAAATAACATAGATCAAGTAGAACAAGTAGAAGATGAATTAGGAACTTAATAAGTTAAAATGTTTATTTTTTTCAGGAAATTTTTTTATACAAAATGGTGTATTTTTAAACGTGAAATAATTCAAATACTTATTTCTGTAATAACAGATATTATTTTTAATTTATTTTTTTTCATATTATGCATTAACATTTTACTATTAGTAAGTATTTTATTATGTTTCCTTATATCATTATATTTTGGAAACTATGTTATTGGATTTGGAATAGGAATTATTTTATACTTTTTAATATTACTTTTTATATTTTTTATATGCAAAAATATAGTACGATATTTTATTAAAAGTTTTTTTTTAAATGAATCTATTATGAGAAATTTTTATAAAAATAAAAAAAAAAGCAAATAGAAAAATTTTTTTATCTTATAACTTATTAAAATGAAAAGAAAAGAAGTAGATATTGTTTATGGAATACGTCCATTGATAGAGGCAATACAATCTAAAAAAAACATTAAAAAACTTTTTTTACAAAAAGGACTTAATAAAAAGTCTAATGCATATAAAAAGTTAATAACCATTTCAGAAAAAAAAAATATTAAAATTATTCAAAAATATAACTTTTCAAAATTAAAAAATAAAAATCATCAGGGAGTTTTTGCAAGAATATCTCCAATAAAAACTTATTCTATCAAAGATTTACTTCCTAAATTTTATAAAAAAAATCCCATTTTAATAATTCTAGATCGTATTACAGATGTAAGAAATTTTGGATCTATTATACGAACAGCTAACTGTGCAGGAGTAAATGCAATAATTGTCCCAAAGAAATCTACGGCTATAATTAATTCTGATACTATAAAAACTTCTTCAGGAGCTTTATTTAAAATTCCAATATGTAAAGAAAAAAATATTAGTAATACTATAAAATTTTTAATACAATCTGGATTAAAAATAGTTTCTGCAACAGAAAAATCCAATATATATTGGTATGAAATAGACTTTTCTGGGCCAATTGCTTTGATATTAGGAAATGAAGAAAAAGGGATTTCTCCTGTAAACCTAAAAGTTTCCTGTGAAAAAGTAAGAATTCCATCAAAAAAAGGATTTTCTTCTCTTAATGTTTCTGTTGCGTGTGGTATTATTCTATACGAAGTTTTTAGACAAAGAAATAAACTAATTTAATAATTTTATTTACTAAAATTCACTGGTAAATTGTTTCAAAAAACGAATATCATTTTCAAAATAAATTCTAATATCCTTTAGATTATAAATCATTAAAGCTAAACGTTCTATTCCTACTCCAAAAGCAAATCCGGTATATATTTCAGAATTAATATCCACATTTTTTAAAACAATAGGATCTATCATCCCACAACCCATAATTTCTAACCAATCATTGTTATACAATATGTCTATTTCCGCACTAGGTACTGTAAATGGAAAATAAGATGGACGAAATCTTATTTTAACTTTTCCAAAAAGAGAATGTATTAGATAATGTACAGTTTGTTTTAAATCAGAAAAAGAAACTTTTTTATCTATATAAAAGCCTTCTGCTTGATGAAACATAAAATTTGAACGTGAGGAAATTGTTTCATTTCTATATACTTTTCCAATAGATAAAACTCTAAATGGAGGTATGTGGTTTTTCATATATCTTATTTGTACAGATGAAGTATGAGTCCGTAACAAAATACTTTTATCTTTACACAAAAAAAATGTATCCTGTATGTCCCTAGATGGATGAGATACAGGGATATTCAATGCAGTAAAATTATGCCAGTCATCTTCTATTTCTAATCCATCTACATAAGAATATCCAATGTTCATAAACATATCTATTATTTTATATTTTATAATGGACAATGGATGCATTGATCCTATTTCTGAAAATTTTCCAGGAATAGTAGGATCAATATCTACCATTTTTGAAACATTCAAATAGTTATTTGAACAAAAATTTTTAATTTTTTCTTGTACTTTTTTTTTTAATCCATTAATTATTTTTCCATATATTTTTTTGTTTTCAATAGGAATATTTTTAATATTTTTTAATAAAATATTTATGAGTCCTTGTTTCCTTCCTAAAAATTTAATCCTAAATTTTTCTAAATCATTAAATGTATGTATATTATAATGTTTTATTTCTTCTTTTATTAAAGCTATTCTATTATCATCCATTTCTTTACTTTTTTTCTATAATTTTCTTATACATAAAAAAAATAATTTATATTATTTTCTTTATAACAATAAATTATTGAATAAATTAAATAGTTATGACTTATTTAGACATAATTATAATAATTGTAGTTATATATGGTGGATATAATGGTTATCAAAAAGGATTAATATATCAATTTTTTATATCTATGATATTTTTCCTTATTCTTTATAAGGGAACATTTGTATTTGAATTTGTAAAAAATATATTACAATATTTTAAATTTTATAATAAAAATAAGTATTTATTTACAGTATATTCTCTAATAATTTCATTTTTTTCTATAATTATTTTTACTTATATAGCAAAAAAAATACTTGAATTTTTTATGATGATAACATGTGTAAAACCAATTGATAAATTTTTTGGTGGGATACTAGGTATAATGAAATATTTTTTATACATTTCAATATCTATTTTTTTCATGAAAGAAATTAACTACCAATTAAATTTAATTTCTCATAATTTGTTTAAAAATTCATTTGAAAAAATATTTCATTTCTTTCTATGTAAAAAAGAATTTTTATTATATAAAATAAGAGAATTTTATTTTTGCAGTTTTAAAATTATAAAATAAATTTAATTTTAAGTATAATTATCTATTACACTATGTTAATTATTTATTTTTAATAATATGAGGAATAATTTTACAATACAATATCATTATGTCTTCTACATTCTTTGCAATGTTTTTTGACTCTAAAAGAATATCTAATATTAAAAATGTATTTTTTATCCCATATTTATCATTTATTATTCCAATTACTTGTTGATTAATTTGTTCCTCTATTTTATTTATAATTTTATTTTTTAATATACTAGTAAAATGCATTTTTTCATTTTCACAATTTTTCTCTACTATTATTTTTTTTATTATGTTAAAATGTTTAAGCATAAGATATTTAAGAGCCATAAGATCTTCTTTTTGTTTAAATTTTAAAGGGTTATGGCTATTTATAACATGAAATAACGTATTATTAGTAATAACATCTGAAGATTGAATAATTTTTTTTGTTTTATTATATATATGTAAACAAAAAATACCTGCAATAGGATGTTTTCTGTCTTTATATTGGGTAATTTTGACTATTTTAATTAAAGAAATGTTTAATTTAATAAAATTTTTTTTTACTTTTAAAAAAGTATTTCTGTTTTTTTTAAGAACTTTTAAATTTTCCATTGTAATTCCTTTTATAGAATTATCATAAATACTTTCTATATATTCAAGTGTGGGATAAATAATGCAAAAAATTTCATTTATAGCATTTTCTAAAGTTAAATTGACAATATCTAATAATAATTTTTCTTTTTTATTATGTTTATATGGCCCTTTACAATAGTTTTTATAACTTTTGTAAAAAATAAAAGCAATGAAACAAATCATACAAAAAAGGCCCAAGTATTTAAAAAAATATAGAAAAGTTGCTACTAATCCTGCCATTGTAAAAGCTATTAATCCCGTAAAAATCCATCCTCTTATAACTTTTAATACCCCGGAGACTCTATCCACTGCACTTTCTCTATCCCAAGCTCTATCTGATAATGAAGTCCCCATAGATACCATAAAAGTTACAAATGTAGTAGATAAAGGAAGTTTTTTAACTGTAGCTATGGATATTAATATACTTGATATAGTAAGATTAGCAGAAGCTCTAACTAAATCAAAATAAATATTTTCTTTTTTAGTAATGTTTTTGTTCTGAAAATTTTTTTCAATTTTAACTAAAAACCTTTTTGGAAATAATTTGAAAAATTTTTTTCCAAAGTATAAAAAAAATCTAACAATTCCTCTGGAAAAAGAATTAGATAAAAATTTTTCCGTATATTCTTTATTTTGGTTGCTTAAAGTAAGTTCCGTAATAGTAATATTTTTGGTTTTTTTAGAAAACCATAGAGTTAATATCATAATAATACTAGAGCATATAAGTACTGAATATGGTACATGGACGTTTTTAGATAAATTATGCATATTAAATCTTTCTGAAGGAGGAAATCCGTTTTCCTTCCAAATGTTATATGATTGCATGCTAGCTATAGGAATACCTACAAAATTTACTAAATCATTTCCTGAAAAAGCCATAGCAAGAGAAAAAGTCCCATATAGGACTACAAATTTTAATATATTATATTCTAAATACAAAAATATTTTTGCTACAATTATCCATGTAGAAAATAATATTAAAAAAAAAGTAAAAAAATTATCATTGATCCAATTAACAAAATTTTTCATTAGAAAAAAAACTACTGATAAATTTTTATTAAAAAATCCGTCTCCATTAAAGGTACTATGCATCCCTCTTACTATGAGAAAATAAGTCATACAACTTAATGAAATTGCTGCCCATACTAAACCAGTAGATCTTAATCTATTTTCATAATTGAAACTAAAAAACAATCGTATGAAATAGTGGATAAAAGATCCTGATATAAAAGAAATAATAATAGATAAAAAAATTCCTATGCTAATGCTTAATATTTTTTCTGCTTTAACGTATTGGTTTAAATAATGAAAAGGTTCATGATTTAATATAATTTTTATCATTGCAATACTAAATGCTCCTCCAAATAAACAAAAAACCATAGAAACAGTAGTTGAAGTTGGAAGCCCAAAAGTATTAAAAACGTCTAACAAAATAATATCTGATATCATTACCGATAAGAAAATAAAAAGTATATCTGAAAAATAAAAATAAGAAGGGTCAAATACTCCTTTTCTTGCGACTTCCATCATCCCACTAGAAAGAAATGCACCTAATAATATTCCTAAACTAGAAAAAATCATTATTATTTTTCTAGAAGCTACTTTAGATCCAATAGCTGAATTTAAAAAATTTACTGCGTCATTAATCAATCCAACAATAAGATCAAATATAGACAGTAAAAAAAGAATTACTATGACTATAGGATAAAAAAGTTCCATAATAATAGATATTATGTAATTTAAAAAAAAACAAAAACATTACTTTTTAATATGTATTCAAAATGTTTTTAAAAATTCCTTAATAACACGTTCTACAGAAAAATATGGATGTTTTGATAAAATATTATTCAAAATTTTTTCTGAATCTTTAACGGAAAATCCAAGAACGTTTAAAGCTTTTAAAGCTTCTTTTTTTTTATAATATATGTCTAATATCTCTTCCTTTATTTTATTTTTATTAACAATTTCTTTTGAAATTTTATCTTTAAGTTCAATTATAATTCTTTTTGCTATTTTTATTCCAATTCCTTTTACGTTATTGAATTTTTCTATATTTCCATGGTATATAGACGTTTCTATTTCAATTGGAGTAAGAGAAGATAATAAAATAATGGCTAAATTAGGACCTATTCCATTTACAGTTATTAATTTAGAAAAAATTTTTCTTTCTTTTTTTTCGAAAAATCCATACAAAATATATCTATTTTCCCTGATGAAAAAATAAGTATATACTTGTACATTTTCCCCTACTTTTTTTTTCAAAAAAAAAGAATATGTATTTGAAGATATGCAAACATAATATCCTATTCCGTTACAGTCTATTATTAAATAAGACGATGTTTTTTCAACTAATTTTCCTATTAAATGTGTAATCACTGCATTTTAAAAATTATTTTTTTCTAAAAAAAATCTGTATAGGAACTCCTATAAAACCAAAATGTAAACGTATTTTATTTTCAATAAATCTTTTATAAGATTTATTTATGTATTTAGGAAAATTAGAGAAAAAAAGGAATTTAGGAGGGAAAGTAGGTAGTTGTGTACAATATTTTATTTTTATAAATTTATTATTATTATTTTTTTTTACAGTAGTAGGTGGAGTTTTTTCAAAAATTGGTAACATTATTTTATTAAAAGTATTTGTTTTTAATCTATTTTTACTTAATTGCATTATATTAAATGCCATTGGAAGTAGTGGCTGTATTCCATGTGTATTCTTAGCAGATATAAAAAAAATAGGTACATTATAAAATGGATGAATTTTTTTTCTAATGAAAAATTCTAAATTCTTTTGTTTCATAACAATATTTTTTTTATGAAATAAATCCCATTTATTAATAATAATTATAATACATTTTTTATATTTCTCAACTAATCTGAAAAGATTCATATCTTGTTTTTCCCATCCAACTACTGCATCTATCATCAAAAAACAAACATCGGTATATTCTATTGCTTTAATGGTTCTTACAGAGGAATAAAATTCTAAATCTTCTTTTATTTTTGATTTTTTTCTTATTCCAGGAGTGTCAACTAAAATGCATTTTTCTCCAAACTTATTATAAGTTACATCTAAACTATCTCTTGTAGTACCAGAAATATTTGTTACTATATGTTGATTTCTACCTAAGAAAGAATTAATAAGAGTAGATTTTCCAACATTTGGACGCCCTAATACAGAAAATCTAGGAATAGGAATAACAGATGTAATTATATTTTTTTCTTTTGTAAATTGTTTCTTGAGAAATATTTTTATTAAATCGTCTAATAGTTCTCCAGTTCCCATTCCATTTATTGCTGATATATGATAATGATTAAAAAATCCTAAACGTAAAAAATCTGTATTATAAACACCATTATCTGCTTTATTTATAACTAGTAAAATTATTTTTGCTAATTTTCTTAATAAATTTGCTATTTCTATGTCTGCATTTAGTACACCAGTTTTTATATCTACTAAAAATAAAACAACATAAGATTCTTTAATTGCCAATACTACTTGCTCGTTTATTCCTTTTTCAATAATATTGTTTATATTAATGGAGTATCCTCCAGTATCTATTACATAAAATTTTACTCCATTCCATTCTGAATATCCATAAATTCTATCTCTTGTAATACCTACTGTTTCATGAACAATAGCTTTTCTTCTTCCTACTAATCTATTAAAAAATGTAGATTTCCCAACATTTGATCGTCCTACTATAGATACTATATAACTCATACTAAAAAATTATTAACAAAGGTAATTTTTTTTTATTAGTTTAATTATTAGATTATTAGTCAATATGTATATTACTATAAAAAATTATGCGTATAGATATTGTTAGCATAGCTCCAAAAATTTTTCAAGGTCCTTTTTATAATTATATTGTTAAAAGGGCTATTAACAAAGGGTTAGTAAATATTAATGTTCATGACTTACGAGAATATGGAATAGGAAAACGTAAAAAAGTAGACGATTACCCTTATGGAGGAGGTTCTGGAATGGTTATTAAAATTGAGCCTGTTTATAAATGTTTTTCTAAATTATCAGAAAAAATAAATTATGATGAAATCATTTTTATGACTCCTGATGGAATGTTATTTTCACAAAAATATGCTGAATATTTAACATATAAAAAAAACATTATTATTCTTTGTGGGCACTATAAAGGAATTGATCAAAGGATTAGAGATAATTTGATTTCTAAGGAAATATCTATTGGAAATTATGTGTTATCTGGTGGGGAACTAGCAGCGGCTGTAGTTATAGAATCTGTAGTAAGACTATTACCTGGAGCAATTAAAAACAAAGAATCTATCATTACTGATTCTTTTCAAAAAAAATACGTAATTGCCCCACCTATTTATACTAGACCAAGGATTTACAAAGGGTGGAAAGTTCCAAAAATACTTTTTTCCGGACATCATAAAAAAATAAAAAATTGGTTACAAAAAAAATCTGTTCCCTTTATACAACAAAAATAGGATTTTTATAAGTCCCATTAAAATATATTTTGCTATAAATTAATCGTTTTACAACTTCATTTAGTTTTTGGAAATCAAATTTTTGTGTAATAGTATACATTAAATTTTTAATTTTTGCATTACATAAATTTCCTATACTTCCTTCATGAGAATAACTTACTCTTGTAAAAGGTAATGGTTTAAAACATCCATTTAAAATGTCCAATCCTACTTTTTGATAGGCTTCTCTAAAAGAATATCCTTTATTTAGTACTAAATCATTCACAACTTCTACACTGAATAAATATTGATATTTATCCTCTTGAAGAATATCATCTTTTACTATAATATGATTTAACATATAATTGAACATAGATAAACATTGTTTTATTTCCTCGAACATTGGAATAAATCTTTCTTTAATTATTTGAAAGTCTCTATGATATCCGGAACATAAATTAGAAGATATTAAGGATATTTCATTGGGAATAGATGTGATTAAGTTACATTTAGCTCGTATTATTTCAAAAACATCTGGATTTTTTTTATGTGGCATAATGCTAGATCCAGTTGTAAAATGATCAGGAAAACTAATGAAATTAAAATTTTGACTCAAGTACAAGCAAATGTCTTGTGACATTTTACTTAGAGTTCTAGCTAGTGCAGAAATAGCTTCTGCAACAATTCTTTCCATTTTTCCTCGCATCATTTGTGCATATACTACATTGTAATTTAGATCTTCAAATCCCAATAAATTAGTAGTCATTTTCCTATTTAAAGGTAAAGAAGTCCCATACCCAGCAGCTGATCCTAAAGGATTTTTATTTACAATTCTATAAGCAGTACGAATTAGCAGTAAATCATCTATTAAACTTTCTGCATATGCTGCGAACCAAAGCCCAAAAGAAGATGGCATTGCTATTTGATGGTGGGTATAACCTGGCATTAATATATTTTTATATTGTTCACTTAACTTTAATAACAAATCAAAGAATGAATTTGTAAGTAAAACTATTTCTTTTATTTCTGTACGAACAAAAAGATTCAAGTCTACTAATATTTGATCATTTCTAGATCTTCCACTATGTATTTTTTTCCCTATATCTCCTAAACGATTCGTTAATAAGAATTCTATTTGAGAATGAATATCTTCTATTCCTTCATTTATTATGAAATTGTTTGTTAATATTTCGTTTATATAAATATTTCTTAATTCTTTAATTATACTTTTGAAGTCTTTTACATTTATCAATCCAATACTATTTAACATTATAACATGTGCTATAGTCCCTAAAACATCATGGGGAGCTAGAAGTAAATCAATTTTAGAGTCTTTGTATGAAGTAAAATTTTCAATTTCTTTGTCTAAATTAATATTAGTTTTTTTATCCCAAATTTTCACGTAAAAACATTTTTTATATTTTTTCTATATTTTCTATATTTAATTTATGAAAATAAGAAAATTTTATAATAAAATTATATTTTATGATGGAACGAAAAAATAATAATACTGAAATAACAGATTATACAGCAGATAGTATTCAATCTTTGGAAGGAATTGAACATATAAGGAAAAGACCCTCTATGTATATTGGTGATCTAGGAATTAGAGGATTACATCATTTAGTATACGAAGTTATAGACAATTCAGTAGATGAAGCATTAGCAGGTTACTGTAATAAAATATGGGTAACTCTACACAAAAATGGATTCATAACTATTTTAGATAACGGGCGTGGAATCCCAATAGAAATACATAAGAAAGAAGGTAAATCTGCTCTTGAAGTAGTAATGACTAAAATTGGAGCAGGAGGAAAATTTGATAAAAATTCTTATAAAGTATCAGGTGGATTGCATGGAGTAGGAATTTCTTGTGTTAATGCTCTTTCTAAAAGACTTATAGTTACCATTTATCGTAATGGGAAAATTTACCAACAAGAATATTTTAAAGGAAATACTATGTATCCAGTAAAATACTTAGGAGTAACTAATATGAGAGGTACAAAAATTAATTATATCCCAGACGATACTATATTTTCTTCTATAACATATAATTATGAAATTATAGCTAATAGATTGAAAGAATTATCTTTCTTAAATAAAGGATTACATTTGTTTATAGAAGATGAAAAAAACAATATAAAAGAAGAATTTTTTTCTAAAAATGGATTAAAGGAATATATCTATATTATATTAGAAAAGGATCATATTCCTTTAATGAAGGATATTATTTTTATTGAAGGAGAAAAAGATAATACAATTGTAGAGGTAGCAATGGTATATAGTACTTCTTTTAAGGAAAAAATCTATTCCTATGTAAATAATATAAATACCCATGAAGGTGGGACTCATCTTTCTGGATTCAGAAGAGCCTTAACAAGGACTTTAAAGAAATACACTGAAGTAAGTCGATTTGGATCCATTAAAGAGAAAGTAGAATTTACAGGAGACGATTTTAGAGAAGGGCTAACCGCAATTATATCTATTAGAGTAATACATCCTCAATTTGAGGGTCAAACTAAGACAAAATTAAGTAATCACGAAGTAGGTGGGATTGTGGAGAAAATAGTAGGACAAATGTTAAATAGTTATTTAGAAGAACACCCAATAGATAGAAAAAAAATCCTTGAAAAGGTAATGTTAGCCGCTAAAGCTAGACAAGCCGCGAAAAAAGCTAGGGAATTAATACAAAAAAAAATTACCATTACAAATTGTATGTTACCTGTAAAATTAGCGGACTGTTCATTAAATAATCCAGAAATTTGTGAAATTTATTTAGTAGAAGGAGATTCTGCAGGAGGAACTGCAAAACAAGGAAGAGATAGAAAATTTCAGGCAATTTTACCTTTACGAGGAAAAATTTTGAATGTAGAAAAAGCAATACAATATAAAATATTTGATAATGAGGAAATAAAAAATATATTTACTTCTTTAGGGATTTCTATTGTAACAGATGAAGATAAAAAAATACTAAATATAAAAAAACTTAGATACCACAAAATTATTATTATGACAGATGCAGATATAGATGGTAGTCATATTTCTACGTTAATATTAACATTATTTTTCCGTTATATGCAACCATTAATAGAACAAGGTCATATTTATATTGCTACTCCTCCACTTTATTTAATTAGAACTAGAAAAGGATCTCATTATAAATATGCTTGGAGTGATAAAGAACGAGAAAATATTGTTAATAAGTTAGGGGGAAGAAAAAAGGTTAATGTACAACGTTATAAAGGTTTAGGAGAAATGAATGCAGATCAACTTTGGGAAACTACTATGAATCCTAAAAAAAGAATTTTGCGTAAAGTAAATATAGAAAATTATTCTGAAGCAGATAAAATATTTTCTATACTTATGGGAGATGAAGTTCCACCCCGTAGAAGTTTTATAGAAAAAAATGCTATACGTGCGAAAATAAATGTTTAGATTCATTTAATTATTCATGAATTATATTCAATCTATTATATTAGGAATTATTGAGGGAATAACAGAATTTTTTCCTATTTCTTCTACAGGACATATGATAATTGCTGCTACTATAATGGGAATACTAGAAAATAAAATAACAAAGTTATTGGTTATTTCTACTCAGATTGGATCAATTTTATCAATAATATTTTTATATAGAAAGAAAATATTTGTTAAAAAATTAGATTTTTACATAAAGATATTTATAGCAATTTTACCAATAGGAATTATTGGGTTATTAGTCCAAAAAAAAATTAATTTTTTTTTGGATAACCCCATTGTAGTTGCTTTATCACTTTTTATTGGAGGATTAGTGATTTTAAAATCTGAAGATATTTATGATAAAAAAGTTTTTTGCGAAAAAAACAACTGTATAACTTATTATAAATCTTTTATAATAGGATTATTTCAATGTATTTCTTTGATACCCGGAGTATCTAGAAGTGCTACTACTATTGTTACCTGTATGCTGCAAAATGTTGATAGAAAAAAATCTATTGAATTTTCTTTTTTTTTATCTGTTCCAGTTATTGTAATTGCTACATGTAAAAAATTATTTGATTATTATTTTCAATTTGATTATTTAACCATTGATTTTTTCAAAGAAATTAAAATGATATTGTTAGGGAACCTAGTTTCTTTTATGACTTCTCTGGTAACTATCAAATATTTTATGAAATACTTAAAAAATAACAATTTTAAATTATTTGGATATTATAGAATTTTTTTAGGTATTTTTTTTATTGTAAGACATTATTTAATTAATTTATAAATGTTTATAAATAATGATTTATCAGAATTCCAAAAAGGAAAAATATTATTAGTAGATAAGCCTTGGGGGTGGTCATCTTTCAAAATTGTAAAAGAAATTAAAAATTATATTACTAAAATTGGAAATAATAATTCCTTAAAAATAAAAATAGGACATGCTGGGACACTAGATCCTCTAGCAACTGGTTTATTAGTTGTTCTTACTGGAAAGTTTACTAAAAAAGTGTCGATCATACAAAATTGCAAAAAATCTTATACAGGAATTATTAAATTAGGATGTGATACATTTTCTTTTGATTCAGAAACTAAAGAGAAAAATTTTTCTTCTATTTCTCATATTAATGAAAAAATGATTGAAAATATATCTGAAAAATTTACAGGAGAAATTGAACAATTTCCTCCCTATTTTTCTGCTTTAAAAAAAAAAGGAAAAAAATATTATGAATATGCTAGAATAGGAAAAAAAATGAATTTTTTAACATCTAGGATCGTAAAAATTTATAAATTTAGTATTTTAAAAATAAAAATTCCCTACATTAGATTTTTTATAGAATGTGGAAAAGGTACATATATAAGATCATTAGCAAATGATTTTGGTATAGCACTGAAAAGTAGAGCATACCTTCTTTCTTTAAGAAGGGAACGTATAGGTCGTTATTCTCTAAACAAAAACCATAAAAATTCAAAATTGATTAGATTAAATATTTTACATTCTTTTATATGTTATTTGTGTAATTAAATTCTATATTTTTTATACCATGCATCAAATCTATTTTTAGATTCTTCAGTAGTAAATGCTCCTTTTTTAACTCCTTCCAATAAATGTTTTTTTAGTAATACTCCACTTTTAGAAAAAAGTGATTTAACTGTATTTGTTGTCTGTGCACCTTTAATTAACCATGAAACAGAATTTTTCATTTTTAATATAGTTAAAGGAGGATCTAGATTAGGATTATAAGTTCCTATTTTCTCAATGAACCTCCCATCTCTTGGAGAACGGGAATCAGCTACAACGATATGATAAATAGGTTTATGCTTTTTACCTATTCTTTTTAAACGTATTTTTACAGCCATAAATTAAAAATTTTTTAAACATAATAAACATAAAAAGTAAAGACCCATTAAATTTAGGAATAATTATCATGTTTTTGAAAAAAAATGGTATATATTTACATTTTCCTATAGACCCGTTGTGTAACGGTAGCACAGCAGATTTTGGTTCTGTTAGTTAGGGTTCGAGTCCCTGCGGGTCTGTTACCGATTTGATTTTTATATCCTTTTTTTTTACATATGTTCATATGTTGAATTTTATAAAATGAGTAATGGAATGAAAATAAAAAAAGAAAAAGTTTTGTTTATAGCTTTTTTAAGTGTTTTATCTTGTGTTTTTTTACATTTTTTCAAAGGTTTTTTAGGATTAGACAAATTCACTCTTTGCATACTAAGATATTTCGTAATATCTATTTTCATTCTATATGCTATTTTAAAAAAAGATTTAACTACTTGGATTTTACTATCCATTATTATAGGAATAGAATTAGGATTAGATCAACCAAAAATAGCTATAGAACTTAGATTTTTATCTCAAATATTTTTAAGATTAATAAAAACAATCATTGCCCCAATACTATTTTCTACTCTTGTAGTTGGCATCGCTAGCCATTCAAACATTAAACAATTAGGTAGCATGGGATGGAAATCATTACTATATTTTGAGATAGTAACTACTTTAGCCTTATTTATTGGTCTTATTGCTATCAATCTATCTAAAGCTGGAGTAGGGATTGTAATTCCTGAAGGAATAAAAAATCAACAGTTACCAAAAGTAGAAAGTAGATCTTGGCAAGATACCATTCTTCATGTTTTTCCAGAAAATTTTACTAAATCTATATATCATGGAGATGTATTGCCTATTGTGGTATTTTCTGTAATATTCGGAATTTCCATGGTTTTTTTAGATGAAAAAAAGAGAAGGCCTCTCTTATTATTTGCAGAAAGTCTTTCAGAAATTATGTTTAAATTTACCAAAATAATTATGTATTTTGCTCCAATAGGAGTAGGATCTGCTATAGCTTATACAGTAGGACATATGGGAATGGATATTTTGTATAATTTATTGCAGTTGTTATTTACACTGTATATTGCTTTATTTATTTTTTTAATAGTTGTATTATATCCTATTCTTCTATGGATAAAAGTTCCTTTAAGGGGTTTTGTAAAGGCATTAACAAAACCAGTATCACTAGCTTTTGCTACCACAAGTTCTGAATCTGCTTTACCTTTACTTATGGAGAATCTAGAAAAATTGGGAGTACCTAGAAAGATTATAGCTTTTGTTATTCCTACAGGATACAGTTTTAATCTAGATGGAACTACTCTCTACTTATCTTTAGCCACTGTTTTCGTTGCGCAAGCATCTGGAATTCCTTTAAGTTTTAGTAAACAAATATTTATTGGATTAACTTTAATTTTGACTAGTAAGGGTGTCGCAGGAGTACCTAGAGCCTCTTTAGTTATTCTTCTAGCAACAGTAGCTACTTTTGGTTTACCTACTTGGCCTATACTAGCTATAATAGGAATAGATGAATTAATGGATATGGCTAGAACTACTGTAAATGTTATAGGAAATGGATTAGCTAGTTGTGTAATAGCTCGTACTGAAGGAGAACTAGACGAAAAAAAAATGTTAGACTATAGTGATAAATGATTGGTAATTAAATCTTTAAATTTAATAAAATATTGTTTTTTTTATATAAAAAAAAATATCATTTAGATAAACATGGAATAGTTACAAAAAAAAGTAATTCTAATATTGCTTTAATTAAATACTGGGGTAAACATAGTGATAAAATTCAAATTCCTTTGAATTCATCTATTAGTTATTCATTGGATAAAGTATATACTGTTACAAAATTGATTTATAATATTAAAGAAAAATGTGATAAAAACATATCATCTATAAAAGTATTTGTATCTGGAAAAAAAAACTACTTTTTTTTGCAAAAAGTATCAGAATTCTTTCATAGAATATCATTCTACTGTTCTTATTTACGTAATTATGATTTTATTATAGAAACATATAATACTTTTCCTCACAGTAGTGGAATAGCTTCTTCTGCATCTTCTATGAGTGCTCTAGCATTATGTATCATGGAAATAGAAAAAAGATTTTTTACTTACTTTTTAAAAGAAGCTTTTTTAAGAAAAAAAGCTTCTTTTTTGGCCAGATTAGGTTCAGGAAGTGCTTGTAGATCTATATATCCTGGATTAGTCGTTTGGGGCTTTCATAAATCCATAAAAGGAAGTAATGATCTTTATGCAATTCCATATCCATACAAAATACATTCTATTTTTACCAATTTGATGAATACAATTTTAGTAATAGATGAAACTCCAAAAAAAATATCAAGTTCAGAAGGTCATAAATTAATGAATAATCATCCTTATGCTAAGGAGAGGTTTAAATGTGCAAATAGAAATATGGATAGTCTTATATCAATATTAAAAATAGGAGATATACAAGAATTTGGAAAATTAATAGAATATGAAGCATTATCCCTTCATGCTATGATTATGACCTCTAATCCTTATTTTTTATGGATGAAGCCCAATACTTTAAATGTAATTCATACTGTATGGGAATTTAGAATGCAAAGCAAAAAGAATATCTATTTTACACTAGATGCTGGAGCTAACATTCATCTATTATATCCTATTCAAGAAAAAAACTACATTTTACAATGGATTTATAGTGATCTTATAGATTACTGCAAAAAGGTTATTGAAAGTTTTTGTTGTTAGAAATTCAATTCATTATATTTGTTTATATGTTGTATATTATGGTGGACATAGCTCAGTTGGTTTAGAGCATCAGATTGTGGTTCTGAGGGGCGCCGGTTCGAATCCGGTTGTCCACCCCATCCCATATTATTTTTACAAATTTTTAATTTTTTAAGATAATATATTTTTTATTCTTGTAAATGCTTCTATTATTTTTTCTTCTGAAGATGCATAAGAAATACGTATACATTTATCATATCCAAAAGCATTCCCGCTAACAGTAGCTACTTGACTTTTTTCAAGCAATAGGTTTGAAAATTTATCTGCATTTATAATCAATTTACCATGTATTTTTTTTTCAAAAAATGATGAAATATCTGGAAAAATATAAAAAGTTCCATTTGGTTTATTAAATCTAAATCCATCAATTTCTTTGATAAGACACAAAACTAAATCTCTTCTTTTTTTTAATTCTTTTATCATATATTTTATATCATTTGGATCTGATTTTATAGCAGCTATAGCTGCACGTTGTGCAATAGAATTTGCACAAGATGTCATTTGACCTTGTATTTTATCACAAGACTTAGCTAGCCATTCTGGTGCACCTATATATCCAATTCTCCACCCAGTCATTGAAAATGCTTTAGATAATCCGTTTAATGTAATTACTTGAGGATAAATCTCAGGAAAGATTGCTATACTAGTAGTAGTAAATTCCTCATAAAAAATATGTTCATAAATTTCATCAGATAAAATCATTATTTTTGGATATTTTTTGAAAATTTCTGATAAATTTTTTAATTCTTCATAAGTATAAACACTACCTGTAGGATTACAAGGAGTACTAAAAATGAATAATTTTGTTTTATCTGTGATATATTTTTCTAATTCTTCTGGATTTATTTTAAAATCATTATTCATTCTTGTAGGGATAATAATGGGATGTGATTCACAAAATTTTACCATTTGATAATAACTTCCCCAATAAGGAACTGGAAGGAGCACTTCGTCATCTTTATTTAGCAAAGATAAAAGTACATTCATAATAGCTTGTTTTGCGCCAGTAGACACTACAATTTGGGATGGTAGGTATTTTAAATTATTATCACGATTAAATTTTTCACATATTGCTTCTCTAAGATCAAAGTAACCAGAAACAGGTGTATAATAATGATATCCATCATCTATGGCTTTTTTAGCAGCATTTAAAACAAAATGAGGTGGAATAAAATCAGGTTCTCCTATACTTAGGTTAATAATATCATATCCTTTATTTTTTAGTTCTCTAGCTTTTGCGGCCATGGCTATAGTTTGTGAGTAAGATATATTTTGTAAACGATGAGACAATCTATTTTTCATGGATAGATGATTTGAAATGAATACAAATCTAAATAAATTTGATTATAAATTTTTAATATCCAATTATTATGGAATTAATTAAAAAATATTTTCCAAATTTATTGAAGGAACAAATACATAAATTGTACTATTTAAAAAATTTATATGCATATTGGAATACTAGAATTAACATTATATCTAGAAAAACATTCTATGATTTTTATCAACAACACGTACTTTTTTGTTTAGGAATAGCTAAAGTCTTTTCTTTTTTTCCTGGGTCATCCGTTCTGGATTTAGGAACAGGTGGGGGATTCCCAGGTATTCCTTTATCTATAATTTTTCCATATACAAAATTCACATTAGTAGATTCCATTCAAAAAAAAATTAATGTGGTAGAAAATATTGTACGTGCTATTTATTTAAAAAATGCATATCCAATTTGTATAAGAGCAGAAAAATTGGACAAAAAATTTGATTTTGTAGTCACTAGAGGAATATCTAATATCAATATTATCCAAAATTGGATAAAAAATAAATTTAAACAAAAATCTAGCTATAAAATTAAAAATGGGTCTTTATATCTAAAAGGTGGGGAAATTTCTAATGAAATAAAAAAATTTCCTCATGCAATAGAATATCCTTTAAATTATTATTTTCATGAACCATTTTTTTATACTAAAAAAGTAATTTGGATTTCCAATATTTAGAAAAATAAATAATTAAAATTATAGATGAATCCTAAAAAAATTTTTATAGAAAAAGTAAAAAAAAAGGGAGGGTGGGTAAATGCTCATGCTCATCTAGATAGAGCTTATACTTTAACAAAAAAAAATTTTAAATATTATTATTTTCCGCTAAAAAAAAAATGGTATCTAATAGATGAAATGAAACGATTAGCTACAAAAGAAGATATTTATATTCGCATGGAAAAAGCTATAGAATATTTCTTAATGCAAGGGACACAAGCTTTATGCACTTTTATTGACATAGATGAAGTTATTGAAGACCGTGCATTAAAAGCAGCTAGTAAATTGAAAAAAAATTATGGAAAATATATACAAATTTGTTTTGCAAATCAAGTACTTAAAGGTGTACTAGATAAAAAATCAAAATATTGGTTTGAAAAATCAGTAGATTTTGTAGATATTATTGGAGGTTTGCCTGCAAAAGATTATGGAAGAGAAAACGATCATATTGATATTTTATTAAAAACAGCTAAAAAAAATGGTAAGATAGTACATGTTCATGTAGATCAATTCAATAGTAGTGAAGAAAGGGAAACGGAACAATTAGCAAGGAAAACAATTGAACATGGAATGCAAGGAAAGGTTGTTGCTATACATAGCGTTTCTTTAGCTGCACATTCTAGATCGTATCGTTACGATATATATAAATTGATGAATAAGGCTAATTTAATGGTGATATCTTGTCCTCTTGCTTGGATAGATCACACTAGAAGTGAACATTTAACTCCTAGTCATAATTCTATAACTCCAGTAGATGAAATGATTCCAGAAGGAATCATAGTTGCTTTTGGAACTGATAATATTTGTGATATATATAAACCATTTTCAGATGGAAATCTTTGGATAGAATTACGTGTTATGTTAGAAGCTTGTCATTATTATGATATAGACCATTTAGTAAAAATAGCTACAGTAAATGGATTAAAAGTATTAGGTTTAAAAAAGAAATGAATCACTTATTTTCTGGACGCATTTGTGGAAATAACAAAACTTCTTGAATAGATTTTTTTTCAGTTAATAACATTACTAAACGATCAATTCCAATTCCAATTCCTGCAGTAGGTGGCATACCAAACTCCAAAGCTCGTATAAAATCTTTATCAAGATACATTGATTCATATTTTCTATTTTTTTCAGTCATTTGTCTTTTGAAACGATCTAGTTGATCTATAGGATCATTAAGTTCAGAATAAGCATTTGCAATTTCTTGTCCATTTATAATAAGTTCAAAACGTTCTGACAAACTTTTTTTATTACGATGTTTCTTAGTTAAAGGACTCATTTCCACTGGATAATCTACAATAAAAGTAGGATGTATATAATGGTGTGCACATTTTTCTTCAAATATATTTTCAATAATTTTAGTTTTACTAATTTCTTTATCTATTTCTATATGTAATATTTTACAAATTCTTATTAATTCTTCTTTTTTTTTAATATTAATATCAAATCCTGTATATTTTTTAATTGAATCCAATATTGAAATGCGGGGAAAAGGAGTTTTAAAAATAATATTATTTTTATCTTTGAATTTTTTAAATATACGTGAAAGAAGTTCTTCAGTAAAATTCATCATCCAATAATAATCTTTGTAAGCTACATAAAGTTCTAATATGGTAAATTCTGGATTGTGAATTCTATCCATTCCTTCGTTTCTAAAATTTCTAGAGAATTCATATACTCCATTAAATCCGCCAATAATAAGTCTTTTCAAATAAAGTTCATTAGCTATCCTTAAATATAAAGAAATTCCCAGTGCATTATGATAAGTTTCAAAAGGTCTAGCTATTGCTCCACCTGGAATAGGTTGTAATATAGGAGTTTCTACCTCTAAATATTCTTTATCGTCTAAAAATTTTCTTATTTCTTGTATTATACGAGTACGTTTAATAAACACTTCTTTTACATGTTCATTAACTATCAAATCTACATACCGCATACGATACCGTTGTTCTATATTGGAAAATGCATCATATACTTTTTTTTTTTTCTTATCTACTTTTACTTGAGGTAAAGGTCGTAGAGATTTAGATAGTAATGTTAATTTATTAACATGTATGGTAATTTCCTTAACTTTTGTTTTAAATAAGAATCCTTTTATTCCAATAATATCTCCTACATCTAAGAGTTGTTTTAATAAAATATCGTAAGTTTCTTCTTTTCCTATTTCATCCGAGTATAAATCATTTTTTCTAAAATATAATTGAATCTGTCCAGTGTGATCTTTAAGTTCTCCAAATGTTGCCTTTCCTAAAATCCGCAAACGCATTAATCGTCCTGCTATACTAACATTTTTTCTTTCTAAGAAATTTATTCTTATATTTTCAATAGTAGTATTTATTATATATTCTTCTGAAGGATAAGGATTAATACCTAATAATTTCAATTTAGATAACTTTTTTATTCGTATCATTTGTTGTTCTGATAAATAGGACATAGATTTAATTATGATAATGAAATAATTAAGGTACATTTGTTTTTTTTTATTAGATGAATTTTTAAATAGTTATGGAAAAAAAAAGGATTTTATTCGAAGATTTAGGAAAAAAAGAATACGTAACAACTTTTAATTATCAAAAAAGAATATTTAACAACATTATACAAAAAAAAATAAATAAAATTTTTTATAAAGAAGCTGGATATCTTATTTTTGTAGAGCATAATCATCATATTTATACTATAGGTAAAAATGGTAAAAAAAACAAACATTTATTAGTATCATCAGATTTTTTAAAGAAAATAAATGCTACTATTTGTCATACAGATAGAGGTGGAGATATTACTTATCATGGACCTGGACAATTAATTATATATCCTATTTTAGATCTGGATTATTTTTTTACAGATATTCACAAATATCTCCGTTTACTAGAAGAAGTCATCATACATTTTTTGTGGAATAATTATGGAATTCAAGGAATACGAAAAAAAGGAAACACTGGAGTTTGGTTGAATCATGGTAAACTAAGAAAAATATGTGCAATAGGAATTAAAATAAGTCGTTGGGTAACTATGCATGGACTAGCTTTGAATATAAATACTAACTTACAATATTTTAATTATATTATTCCTTGTGGAATTTATGAAAATCAAAAAGTTACTTCTTTAAAAGAAGAATTAAAAAATTTTGAACTTTCTCTTAATGATGTAAAATGCAGAGTAAAGAAATCATTCAAAAAAATTTTTAATGTTGAATTTATTTGAAAATAATATTAAAATTTTATATTTCTATTCTAATATAGGTTTTACTATAACAATGCCATCTTTATCTATCTCTGTTAATAGAACATCTTGTAACGTATTTTCAAAATTTATATTGAATTTTATCTTAGTACGAATATAATTCTCTGTATATCCATACAAATATTTCTTACCTGAATCATTCTTTTCAAATAAAACCGTTTTTTTCGTAAAAAGATGGTTTTCACAAAAAAATCTGTATTTTTTATTAGAAAGTAGTCTCAAAACTTTATTTCGTTTTTTCTTAATGGATTTAGATATATTTCCTGGAATAGCAATAGATGTTGTATTTGGTCTGGGTGAATAAGTAAATATATGCATATAGGATATATTTAACTTGTTTAAAAAATGATAAGTTTCTAAAAAATGTTGATGTGTCTCTCCTGGAAATCCTACAATTAAATCCGAACCGATATAAGCATGCGGAATATGATGTCGTATTTGATTAATTTTTTCTTTATACAACTCTCGTCTATAACGCCTTCGCATTTTTCTTAAAATCTCATTACTTCCAGATTGTAAAGAAATATGAAAATGAGGTGCAAAACATTTACTATTAGACAATAGTTCTATACATTCTCTTTTCAAAAGATTTGGTTCAATAGAAGTAAGACGTATCCTCTCTCTCCCTCTTACTTTTATTTTATCTTCTATAATTCTTATTAAATCTAAAAAAGTATAATTCTTATCTAAGTTGTTAGTTGTTTTATAACATCCAATATTTACACCAGTTAAAACAATTTCCTTTACACCTTTTTTGAAAAGAAAATTAATACTATTTAATATATTTTCCACACTATCCGAACGAGAAGGACCTCTTGAAGAAGGAATTATGCAGTAACTACATTTGTAATCACATCCGTCTTGTATTTTTAAAAAGGAACGAGTTCTATATCCAATAGAAAAAGAAGGAAAATAACTATTATTTTTATAATTTGAAATGATTCTTTTTTTTAAAAATATTTTTTCATTAAGATAATCTAATATTTTAAATTTTTCCTCATAACCTAATACAAGATCTACTCCATTAATAGAAGAGACTTTTTCAGGGTTTAGTTGAGCATAGCATCCCATTGCTATAATAATAGCTTTATAATTTCTATTTACAGCAGAACGTACAGCCCGTTTGAATTCTAATTCCGCATTATTAGTTACAGAACAACTATTGATTACATAAATATCAGCATGATTTTTAAAGGAAACATGTTTATAATATAAACTGGAAAATTTTCTTGCTATAGTAGAAGTTTCTGCATAATTTAATTTACATCCTATTGTGTAAAATGCAATTTTCTTTCTCAAAACATTTTTATATTAAGATTAAGATGAGAAATAATCTACAATTCCACTATGATTTGCTTTTATAGCTTTTTTACCTTTTTTCCAATTTGCTGGACAAACTTCTCCACTTTTTTCATAATATTGAATCGCATCTATCATGCGTACTGCTTCATCTACATTTCTCCCTAATGGAAAATCATTTATTAATATATGTCGTATAATACTATTTTTATCTATTAAAAATAAACCTCTGTATGCAATTAGTTCTCCATTAGCTACCCATTCTTCATTATTATTATTGCAAAAAATCAAGTCTCCAGATAACACTCCATAATTGTAAGATATTGTTTTATTAATATCAGAAACAATAGGATAGGTAACTCCAATAATCCCACCCTTTTCCTTTGGAATTTGTAACCAAGCCAAGTGAGATTGTTCTGTATCTGTAGATACAGCAATAATCTGTACATTTCTCTTTTCAAAATCTTTAATTCTTTCTTGAAAAGCATATATTTCTGTAGGACATACAAATGTAAAATCCTTAGGATAGAAAAAAAGTAAAACATATTTACTTTCTTTAAATTGTTCTAAAGTAAAATTTTGTACAATTTCCTTACCATTTAGAACAGCACTAGCTGTAAAGTTTGGAGCTTTTTTACCAATTAAATTTTTCATTATAACTATATTATGAAATTTACATCAGTTAATTGAACTAATTTAAAAAAAATTCTTTAATATTTAAATATATACTACTATTATATTAAATGAATAGTATACATATTATACATATCTATGTAATTTTTTAAAAATTTTATTTTTAATGTTGGTTAAATACATTATTTTTCTTAATAATAATTTATTTTTATTTTTTTTATAATTAATAATTTCCTTTTTAATTAATTGTAATACATACAAAGATTTATATATCAATAATATATCATTTGCGTATTGATCTATATTATCTTCTTCAGAAGGAACTTCTATTCCTTTTTTTTCCCATTTAGATAAAAAACAAAACTTTTCATTTTTATTGTATTTATATTTATTTGATAAACATAAATCTATTTTTTTCTTATTACAAAATATCAAAAAATTTTTTTCATTTTCTTTCGATGTAAAATGTATTTTACCATATTTGAAAAAATATGAAAATTTTTCAGTAATTGTTGTATAGGTAGTACTACTACCATTACCATTTTTTATTATTTTTTTATTTCCATGATATAAAATAAGTTGCATTAATTTATTTTCAATAAAGTGTTCATGATTGTTTTTATCTAAAAAAGACAAATTATGTTTTATTTTATTATTAATATTTTTTCCTACTCCTACTACACTACGAATAAAACTAAAATTACCGTTTACATTATCTTTTTTTCTATCTATTCTTTCCAATTCGGTTAATAAAATTTTTTCACGAATATTTAGTATTTTAGATGCTTCCTGCAAGAATAATTCTTTTTTAAGAACACTGTATATTTTTGAAATACTATTTAAAATATTTATAACTAAAAGAAACTTATTAATAGGATCATTTTTCCAAAATTTTTCATATATTTTTTTTTTAAAGTAAACGAAATTATAACTATTTTTCCTTAGGAAAAATCTTAATTCAGAAGTAGAATATTTCTTGGATATTGAATCTGGATCCTCTCCTTTAGGAATTAATAATATTCTTATATTCATTCCTTGTTCCAATACCATATTGATTACTCTCAAGGAAGCTTTTATTCCAGAATGATCGCCATCATAAAAAAGTACAATATTTTTCGTAAATTTTTTTATTAACAAAATCTGATTAATAGTAAGTGATATACCAGAGGATGCTACTACATTTTTTATTCCTGATTGATGTAAAGAAATTACGTCGGTATAACCTTCTACTAAATAACAAATATTTTCTTTTAAAATATTTTTTTTTGCTTGAAACAATCCATACAAAGTTTTTCCTTTTTGAAAAATTACGCTTTCTGACGAATTAATATATTTCATTACATTAAATGAACTAGAATTTATATTTCTACCACCAAATCCAACTATTTTTCCTGATAAATTATGTATTGGAAACATTACACGATTGCGAAAACAATCAAAATAATTAGATGATCTGAATAAAGTAAAACCAGATTTTATTAAATCTATTAATTTAAATCCTTTTTCTAATGCTTTTTTTGTAAAAATATTCCACGAAATTGGAGCATATCCTAATTCAAATTCCTTTATTATATTTATATTATACCCTCTTTTTTTTATTAAATAATATAACCCGTTTTCTTTTCCTTCTTTTGTAACATACAACTGATTAATATAAAAATTTTTTGCATAATCTTGTATTACATATAATATTTCTTCATGTTTTTCTTTCTTTTTAAATAAATATTCCTTATTATCATCAATTTTTATATTGTATTTATTTGCTAAATAACGTAATGATTCTCCATAAGTAAAATTCTCATGTTCCATAAGAAAAGTGATAATATTTCCACCTTTTCCAGAACTAAAATCTTTCCATATTTTTTTATCAGGGGAAACTATAAGAGAAGGATTTCTTTCCTTTGAAAATGGACTTAACCCTCTATAATTTAATCCACTTTTTTTTAATTCTACAAAATCACCAATAACATCTTCTATACATGAAATAGAAAGTATTTTCTTCTTATTTGTATCAGAAATCATGATAATATTCTTTTTAATATCCTAATTTCATTCTGTTAATCACTTTTCTTGGATTAGAATTAGAAAAAATAGTAGTACCAGATACTAATATATCAGCACCATTTTTGAACAATAAATAAGCATTTTCTAAATTTATTCCTCCATCTACTTCTATAAGAGCAGGAGAATTATTTTTCAAAATTATATTTTTAACATCTTCCAACTTTTGGTAAGTTCTATTAATAAATTTTTGTCCTCCAAATCCTGGATTAACACTCATTAGTAAAACAAAATCTATATCTTTAATTATATCTTGCAATAGATAAACTGGAGTATGTGGATTTATGGCTACACCTACTTTTATTCCATATTCTTTAATATAAAATATAGTTCTGTTTAAATGAATACTAGATTCATAATGAATATGTAAGTGGGCTACTCCACAATTTTTTAATTGTTCTATATATATATCTGGTTGTAAAATCATTAAATGTACATCTATAGGTTTTTTAGTATATTTTTTTACGTATTTTGTGAACATAAATCCAAAAGAAATATTCTGAACAAAAGAGGTATCCATAATATCTATGTGAACCCAATCAGCTTCGCTATCGTTAATCATTTCTATATCACGATACAAAAAAGCTAAATTTGCTGAAAGTAAAGATGGAGCTATAATTTTTTTCATATTTTTTTTAGCTTTGGTTTAATCATGTACTGATAGTATCAGTAATTCCAATTCCAGTTTTAGAAAATCCACCATCATGGTATAAATTTTGCATTGTTACTTTTTTTGTTAAATCAGAAAAAAGTGTAATAATATAATTTGCACAATCTTGTGCAGTTGCATTCCCCAAAGGAGATATTTTTTCAGATAATAAAAAAAATTTATCAAATCCTTTAATTGATTTTGATGATCTTGTTAGACAAGGAGATTGAGATACTGTATTTACTCTTACTTTTTCTTTTATTCCCCAATAGTATCCAAAATTTCTTGTAATACTCTCTAAATAAGATTTATAATCTGACATATCTACATAATGTGGAAAACTTATTTTAGATGCTATATAAGTTAAGGCTACAATAGATCCCCACTTATTAAAGGCTTTTCTATCCCAAGCAACTTTCATAATTTTATGGAAAGACACTGCTGATATATCCCATCCTTTTTTTAAAAATTCATAATTAATGTATGGATAACTTAATCCTTTTCTTATATTTATAGACATAGCTATAGAATGCAATAAAAAATCTATTTTTCCTCCAAATAAATCTAATGTTTTTTCAAATAAAATATTAATATCTGAAAGAGAAGTAGCATCTGCTGGAATGATAATGGATTTTGTTTTATTAGATAATTCATGAAGTTTACCAATTCTTAAAGAAACTGGAGAATTTGTCAAGATAAAAGATGCTTTTTCTTCATAAGCACGTTCTGCTACTTTCCAAGCGATAGAATTTTCATCTAAAGCTCCAAATATAATTCCTTTTTTTCCCTTTAATAAATTGTAAGACATAATTTAATTTTTTAAATTAAAAAACTCCTTTATAATTGGTATGTAATCCAATTTTTCCCATGTAAAAAGTTCTACATCTTTTCTAATACGATTTCCTTTTATATCTAAAAAATATTTAGATACTTTCTTTGTTTTCTTCCCCATATGCCCATATACTGAAGTTTCCTCGTATATAGGGTTACGTAATTTTAATCTTTTTTCTATAGCATATGGACATAAATCAAAAATTTTTCTAATGTTAAAAGCAATAAATTCATCATCAAATAGAGATTTTCCATAAGAATTTACAAATATACCTGCTGGTTCTGAAACTCCTGCTATATAAGATATTTGTATTAGTAATTCCTCCGATACTCCAGCTGCAACAAGATTCTTTGCTATATGTCTAGCCGCATATGCACCTGATCTATCCATTTTAGATGGATCCTTACCAGAAAAAGCTCCTCCCCCATGGCCCCCTTTACCTCCATAAGTATCTACAACTATTTTTCTTCCAGTCATTCCAGTATCTCCATGAGGGCCACCAATAACAAATTTCTCTGTAGAGTTAATATAAAATTTTGTTTTATTTGTAAATAATTTATATACATTTTTTGAATAAAAATTGCTATTTTTTACTCTTGGAATTAAAATATTTATTATATCATGAATAATACGTTTGTGCATTTTTTCTTTTGTATCAAATTCATCATGTTGAGTAGAAATAACTACAGTATTAATATGTAAAGGAATATTATCTTTAGAATATTCTAATGTTACTTGTGATTTAGCGTCTGGACGTAAGTAAGGCATTATTTTACCTTCTTTTCTAATTTTGGAAAGTTCTAGTAGTAGATGATGAGATAGTTCAAGAGATAGAGGCATATAATTTTCAGTTTCTTTTATAGCATATCCAAATACAATACATTGATCTCCAGCTCCTGTTTTTTCTTTTTTATAATTATTAATCCCCTCATATAAATCTAATGATTGATTTTGAATAGATGATAGAATGCCACAAGAATCAGCATTAAATCTATATTCATTTTTATTATATCCTATTTTATGAAGTAAATCACGAGATATTTTCTGAACATTTACCCAAGTTTTTGAATTTACTTCTCCAGCTATTATAACTTGCCCAGTAGTTACTAAAGTTTCTATAGCCACTCTAGATAATGGATCGTTTGCTAAAAAATTATCTAATATAGTATCAGATATTTGATCTGAAATTTTATCAGGATGACCTTCTGAAACAGATTCGCTGGTAAATAAATAAGCCATTTTACTATTTAGCTTTATTCACTAACTTTATTTTGTTGAATTTCAACAGATTCCTTATGTAAAATTTCAAAAATATTTTCTAATAATTTTTCAGATAGACCTAAATTTTTACCAATACTAATATATCTTTTAATAATATATTTCCATCTTTCTGGTTGAAAAATAGCAATATCTAAATTCTTTTTTATAGTTCCTAATTCTTTGGAAATTTTCATTCTTTTTGCTAAAAGAAAAATAATATTTTCATCTAGTTCATCAATAAGAATTCTTAAAGAATCCAAATTAATTTTACTTTTATCTTTACTTCTAATGTTTAGTCTTTTTAAGATATCATAAAGATTCTCTGGGGTTATTTGTTGTTGAGCATCACTCCAAGCTTTATCAGGATTACAATGACTTTCTATCATAATTCCATCGCATGGAAAATGAAAAGCTTTATTAGTTATATCCATAATACCTTTTCTGTTTCCACAAATATGAGAAGGATCACATATAATAGGAATATTAGATATTATTTTTCTTAATTCTAATAAAATATTCCAATTAGGTTGATTTCTATATTTAGAATGCTTGTAAATGAAAAACCCTCTATGAATTACTCCTAACTTTCTAATACCTTTTTTTAATAAACGTTCTAATGCTCCTATCCATAATTCTAAATCAGGATGTATAGGGTTTTTTACCAATACAATTGGATTACTACCTTCTAAAGCTTCTGCTATTTCTTGAATAGTAAAAGGACTTGCAGTACTCCTAGCTCCAATCCAAAGAACATCTATATCGTTACCTATACATTGTTCAACATGTTTAGCATTAGCTACTTCAGTAGCTACCATTATACCGAATTTTCTTTTTACTTCTTGTAACCATTTCAATCCTTTTTCTCCTACACCTTCAAAATTGTTGGGTTTAGTTCTAGGTTTCCATATCCCTGCCCTGAAAATTTGTATATGACACGATTCCTTCAATCTTTTAGCTGTTTCAAGAACTTGTTGTTCATTCTCTGCACTACAAGGACCTGATATAACAAATGGAACTTCCCATTTATCAATCCATGATCTATCTATATTATTATTCATAATGTATATGATGTATATGTATAATGTATTTTACCATCAAAATTCATAATACAATTAATTTACACATATTTTTTATTATCTTTGATATCGTTTGCTCGTTTAATATATTGAAAAATTTTATTAAATTTTTTTTTCAATAAATAATTACGAACATCTTCCAATGAATCAATATAAAAGTTGATTGATTGAATTATATTTTCTCTATTAGACATAAAAATCGGTAACCAGGTTTCTGCTTTGCTTTTTGCTAAACGTGTAGTAGAATATAAACCACTGCCCATCATATTATTAATAATTTCTTTTCTTTTTTCGAATTTTTTTAGTACTGTATTTGCTAAAGAAAATGAAATAACATGAGGTAAATGAGATACATATGCAATATACATATCATGTTCCTCAGAAGTTACATAAATCATTTCCATTCCCATAATAGAATATATTTTTTTTACAATATATATTGCATCTGGATCACTAAGTTCTGAATCACAAATAATACAATTCTTATTATAAAATAGATCAGTACTAGCTGAAATAGGGCCTGATTTTTCTATTCCTGCAATAGGATGAGTTGCGACAAATCTATTTCTTTTTGGATGATATCGTATACTATTACAAATAGTTTTTTTTGTAGATCCAGTGTCTAAAATAACAGTATTTATACTTATTTTATTTAGAATACTTGGAAGTATTTTTTTTATTCCATCTACTGGAATAGATAAAATAATCAAGGATGATTGCATAACAAGATCTTTCAAAGGAATGATCTCATCTACAATTCCAAGTTTTAGGGCATTCAAAGCATTGTCATGGTTATAATCCATTCCTATAAATTTATCTCCAAAATTTGATTTTTTCAATTTCAATCCAATAGATCCTCCAATTAAACCTAATCCGATAATTCCAATATTCATGAGAAAATTCTATTTTTTGCTTTACATAAAAGTTCTATAGGACAACATATGGAAAATCTAACATAACCCTTTCCATTATTTCCAAATATTCTTCCAGGAGTGATAAATATATGATATTTATTTAGAAATTTTTCCGTCCATATGTAGTCATTGGGATTACTTCCTTTTAACTTAGCCCAAACAAATATTCCTGAACATTTTTTTGAATATTCTAAGTTCATATAATCACAGATATCCCATATAATTTTTCTTCTTTTCAAGTATTCTTTGTTAATTTTATTAAACCAATCTTCACCATGTTTCATAGCTTCAACTGCTCCAATTTGTATGGGATAATACATTCCAGAATCCATTTGGCTTTTTACTTTTAGGATGTTATTAATAAATTCTTTTTTTCCTATTACCATACCTACTCTCCATCCAGGCATATTATAACTTTTACTTAAAGAATTCAACTCCAATGCTATATCTTTAGATTTATTTGCGTTAAATATGCTTAAATAACGTTTATCATTCAATATAAAACTATAGGGATTGTCGTAAACAAGTAAAATTTTATTCTTTATTGCGAAAGTAACAATTCTTTCTAAATCATTTAATGCAATTGTAGCTCCAGTAGGCATATGGGGGTAATTAACCCACATTATTTTAACTTTTGACAGATTTAAAGATTCTAATAATTGTAGGTTTGGTAACCAATTTCCACTTTCATAAAGATCATAATAAATAATTTTTGCCTCTAAAAGTTTTGATATAGAAGAATAAACAGGATAACCAGGATTTGGTACTAGGACTTGATCCCCTTTATTCAAATAAGATAGACTTATATGCATAATTCCTTCCTTAGATCCCATTAGTGGTAATATTTCATTTTTAGGATCTACACACACCTTATACATATTAAAATACCAATCTGAAATAGATTTTCTAAGTTTTTCTATTCCAATATATTTCTGATAAGTATTAGAATAAGGAAATTCTGATGACTCCTTCATTTTCTTAATTACACTATATGGTGGCAAAAGATCAGGATTTCCAATTCCTAAATTTATTACTTTTATACCATTTTTTTCTATATCATGTATTTCCTTCTTTTTTTTAGAAAAAAAATATTCAGATATTTTATTCATTCTCTTTGCTGATACAATCATGATGTTTTATTAATTATTCCATTTTTATATTCTCCCATTATTGATAATTTATGTATACATGGAATTTTTTTAATTTTTTTTTTCATTTTATGATAATCTTTCACGTTATTAAATATAATGTCAACATAAAATGAATATTCCCATGGGATTTTTATTATTGGAATAGATTGTATTTTAGTCATATTTATTCCAATATTAGATATTAAACTCAGTATTTTAGATAAACTACCAGTTTTATGCAAGATTTTTAGTTTTAAGGATGCTTTATTAAAAAAAGAAGAATAATTTTTACAATCATTATTCTGAATTACAAAAAATCTTGTAAAATTATTTTTAATAGTTTGTATGCTGTTAGAAATTATTTCCAATCCATATTCTTTAGCTGCATTTTCAGAAGCTATTGCTGCTAATCCTTTTTTTTTGTATATAGAAATATATCTTGCTGCGGCAGCAGTATCATAATACTCATATATTTTTATGTAAGGATGTGAAAATATAAATAATTCACATTGTAAAATTGCCATAGGATGAGAATAAATTTCCTTTATATCCTCTAAATTTTGGCCGGGGTATGCAATTAAATGATGTTTGATTGGCATATATACTTCTCCAACTATTTTTAAATTGTATTCTGATAAAAGATTATAATTTGTTAATATAGTACCTGCTATAGTATTTTCTATAGCCATAACTCCTACATCTACAATTGATTCAGCTACAGAAGTTGCCAATTCTCTAAAAGTAGAACATTCCATTAACTTATAATTACATCCTTCAAAATAACTGGATACAGCTGCATGATGGAAACACCCTTTTACTCCTTGTATAGCTATCCTTTTCATTCATAAAGCATAAAGTAAAAAAAAACTAAAATACCAAAAATTTTATTAAAAAAATAAAAATCAAGTATAGTATATACCTATATATATACCTAACCTAACCTATATAGTATAGTAACAGTAACAGACCTAAAAAAATAAATTTATATTCAAATATATAAAATTACTTTTAATAATGCAATTTTATACTTTATACTGTTTTTAAAAAATAGTAATGTAAATGAAATAATGAAATTTTACATTTAATTTATCTTTTCATATAATATAATATGAATAAAAAGAAAAATAAATATTATTTAGGATGGAGAAAAAAAAATACTACTCCTACTCTTTCAGAAGTTTTTTCTTCTATTCCTGTTTATACACAAAATATATGGAAAAAAATTTATGCTTTTACTGGCCCGGGCTTATTAATTTCTGTAGGATATATGGATCCTGGAAATTGGGCAACAGATATAGCTGGGGGATCAAAGTTTGGATATATGTTATTATCTGTTATTTGCATATCAAATTTTTTTGCTATTATTTTACAACATTTATCTATAAAATTAGGAATAGTTTGTGAAAGAGATCTAGCACAAGCCTGCAGAGATCATTATCCTCCTATGGTTAGTTTTATATTATGGATATTATGTGAAATTGCTATTTCTGCTTGTGATCTGGCTGAGATTATTGGATCAGTAATAGCATTAAAACTACTATTTAAAATTCCTATATTATGGGGAGTTTTTATTACTGCAACAGACGTTTTAATTATTTTATTTTTTCAATACAAGGGGTTTAGATATATAGAAAGTATAGTAGCAACTCTAATCTTTATTATACTAGTTTGCTTCATTTTTGAATTAATACATTCTAAACCTGAAATTACTGAAATATTAAAAGGAATTATTCCAAATACTGAAATTATTAATAATTATAGGTCTTTTTATATATCTATAGGAATCTTAGGTGCTACAGTCATGCCACACAATCTTTATCTTCATTCAAGTATTATACAAACCAGGAAATACCCCCGCACTATCAAAGGAAAAAAAATGGCCATTAAATATGCAACTATAGACAGTACATTTTCTTTGTTATTAGCATTTTTTATTAATGCATCTATATTAATTATATCTGCAGCTACTTTTCATAAATTTGGATATACAGAAGTATCAGATATTACTGAGGCCCACAAGCTTTTAACACCTATAATAGGTTCAAGTCTTTCTGGAGTTTTATTTGCTTTAGCTTTGCTAGCATCAGGACAAAATGCTACCATAGCTGGAACACTTTCTGGACAAATAGTTATGGAAGGGTTCATTAATATTAAATTGAAACCTTGGATAAGAAGATTAATAACCCGATTAATTGCTATAATACCTGCTATTATTGTAACTATAATTTATGGAGAAAAAGGAACATCAGAATTATTAATAATAAGTCAAATAATTTTATCTATTCAACTAATATTCACTATTATACCATTAGTAAATTTTACAGGAGATCATGATAAAATGGGTTTATTTACAAATGGTCCAATTTTGAAAATTACATCTTGGATAATTACTATTGTTGTAATTATTCTAAATATGTTTTTATTGTATAATACTTTAATCCGTGGAAATTATTTCAAAATTTAACATATATTCTTGTTTGCTTTTGCTTGGTATTATAATTTTTGCCTGATAGAGCCCAATTTTTTTAATTATTTTATTTCCAATAATTTTTATAAAGTTTTTGTCTATGGATATTCCTTTTTCATTTAATACTTTAGTAAGATATTGATTATTAACAGAACCAAAAAGTTTTCCATTTTTACCTACTTTCATTGGAATTTTTATAAATAAATCTTTTAATTTATCTTCTATAGCTATTTTATCATATTCTTGTTCATAACGAATTTTTAATGTTTTATTATTATTAACATTTTTATAATATCCAGGTAATGAAAAAATAGCAAAACCTTTTGGAATTAGGTAATTCCTAGCATAACCAGGTTTTACATCTAATTCATCATATTTAAATCCTAGATTTTCTACATCTTTTTTTAAAATAATTTTCATTTTTCATTTTTATTATTTTATTATATTTATATATTTTATTTTTATATTATTATTATCTTAAATCATCTGTAACAAAAGGTAAAAGGCCTACTTGTCTACATCTCTTAATTGCAGAGTTAAGTTTATTTTGATTTTTCTGTAAAGTTCCTGTTATTCTACGAGGTAATATTTTTCCTTGTGCATTTAAAAATTTTATGAGAAATATAGGATCCTTGTAATCTATATACTTTATGTTTCTTTTTTGAAAATAACAATATTTTTTCTTAGATTTTGTCTCTATTTTAATAGGTGATAAATATCTTAAATCACTATCTGTTTTGGATAATTTTGTATTATTTTTATTCACTTTCTCTAAGTTTAAGTTGCTCATCTTTTTTTAAAATTTTTTTTCTTCTTATTACCGCATATTCTATTCCATATTTATCAAGTTTAACAGTTAAAAACCGTAATATACGCTCATCTTGTTTTAATTTTAATTCTAAATCGGAAATTGCATGTGGATTGAATATAAATTCAAACAAATGATAACAGCCACTTTGTTTTTTTTTAATAGGATAAGCTAGTTTTTTTAATCCCCAATGTTCTTGATAAACTATTCTACCTTTTTTTTGTATAATATAATTTTCATATTCCTTTACCGTTTTTTTTGCTTGATCATCAGATAATATAGGAGTAATTATCATGATATTTTCATAATGTTTACACATTGGAATTTTTTTTAAAAAGATATATACATAAATCTATATTTTTATGTTCTTTTTTCAAAGAAAATTATGGGAAAATTTTGTTATTCATTATATTAATAAATTTATTAATACGTTTTACACTTTTATCTTTACCTATCATATATAAAATAATACAAATATCTACACCTTTGCCCTCTCCTACTAATGCTAATCGTACTAATTGCATTATTTTATGTCTTTTTTTTATTGTTTTAAACGATTCCTTCAAATATTCATATGTAAATGGATTTACTCTACATAATAAATTACAAGTATTCTCTAGTTTAGAGACTATATCAATCTTAGTCTTATAATTACTAAAATCTATTTCTTCATATTCATAACGTTTAGGTGAAGTAAAAAAATAAAAAGATTTTTCCCATATTTCATGCACAAAATGAATTCTATCTATTGTTATATCTATCACTTTGTTTAAATAATCTTGTTTACATACAATAGAACGTTTTTTTAATTCTTTACATAATAAATTAAAGATTATTTTTTTATTTTTCTTCACATATTGTTTATTAAACCAAATTAATTTTTCTATATTGAAAAAAACTCCTGATTTTTTTATTCTTTCTAAAGAAAAAAAATTTTCCAATTCTTTCAAAGAAAAAATTTCTTTTTTTCCTCCTGGATTCCACCCTAATAAAGCTAACATATTCACAAATGCTTCTGGAAAATATCCAAGTTCTCTATATCCAGGAATAAAGGTATTTGTATTGGGATCTTTCCATTGTATAGGAAATAAGGGTATTTTATTATAATTTATCTCCCTTTTACTAATTTTTCCTTTTCCATTATTTTTTAATATTAAAGGAAGATGAACAAAATAAGGAATATCCCACCCGAACGATTTATATAATAATACATGTAAAAACATAGATGAAATCCATTCTTCACCTCTAATAACATGAGTAATTTTCATTAAATAATCATCTACTGTATTAGCTAAATGGTAAGTTGCTCCTCCATTTGATTTCAATAGTATTTTATCATCTAAATGTTCAGTATTCATTTCTAATGGGCCACGTATAATGTCATGTATTTTCAACATTTTACCAGGAGTAACTTTAAACCTAATTACATAGGGTAAATTATTTTTAAATTTAATATGTAATTGCTTTTTGGTCATGGTTAAAGAGTTATTTAAAAACATTCTGGTCCTATGGTTGTAAGAAAAAGTTTTTCCCATGTTTTTATATTCATTTCTCTTTTTATTCAAATCTTCAAACGTATCAAATGCATAATAAGCATGCCCACTTTGTAACAATTTATTTAAATAAAATATATAAATTTTACCTCTTTTAGATTGATAATAAGGGGCGTAAGGGCCATCACCAAATCCTACTCCTTCGTCAGGTATTATTCCACACCATTTTAGTGATTCTAAAATATATGATACTGAATTATGTATAAATCTTTCTCTATCTGTATCTTCTATCCTGAGAATAAATGTACCTTTATGTTTCTTAGCAAAAAGATAATTATATAATGCAGTTCTTATTCCACCTAAATGTAGTGGGCCAGTAGGACTCGGAGCAAAACGCACTCTTACAAAATTTTTCATAATAAAAAAAAATTATTACTTTCCAATGCAAAATTTAGAAAAAATATTATTTAATATTTCTTCACTAGTGATTTCTCCAGTAATTTTTCCTAAATAATGTAATACTTGTTTTATATGAATAGAAATGATTTCTTCAGAAAAACCCTTATTAAAAGCTTTATATGCTAAAGAAATTTCTTTTAATGAATGCTTAAAAACTTCGTAATGTCTACTTTGTGTTATAACAGTTTTTTTTGATTTTAATTTTTCAATAAATACTTTTCCTAAAGTATTAAGTATTTTTTGTATTCCATTGTAATTATTTGCAGAAATCTCAAAAAAATAAGAAACTTTTGATTCTATATTATAAAAATCTTTAAAAGAAGAGATGTCGGATTTATTCGCTATAGAAAAAATTGTTTTATCAGGATATTTTATGTGAAGATTTTGAATATCATTAACAATTTTTTTTTGTTGTATTTTTTTTATAGTAGAATCTAAAATATATAATATAACTTGAGACTCTTCTACTTTAATAAGCGTTTTTTCTATTCCAATATTTTCTATATAATCATTTGTATTTCTTATTCCTGCAGTATCTAAAAAACGAAAAAGTATCCCATTTATAACTATAGACCCTTCTATAAAATCTCTAGTAGTTCCTTCTATAGGAGATATTATTGAACGTTCTTCTTGTATAATTTTGTTGAAAATAGTAGATTTTCCAACATTTGTTTCTCCAATAATCACAACATATATCCCACTTTTTATTGCATTCCCTAAGGAAAATGATTCAACTAATTTTTTAAAACTGCATTTTAATCCTAATAATATATCACAAATTTCCGATTTTTTGCAGGAAATCATATTTTCTTCATAAAAATCTAACTCTACCTCTAACAAAGAAGATAAATGTAATAATTTTTTTCTTAAATTTTTAATATAATTAGATATTGATCCTTTTACCTGTTGAAAAGAAATATCATGTAAAGTTTTATTTCCAGATGAAATCAGATCTGATATAGCTTCAGCTTGCGATAAATCTAACTTTTTGTTCATAAAAGCTCTAAATGTAAATTCTCCAGGATGAGCTAACCTCATTCCTTTTCTAATTAATAAATTCAATATCTGTTGTTGAATATAATAAGATCCATGACAGGATATTTCTATCATATTTTCTCCTGTATAGGAAAATGGAGATTTAAAAATGGAAACTAAAACTTTATCCAAATTAGTATTAGTAGTATTATTATCATTTATAACATCTCTAATATAACCTAAATGAATGGTATGTGTAGATTGATCTTCTAAATTTTTACCAATTTTAATAGAAAAAAAAATATTATTAATAATAGATATAGAATCTTTTCCTGAAATACGAATAATAGAAATTGCACTAGGGCCAATAGGAGTAGCTAATGCTACAATAGTATGATCATCGTAATAGTGCATTATCTCTTTTATGATTAAATATATGAAAAAATCAGTATTTTTTTAGCATTATTATAATTTTTATTAATGTTCATGGGGACTATTTACAAATTTTATTATTTGTTTCAAAAAACTCTTAAAAAGTTATATAAAGAACCTAAAGAATTAGATAATATATTCTTTTTGCTTACTACTCATATTTTAAAATGTGATAAAACAACTATTTTATTAAAACTTATTTATAGAAAAAAAATAAAAATTTTTCTTTATGAAAAATTACTTAGAAAGTTATGGGAACTGAAAAAAAATAGACCTATTCAATATGTTATTGGAAAGGCATTTTTCTTTGAAAATGAGTTTATCGTTAATGAAACTGTATTTATTCCAAGACCAGAAACTGAAGAATTAGTAGCTTGGATCCTTAAAGATCATAGAAAAAACAATAAAAGAATTCAAATATTTGATATTGGGACGGGAAGTGGATGCATTAGTATTACCTTAAAAAAGAAAATACCTGAAATTGAGCATATTTATGCGATTGATTATTCTAAAAAAATTATAAACCTAGCTAAGAAAAATGCAAAACTACATAATGTAAAAATATCATTCATTCATATGGATATTCTTAAATGTTTATTACCTTTTTCTAAAAAAATTATAGGTAATATAGGTAATAATAAAACTAATATCATTGTTAGTAATCCACCTTACATAAGACTTTATGAAAAAAAATTTTTGCATCCTAATATTACTCAATACGAACCTTTCAAGGCTTTATTTGTTCCAGATGAAAATCCCTTAATTTTCTATAAAAAAATTTTTTCTTTTATAAAAACTACATTTACTGGTGTAGTTTTTATCTATTTAGAAATAAACCAGTTTATTTATATAGATATTCTTTGTTTTTTAAAAAAAAAAGGATGTTATAACATAGAAATAAAAAAAGATTATTATGGTTTTTTTAGAATTATTCGTGCAAAATATTATTGTATATGAATATGAAAGAGAAAAAAAAAGGAAAAAAAATTGATAGAAAAAGTAAAAATAAAATCTATAAACTAAGGAAAAAGTTATCAGAGTATAATTTAAAATACTATAATTTACATAGATCTGATATATCAGATTTTTCTTTCGATAAAAAAATGAAAGAATTATATGATCTGGAAAAAACATATCCATATTTATATGATTCCACTTCTCCAACTTTAAATGTTGGGGTAAAAACAAATGGTAAAAATTATTATAAATACAAATACAAAATGTATTCTATAAATAATTGTTATTCTAAAAAAGAATTGAAAATTTGGGAAAAAAAAATAAGAAAATCAATTGCAAATTTTTCTTTTATATGTGAAATTAAATATGATGGAGTATCCATAAATCTAATTTATAAAAAAGGTATATTATCTAATGCAATCACTCGTGGAGATGGAGAAACAGGAGAAGATATAATAGATAAAATACGAACTATAAAATCTATTCCACAAAAATTAAAAGGCAAAAACTACCCCTTTTATATGGAGATACGAGGAGAAATTTTTATTCCTATAAAAGATTTCATAGAAATTAATAAAAATCGTGTTAAAAATGGAAATAATCCATATTCTAATCCTAGAAATACGGCTAGTGGAATTATTCAAATACGTGATAAAGAAATAATAAAAAATATAAATTTATATTTCGTTGCATTTAATGCCGTAAGATTAGAACATTCTCAATATGAATCTTTAAAAAAAATGAAGTATTGGGGATTTAAAACCCCAGAATTTTCACGTTTATGTAAAAATTTACAAGAAGTATTTAATTACATAGATTTTTGTACAATTAAAAAAAATAAACTTCCTTATAAAATAGATGGAATTGTTATTAAAGTAAATGAATATAGACAAAAATTCATTTTAGGATACACAGAAAAATTTCCACGTTGGGCAATAGCCTATAAGTTTAAACAAAAACTTTCAGAGTCTAAACTAAGCAACATAACTTTTCAAGTAGGACGTACTGGAATTATAACTCCGATAGCTAATATTAAACCAATTATAATTTCTGGTACTATAGTAAAAAAAGTATCATTATATAATGATACTTTTATTCAAAAAAAAGGAATTTATCATGGAGACACTATTTTTTTAGAAAAAGGAGGTGATATTATTCCAAAATTAACAAAAATAAATACAAAAAAAAGATTAATAAATTCTATTCCTATATCTTTTTTAAAGAATTGTCCATCATGTTATAGTATATTAACAAAGAAAAATGCATTATTTTATTGTACAAATAATAATTGTTATTCAAAAAGAATAATGAGATTAAAACACTTTTCTAGCGATAAAGCAATGAATATAAAAAATATTGGAGAAAAAATGATTGAAAAACTATATTTTCATGGTTTTTTATATGATTTTCCTGATTTTTTCAATTTGAGTAAAGAAAATTTTCTTCAAATAGATAAAGTAAAAGAAAAACTGGCTAATAATATTATTAGAAGTATAGAAATTTCTAAAAAAAGTACTTATAACAAAGTATTACATGCTTTAGGTATTCGTTATGTTGGAGAATATATATCCAATATATTAGAAAAAAATTTCTTAAACATTCATTATCTTATACATGCAAGTTATGACCAATTAATTTCCATATTAGGTATTGGAGAAAAAATTGCTAAAAGTATTATTAATTATTTTTCCATAAAACAAAACCGAACAGTAATTAAAGAACTTATTAAAATTGGATTAAAATTTTCTCAATCAAAAGTTAAAAAGGAAAATAATCCTATAAAAGGGAATTATTTTGTTTTTACAGGTAAATTATCCTGTATGACGCGAAATAAAGCTAAAAGTATAATAGAATCATTAGGTGGCGTCGTATTAAATACTGTAAATAATAAAATTAATTTCATAATAGTTGGAAAAAATTATGGATCTAAATTAGAAAAAAGTATGAATAAAAATAATATAAAAATTTTAACAGAAGATCTTTTTATAAAGATGCTTAAAAAAAAATAAAAATATATTTTATTAACATTTAACATATTTTTATAAACTATTTTCAAAAGAAAAATCCTTACTGTAAAGGGTTTTTTTTTTCATATAGAAAAAAGTATATTTAGTTTTGTTCTAATTAATTTTTTTTTAATTTATCATCATTTGCATCGTTTAAGTATGAAATCTATTTTTTTATGTTACTAAAAAATATATTTACCGAATCTGGATTTGAGTCTGAAACTGAATTTATTCCAATAATGAGTCAAGATGAAGAAGATCAGCTACTTAAAGACGATATTCCCGAACAAATATGTATATTAACAGTAAGGAATATGGTTTTATATTCTGGAATTGTTTTTCCAATTATTGCAGGAAGAAGTGGATCAATACAATTATTACAAGATGCTTATGGATTAGATAAAACAGTAGGAGTACTTACACAGAAAAATTCTGAAATAGAAAATCTTAGTGAAAAAGATTTGTATACAATTGGCACTGTAGCTAAAATATTGAAATTGTTAAAAATGCCTGATGGAAATACTACTGTAATTTTACAGGGAAAAAGAAGATTTAAAGTGAATAGGTTTATACAAAACAATCCTTATTTTAAAGCTGAAATTATAGCTTTAGAAGAAAATAAACCTTCCTGTAAGGATAAAGAATACATTGCTATGGTAGAATCTATAAAGGAAGTAGCTATAAAGATTATTCAGGATAATCCTAATATACCATCTGAAGCCAGTATTGCAATACGAAATATAGAAAGTCCTTCTTTTTTAATAAATTTTGTAGCAGCTAATATGAATTTAGCTACTAATGATAAACAAAAATTATTAGAATACGATGATCTAAAAAAAAGAGCTATGGAAACTTTGAGATTTTTAAACCTTGAACATCAGCAAATTAAATTAAAAAATGACATACAATCTCGTGTTAGAAGTGATATGGACCAACAACAAAGAGAATATTTTTTACATCAGCAAATTAAAGCAATTCAAGAAGAGTTAGGAGATATTTCCTATGAAAAAGAAATTGATGAAATGCGGGAAAAAGCGTATAAGAAAAAATGGCCAAAAGAAGCTAAGAAACAATTTGAAAGAGAACTTATAAAAATGCAAAGAACAAATCCTCAAATGCCAGAGTATACTGTACAAAGAAATTATTTGGAATTAATGTTAGATCTTCCTTGGAAAAAATATTCAAGGGACAGTTTTGATTTAGAATATGCACAAAAGATATTAGATAGAGATCATTATGGATTAGAAAAAGTAAAAGAACGTATTATAGAATATTTGGCTGTCTTAAAATTAAGAGGAGATATGCGTTCCCCTATATTATGTTTTTTCGGACCCCCTGGAGTAGGTAAAACATCCTTAGGAAAATCTATAGCAACTGCCATAAAAAGAAAATATATACGTATTTCTTTGGGTGGATTACACGACGAATCAGAAATACGAGGTCACAGGAGAACTTATATTGGGGCAATGCCAGGTAGATTATTACAGTCCATTAGAAAAGTTGGAACATCTAATCCTGTTTTTGTAATTGACGAAATTGATAAAATGAGCTTGGGAACTAATGGAGATCCTTCTTCTGCTATGTTAGAAGTTTTAGATCCGGAACAAAATACTTCATTTTACGACAATTTTTTGGAAATGGGTTATGATTTATCAAAAGTATTGTTTATTGCTACAGCTAATTCATTAACTAATGTCCAACCTGCACTTATAGATAGAATGGAAATAATAGAAATTAACGGATATACCGTAGAGGAAAAAACAAAGATTGTAAAAAAGCACATTTTACCAAAACAATTGAAGGAAAATGGTTTAAAAAAATATGATTTAACACTAGGATCTAGACAAATAGAAAAGGTAATTGTAAGCTATACTAGAGAATCTGGATTAAGAACTCTAGAAAAACATATAGCTAAATTAGCACGTTATGCAGCAAAACACATTGCAATGAATAAAAAATATATTAAACGTATAAATGTTAAAAAAATAGAAAATATTCTTGGAATACCAAATGATCCAGATCGTTATGAAGGGAATCATATCCCAGGCGTTGTAACTGGGCTAGCTTGGACTATTTTTGGAGGAGATATTTTATACATAGAATCTATTTTATCTAATGGAAAAGGAAATTTAAGCATAACTGGAAATTTGGGAGAAATAATGAAAGAATCCGCAACAATTGCTTTACATTATATTAAAGCTAATTATAAAGAATTTAATATAAATCCTTTAATGTTTGAAGAGAAAAATGTACATATTCATGTTCCTGAAGGATCTGTTCCTAAAGATGGGCCGTCAGCAGGAATTACTATGTTAACCTCTATGGTCTCTATTTACACAAATAGAAAATTAAAACCAAATTTAGCTATGACTGGGGAAATCACATTGAGAGGTAAAGTCCTTCCTGTAGGTGGAATTAAAGAAAAAATTCTAGCAGCTAAACGAGCTAATATAAAGGAGATTATTCTTTCTAAAGATAATAAAAAAGATGTAGAAGAAATTAAGTTAGAATACCTAAAAGGATTAACATTTGATTATGTTAAAAATATTAATGATGTTATTCATTTATCTTTATTATAAAAATAATTAAGTTCTATTATTGATGAATGAATTAAAACATACAACAATAAAACCTATTTCTAAAGATAATTTAATGAAATTAGCAAAGAAATACGGAACACCTATTTACATATATGATTCCTGTAAAATACAGGAGCAATATGAAAAAATGAATAATGCTTTTAGTAGAATAAAAAAGCTTAGAATTAATTATGCTTGTAAAGCTAATACCAATCCTAATATATTAAAAATATTAAAAAAAATGGGGTGTGGATTAGATACTGTTTCTATTCAAGAGATTGAAATAGGATTAAAAGTTGGATTTTTACCAAAAGAAATAATATTTACTCCTAATTGTGTATCAATTAAAGAAATTGAAAAAGCAGTAGGATTAGGAGTTAGAATAAATTTAGATAATTTATCCATTTTAGAACAATTTGGAGAGTTATTTAAAAACTATTCTATAGGAATAAGAATAAATCCACATATAATGGCAGGAGGAAATAAAAAAATTTCCGTAGGACATATAGATTCAAAATTTGGAATATCCTATTATCAAATTCCTCATATAAAAAGAATATTACGTAATACAGGACTAAAAATAGAAGGTATTCATATGCATACAGGATCAGATATATCTGATATAAATCATTTCATAACAGCATCTGAAATATTATTTAAAACAGCTATAGATTTTCCTGATCTAGATTACCTAAATTTAGGAAGTGGATTTAAAGTTCCATATACCCAAAAAGACCTAAAAACTGATCTCATATATTTAAGTAATTGTATAACAAATAAATTTAATGATTTTTGCAATGTTTATGGTAGAAAAATATCTTTGATATTTGAACCTGGAAAATTTTTAGTAAGTGAATCTGGATATTTTTTAGTAAGTGTTAATGTAATTAAACACACAATTTCTACAGTATTTGCCGGAGTGAATTCTGGTTTTAATCATTTAATACGCCCTATGTTTTATAATGCGTTTCATTATATTGAAAACATTTCCAATCCAAAAGGTCGATTACGATTTTATACAGTAGTAGGATATATTTGCGAATCTGATACTTTTGGAATAAACAGAAAAATTTCTGAAATTCGTGAAGGAGATGTTTTGTGTATAAATAATGCTGGTGCTTATTGTTTTTCCATGTCCTCAAATTATAATTCTCGTTATAGACCTTCTGAAGTTTTAATTTTAAATGGAGAAGATTTCTTAATAAGAAAAAGAGAAACTATGCAGGATATTCTTAGAAATATAGTAGAAATAAATATGGAGAGATGGCAGAGTGGTTAAATGCGGCGGTCTTGAAAACCGTTGAGGTAATTTCCTCCGGGGGTTCGAATCCCTCTCTCTCCGTTTTATTTTTAAAAATAATATTACTAGCATTTATCATTTTTTTTTTTATGTATAGTATTTAATTTTTTAATTTGTTCATCAATACTTTCATTGGTTATTTTTTTGAATAATAATGTTAAATTTCCTAATAAATGTCCTGGATACAATAGCTTTTTCATATTCATTAAATTATCCCAAGAAAAAGGTTTTAAACGAAGCATATTTAATAATTTTTTTGCCGTATGTGGTAGAAATGGCTCAGCTAATTGAGACAGCATAGCAACTATTTGTATGGATACATAAAGTATTGTATATAGACGTTTTTTTTTTGTTTTTTTCCAAGGTTCTTCTTCGGTTAAATATTTATTTCCTATTCTAGCTAATTTCATAAAATGTGATAAAGACTCTTTGAACTTATAAGATTCTATTGAAATGCTTATAATTTTAGGATAATTATTAATTTCTTCTAGTATATTTTTATCTTTTATAGATAAAATTCCAGGATTTGGGACAATTCCATTATTGTATTTTTTCACTAGAGTTAAACTTCTATTTATGAAATTTCCTAATACTGCTACTAATTCTGTGTTATTTTTTCTTTGAAAATCTTTCCAATTAAAATTATTGTCTTTTTTTTCCGGCATATTAGCTATAAGAACATAACGTAATGCATCTTGTTGATTTGGAAAGTCAACAAGATATTCATGCACCCAAACCGCCCAATTTTTAGAAGTAGATATTTTCCTATTTTCTAAATTGAGAAATTCATTAGCTAATATTTTATCTGGTAAAATATATCCATCATTATATGCCTTTAGAATAATCGGAAAAATAATACAATGAAATACAATATTATCTTTTCCTATAAATTGAATTAATTTGGTTTTTTTATCCTTCCAATAAGATTTCCAATCAATTTTATTTCGTTTAGACCATTCTATAGTAGAAGATATATATCCTATAGGGGCCTCAAACCAAACATATAAAACTTTTCCTTTTTCCTTATATTTTTTTATTGGAACAGGAACACCCCAATTTAAATCTCTTGTTATAGGTCTGGGTTCCAATCCTTTTTTTAACCAAGATTTTGCTTGTCCATATACATTTACTTTCCAATCTTTTTTATGGTGAATTAAAATCCAATTTTCCAAAAATTCTTGGTATTTATTCAAAGGAAGATACCAATGTTTTGTTTTTTTTAATATAGGTGTGGCCCCACTTATAGTGGATTTAGGGTTTATTAAATCTTCAGGGATTAATGAACTTCCACAATACTCACACTGATCTCCATATGCTTCTTCTTTTTTACAATGAGGACATATTCCAGATATATACCTATCTGATAAAAATTGTTCATACTTATCATCATAATACTGATAAGATATTTTTTCGAATATTTCTTCTTTATTATGAAACTTTATAAAAAAAGATGTAGAAATTTCGTAATGAATTTTTGTAGTAGTTCTAGAATAATTATCAAATTGTATCCCAAAATTAATAAAGGTATCATGAATCATATAATGATATTTATTTACTATTTCTTTAGGAGTTTTTTTTTCCTTTTTAGCTTGTATTGCAATAGGGACTCCATGTTCATCTGAACCACTTATGAAAAGAACATTTTTTTTTTTCTTTCTAAGAAAACGAACGAATACATCTGCTGGTAAATAAACACCTGATAAATGTCCAATATGAATTGGTCCGTTTGCATATGGTAAGGCTGCAGTAACTAAATATTTAGTTGATTTTTTCATAATACATAATTAATTATTGAAAAGAAATTTAAATTAAAAATTTATATATGAATAATCATAAAAAATTATTTTTGATAGACGCATATACTCTTATTTATCAAAGTTATTATGCATATATTAAAACTCCTCTTTTTACTTCTTCAGGACTAAATACTTCTCCTATTATGAATTTCACCCACTTTTTAATAAATACTTTATATAATGAAAATCCAAAATATATGGCAGTTGTTTTTGATACTAATCAAGTAACTTTTAGAAAAATAAAATATGAAAAATACAAGAAAAATAGAAAGAAAATGCCAAAAGCTATTGAAATAGCTGTTCCTTATATTGCAAGGATTTTAGAATCTTTCAAAATTCCATTATTTTATTCTAAACATGGATATGAAGCAGATGATATTATAGGAACAATTGCAAAAATTGCAGAAAAAAAAGGATATATTGTTTATATTATATCTTTAGATAAAGACTTTTTTCAACTAGCAACAGAAAACATTAACATTTATATACCTCCATTTAAAGGAAATTCTAAAAAAATATTGGGGATAGAAGATATTAAAAAAAAATTTGATATTAATCACCCAAAACAAATTATAGATTTATTTAGTATGATTGGAGATCCTTCTGATAATATACCAGGATTACCAGGAATAGGAAAGAAAACCGCAAATTTTTTTGTTAAAAAATATGGAAGTATTGAAAATTTATTACATTCTATACATGATTTAAACGGAAAAATGAAGGAAAACGTTAAAAAAAACAAAAAATTAGGTTTATTATGCAAAAAATTAGTAACTATTATAACTAATGTCCCATTTGTTACTTTCAATGAAAAAAAATTTTATATAGTAAAACCTAATTGGAATGAAATAGAAAGAATATTCAAAATATTAGAGTTCTCCAGATTATTAAAAATAGCATATTTATACTTTAAAAAAAAATAAATTTATAACTTATTTTTAAAACATAAACATACAATACTACTATACACTATACAATTTATTTTTATGGATATAAATCCAAACTTTTTCGTTAAGAAAAGATTTAATATTTTTATTGATTCTAATGGAGTTTCTAATAAAAGAAGATGATATTTCAATTATTGGAGCATTTTGTAAAAATACAATATTTTCTTTATTTTCATATTCATAAGATGTAGTTTTGTATATCCCCGATCTTGGATATACTAAAATATCATATTGATTTAAAATAATTTTATAATTTTTCCATTTACTAAAAGAAAAAAAAGAATCTTTTCCCAAAAGAATAAAGAATTTATATTTATCATAAGGATATTTCTTTTTTACATGTATTAAGGTATCTATTGTATAAGAAGGAGTATTTCCATATTCAATATCCATAACTACCATCTTTTTGTTTGTGAAAATAGAAAGATTTACCATATTCATTCTATGTTCATAATCTACAAGGATTTTTTTTTTAATGGATTTTGTGGAGAAACAATAAACCATACATAATCTATATAATCAAATAATTCTATAATGTGTTTTGCAATCATTACATGCCCTAAATGAATTGGATTAAAAGATCCGAAATAAAGTACTATTTTTTTCATAAACATAAAATAGATAAAATATAGAGTTACAGTAAAACTCTATATTTTTTATTATTTTACTGATTAAAATTATTATTTTATTTTCATACGGTAATTCATTCCTAAAAGAATAAAATGCTCATTTTTGTTTTCTTTTTTATATATAGGATAATTATCTATTCTATTTTGATATGCTAAATTAACACTAAGATTTTCATTTGAAGGAAAAAATTCTATTCCTCCGCCATAAGTATACGATTTTTTAAATAGTTGATTACTTTTTAAAAGAACATGTTCTTGATCATCTTGCATTACTTTTTCTTTATTTTTATAAATACCTATTTCATATGATCCTTTTGCAAATACATTCCATTTTGGACTAAAATTGTATTTTAATTTCAAAATATATGTACCAAATTTTGTAGATGGAATTTTGTCATGATAGTTTTGTAATATATTTGTCAATTCACCGTTTTTTTCTATATCTTCTTCACTAAATATATAATTTCCTTCAACAATAATAGGTTTTAAGTTCAATTTACTACCTAACGCTAATAATTTCCAAAATTTATTTTTTTCATTTTCTTTAAAAATAGAGTAAGACCATTTATTTTCCATTAGATCCTTCTTCCAATTCCAATTTATTGTTCCTCCTAAGGTAGGTATGGTTGACCCATCTTTCCTATTAATGTTTATGTTATTTGCAATTTGTAATTGAAATTTATGATTTTTGACGGGTAAAAAAACAAAATCTATTCCAATAGGATGGGTTTTAATTTTATACAAATCTGAATAGATATATGTATCTGATTTTTCATCATCTGAATTAGAAGATTCTGTACTACCCAAAGGTATTGGTTGTTTTCCAATAATTAAGTTAAACTTATCGTTCAACTTGTGTTTTAAATATGCTAAATCAAATAAATAATAATTTTGTTCTTCATATTGTTCTGGATGTTTTAATTTTTTTGATATGAAAAAATCAGTTTTGTTATTAACTTTTCCTAATACACTCAAATTAGTATCATTATAAAAATCTGATCCATGACTAATACAATTTTTATCTTGTATTAAAATTGAAGAATTAATATTGTTATAAAAATCTAAAAAAATATTGGGAGTATTTATTTTACCATCATATTTATGATAAAGATGTTTTTTATTCTTTGCAAAAAGAATATTACTATTACTAGTAATAGTAAAAAATACTATAATAATAAAAATAATTTTTGTTCTTTTCATTTTTTTAATTTTATATAATAAATATAATAAATTTTACAGTATTAAGTATAGATAAATTTTTTTAAATAAAAACAAAAAATATAAAATATTTAATTTACTTTTTTTCAAATACTGAATATTGAATATGAATATAAAACATAAAAATAATATAAAAAATAATAGTATAATGCTATCTATATTTGTATTTTCCTTATTAGGAATTAGCTTGTTTTTGTTCTTAAGTTTCTTTTCTTTTTTTTTTCATTGGGAAAACGATCAAAGCAAATTATATCAACTTTTAAATAACGAAGTAATTGCGGAAAACCTACTCGGAAAAATTGGGGCAGCTGTATCTCATTATTTTATTTACTGTGGAATAGGAATAAGTGCTTTTTTTCTTCCTGTATTATTATTTATAACAGGATTTAAAATTTTCTTTTTTAAAAAAAAATTTTTAAATCCTGTTTATATATCGGTAATATATAAATTTATATTTTTTAGCATATGGATTCCTTTAAGTTCTTATATTTTTTTTCCTTACAAAGGATTGCTTAGCGGAATTATGGGTTTTGAGTTGGGAAATTTATTAATCAATCTTTTTGGAAAAATTGGAGTTTATATTCTTATTTTTATAAGTTTTATTTTCTATTTGATAGTTAACTATCCCCTTTTTCATAAGGATAGAAAAAAAAAAATACTGTTTTATGACAAAAAAAAACTTTGTAATACTCTATCTTTTTCTATAAATTCTATAAAAAAAAATTATCGTACAAAAAATGATAATGATAGTAACAATCAAAAGCCATTACACACTATTTTAAAAAAAAAAACTCAAATTCCAGTTGAAATTGACTTTGAATCAAATAAAAAAAAAATTATTGAGGTTCTTGGTTATTATAATATAAAGATTTTTCAAGTAAAAACTATCATAGGGCCTACTGTAACAGTATATGAAATATATCCATACATGGGTATACGTATTTCTAAAATAAAAAATTTAGAAAATGAAATTGCTTTAAGTTTGTCGGTAACATCTATAAGAATAATTGCACCTATACCTGGAAAAAATTCCATTGGAATAGAAATTCCCAATAGTACTCGTTACATTGTGTATATGAAAGATATTTTACTTTCAGAAGGAATAGAAAAAAAATGTAATAAAATGGACCTTCCTATTTCCTTAGGAAAAACTATTTTTAATGAAACTTTTATAATAGATTTAACAGAATTACCTCATTTATTGATAGCAGGATCAACTGGTCAGGGGAAATCTGTAGGATTAAATGTTATCATTGTATTTTTATTATATAAAAAAAAACCAGAAGATATAAAATTCATATTAATTGATCCAAAAAAGGTAGAATTGTCTATATACAAAAAAATATCAAAATCTTATTTTGCTACAATTCCAAATTCTATAAATCCTATTATTACAAATTCTAATGATACAGAAATTATATTGAATTCTTTATGCAAAGAAATGGATAAAAGATATTCTATTTTAGAAAAATGTAAAGTTAGAAACATTAAAGAGTATAATAATGTTATTAATAAAAAAAAAAAATATCATTTGCCTTATATTATAATAATTATTGATGAGTTTGCAGATCTAAATATTTCTTTGAAAACAAAAAAAATAGAAGTTTATATTACTAGGTTATCTCAACTTGCTAGAGCAGTAGGAATTCACTTAGTAATAGCTACACAACGGCCATCCGTAGATGTTATTACTGGATTAATAAAGTCTAATTTTACTGCAAGAATTGCATTTAAAGTAAGTTCAAAAATAGATTCAAGAACAATATTAGATTGCTCAGGTGCAGAACAATTAATAGGTAAAGGAGACTTATTATTTTATAATAAAAATGAATTAATTCGTTTACAATGTCCTTTTATTGATTTAACAGATATTAAAAAAGTAATAGACTACTATTCTCACAACAATCATAAAAAAAAAGAATATCTATTACCGGAACCAGATGTTATAAAACTATAAAACGATGTTAAAAAAAAGAATCAAAACTTTTATCTATAAACAAAAAAAAATGCGGTCTGGACGGGATTTGAACCCGCGACCTCATGCGTGACAGGCATGTATTCTAACCAACTGAACTACCAGACCAAATAAAATAATAATTATTTCATTATAGTAGAGCATCTAATTTATTTCTAATATCATTTTTAGATGCTGTCCCAATATGAATATTTTTTTTTTCTCCGTTTTTAAAAAAAATGATTGTCGGTATACTTCTTATTCCGTATTTAGAAGAAGATACTGGGTTATCATCCACATTTAACTTAAAAAATAATACTTTATTTTTATATTCATTAGTAAATATTTCTTCTAATAAAATGGATAATGATCTACATGGAGCACACCATGGGGCCCAAAAATCCACTAGAATAGGTATTTTTGATTCTATTATTATTTTATTTAAGTTATTATCATTTATTTCTTTTAACATAAAAAACTTTTTTTTAAAAGAACAAAACAAATTTACCTATTTTGTTTCAAATTAAAAATTTAAAATCTTTTAACAACTTAATATATATATCTATTCCTTTTTTTACTTCTGAACTAAGAATATATTCATTAGAAGTGTGTGAACGTAAACTATCACCAACTCCCATTTTAATAGTTGGAAAACTCATAATACTTTGATCTGAAAGTGTAGGTGATCCATAAGTTTTTCTTCCAATTAATTTAGCTCGCAATACAATGGGATGTTTTGTATTTATAAAAGAAGAATTAAAATGACAAGAACGTAGTTTTATTTTAGAATTAATTTTATTTTTTATCATCTTAATTATATCATTAATTTTATAAAATTCATTAGTTCTAATATCTATAACAAAAGTACAATAATCAGGAATAACATTATGTTGATACCCACCTTGTATTTGAGTTACATTTAAAGTAGTGTTTCCTAACAAATCTGACTTCTTATCAAAATGTATATTTCTCAAATGTTCAATATCTTTAATAGCAATGTAAATAGCATTGATACTTTTTTTTGAATTTCCAGCGGAATGCCCAGTTTTTCCTTTCGCTATACAATCTAATACTATTAAACCTTTCTCAGCAATGGCAACATGCATATGTGTAGGTTCTCCTACTATTCCCAAATCTATATGTCCTATATCTTGTAAAATTGATCTTATTCCTAATGTTCCGGATATTTCTTCTTCAGCAGTAATAGAAAGAATTAATTTATATGACAATTTAGGTAGATTACTCAAATATATAAAAGTAGATATCATAGATACTATTGATCCCCCTGCATCATTACTGCCTAATCCTATGATTTTTTCTTTTTTTTTCACAGCAATGAAAGGATTTGTTATCCAATTTTTTCCCGGATTTACTGTATCGCAATGAGAATTAAATAAAATAGTTTTTACATTTTTATTTTCAGGATAATTACAATTTTTAGTCCATATATTATTAAATTTTCTTTTAACGTAGAATCCATATTTATTAAGATAATTTTCAATTAATACTGACACTTTATGTTCCTTTTTAGATATAGAAGGAGTATTTATAATTTGTATTAGTAGTTGTATAGCTTCTTTTTTTAAAATTTCCAAAGATACTACAGACATAAAATAGTCTTATTGTTTACATTATTTAAATTTTCTGGCAATCCAATACTTACTTTTGAGACTCCATTTTGTAAAGCAAAAAATGCATTTTCTAATTTAGGGATCATCCCATCTTTAATAATATGATTTTTTTTCATTTTCTTAAATAAATGAAAATTAATTTCATGAAAATAAGATTCATTATCTTTAATATCTCGTAAAACCCCTTTTTTTTCAAAACAAAAATGTAATTCTACTTTACATTCATTTGCTAACGATATAGCAATATTAGAGGCAATAGTATCTGCATTGGTATTGAGAAGTTGTCCTAATCCATTATGAGTTATTGAACAGAATACAGGTGTAATATGGTTTCTCAATAAAAATTTAATCAAAAATGCGTTAATATTTTCCCCTTTTATATCAATATCTCCTACATATCCATAATCAATATTTGTTTCTTTTCTAATAAATGATTGTACGCAGTTTCCATCTGCTCCACATAAACCTAATGCATTACATTTATAATACTGTAACAAAGCAACAATATTTTTATTTAGTATTCCTGCATAAGTCATAACAACTAAGTCTAAAGTTTCTTTATCAGTTATTCTTCTTCCTTGTACAATATTTTTTTGTATCCCCATTTTATTAGATATTTCATCTGCTTTTCTACCTCCTCCATGAATCAAAATTTTGTATCCACGTAACTTACAAAAGTATTTTAGAGAAGAATGTAATAAATTCTCTTTATTAATTAAATTTCCTCCAATTTTTACTATATGTATTCTCATGATAAAGATTGTAAAATTTTCAAGAAAATTATCTGTGATGCATACACTCTATTTTCTGCTTGTTTCAATACAATACAATCATCACTATCTAAAACTGAGTCTTCCACTACTATATTTCTTCTTACAGGTAGGCAATGCATGAATTTAGCTTTATTAGTAATATTCATCTTATTTTTCGTAATCATCCAATCTCTATGATCTCCAAGTATTTTTCCGTAATATAAATAACTACTCCAATTTTTTGCATAAATAAAATCCGCATCTATGAAAGCTTCATTTTGATTGTGTCTTATTTTAGCTCCATTAGAAAATTTTTCATTTAATTCATATTTTTTTGGACATACAATTGTAAAATCTATTTTATTAATTTTTAATATCCATTGAGAAAAAGAATTTGCTACTGAATGAGGTAATGCTTTTACGTGGGGAGCCCAACTTAATACAACTTTACATCTTTTTTTAAAAAAATTTGTACATTCTGCAATAGTTATTAAATCTGATAAAGATTGTAAAGGATGCAAAGTTGCACTTTCCATATTAACAATTGGAACTTTAGAATATTTTAATATTTTTTTGAACAAAATTTCTTTATAATCATAATCTTTATTTATAAGATTAGGAAAAGTTCTTACTGCAAGAATATCGCAATATAAACTCATTACTGAAATAGCTTCTTTAATATGTTCCTGTGTATTATCCATGATAATACCATCATTTACTTCTATCTTCCAAGAATCTTTATTAATATTTAAAATCCAAGTATTGCATCCTAAATTAAAAGCAGCTTTTTGACAACTAATTCTTGTTCGTAAACTATGGTTAAAAAAAACTAACCCAATTGTTTTATTTTTTCCAATATTGTTAAATTTATACGGATTTTTTTTCAAATAAATAGTTTCTTTAATAAGATCATATACATTAAATACATCTTTTACACTAAAAAAATTTTTCATATTCATGAAAATTATTATCTTATTCATTTATATTCATTCCAAGATTTTATAAGTAATTCTTCCATAGATAAATAACAAAATGATTGTATAAAAATTTTAGCTAACCTAGCATTAGTAAGTAAAGGAATATTAAAATCTATAGCAGATCGTCTAATAGTATATCCATTATCCAATTCTGATTTATTTATTTTTTCTCTATTTGTATTTGTAATTGTAATGTTAATAACTAAGTCAAATTTTCTATTTTTTATGAGTTTAAAAACATTTTTTTTCATATTTGTATTTGTACAATGAACTAATATTGATGGAATTTCATACTTGGATAAAAAGTTATAGGTTTCTTCTGTTGCATACAATATATATTCTTTTTTATGTAAAAGTTTCAGTGAATCTAAAAGTTCTAATTTTGACTTTATAGGTCCTATAGATATAAATATGTTCTTTTTTGGAATAGTATACCCAACAGAAAGCATCGCCTTTAATAATGCTTCGTAAAAAGTATTTCCTAAACATGCTACTTCTCCTGTAGAAGACATTTCAACTCTCAAAATAGGATCAGCATATTCTAATCTAGAAAAAGAAAATTGAGAAACTTTTACTCCTGAAAATTTTTTATTATTATTATTAAGTAAACTTTTTTCTATTTTATTTTTCTTTTTTCCAAGAATAACTTTAGTCGCAAGCTTAATCATATTAAAATTAGATACTTTAGATACAAAAGGAAAACTCCTAGAAGCTCTTAGATTACATTCTATTACTTTAATATTATTATCTTTATATAAGAATTGAATATTGAAAGGGCCAGATATATCGAAATATTTTGATATTTTTTCAGATATTTGTATAATTTCTTTAAATAGATGAGGATCATTGATATTTGGAGGATGTACTAATGTAGCATCTCCTGAATGTACCCCTGCAAATTCTATATGTTCAGAGATAGCATAAAATAATATTTTTCCGTTTTGGGAAACTGCATCGAATTCAATCTCTATTGCCTCATTTATAAATTCTGTAATTACTAATGGATATTCTGTAGAAATAGTTCCTACTATATTCTCTAAGTAATTTTTTAGTTCTACTTGATTTAAAATTACTTTCATATTTGATCCTGATAGAACATATGAAGGTCTAATTAATATAGGAAATTTAACTTCTTTTACGAATTTTTTAATAGAATAAAAATCAGTGAATTCTTTCCATCTAGGTTGTAAAATTCCTAAATTATCCATAGCATTAGAAAATTTATATCTATTTTCTGCTTTATCTATAGAAGTTGGAGCTGTTCCTAAAATTTTAACTTTTTTTTCATAAAGTTTTAAAACTAAATTATTAGGAATTTGTCCTCCCATAGATACTATAGTTCCTTTGGGGTTTTCTAATTCAATTATATCTAATACACGTTCTAAGGTAATTTCCTCAAAATATAATCTATCACATAAATCAAAATCTGTACTAACTGTTTCAGGATTATAATTAATCATTACAGATCTATAAGATTCTTCATTAATAGTATATAATGCATTTACACAACACCAGTCAAATTCTACACTACTACCTATCCTATAAACTCCAGAACCTAGTATTATTACAGATCTTTTATCTTTTTCGTAACAAATATCATGTTGAATAGCATGATAAGTTAAATATAAATAGTTTGTATTTGCTGGATATTCAGATGCTAAAGTATCAATTTTTCTAACATAAGGTATTATATTTATTTTTTTTCGTAATTCTCTTATTTTATTTTCTAAATCATAAACATTTTTGTTCTTGTTATTTTTTTTGTAAAAAAAAATACTAGCAATTTGCATGTCTGAAAATCCTAACATTTTCGCCTCTTTTAATAATTTATATGGAATTTCATACCAACTATTTATATATTTTATTTTTTTTTTTGTTTGCAAAATATTATCTAGTTGGGATAAAAACCATGGATCTATTCTTGTTAATGAATGGATCTCTTGAATAGAAATTCCTTTTTCTAAAGCTTCTTCTAAAAAGAAAATTCTTTGAGATGTAGGCACTTTTAGATGCTCCTTTAAAAGTTTATCGGACAATGCTATTTTATTACTTTTTTTATTTATATTTATGAACCCTTGCTTCCCAATATCTAACATACGTATTCCCTTTTGTATAGCTTCTTCAAAAGAACCTCCTACTGCCATTACTTCTCCAATACTTTTCATACTACTACCAATTCTGTTATAAACTTTGTAAAATTTATCCATATCCCATCTGGGTATTTTACATACAACATAATCTAAAGCTGGTTCGCAAAGAGCAGTAGTATTCTTTGTAACAGAATTCTTTAATTCATGTAATCCATATCCTATTGATAATTTTGCTGCAATGAATGCAATAGGATATCCAGTAGCTTTTGATGCAAGGGCACTAGAACGTGAAAGACGTGCATTAACTTCTATTACACGATAATCTTCAGATTTATAATTTAATGCAAATTGTACATTACATTCTCCAACTATTTTAAACTTCTTTGCTATAAATATTGCTATCTCTCTTAATTTAAAATACTCATAATTTGTCAAAGTTTGTGATGGAGCTACAACAATACTTTCCCCTGTATGAATTCCAACAGGATCAAAATTTTCCATATTGCATACAGAAATACAATTATCATATTTATCTCTTATAATTTCGTATTCAATTTCTTTCCATCCGTCTAAATATTCTTCTACAATAACTTTAGAAGAATAAGAAAGAGCATTATTAACTACTTTTTTTAAATCATCTATATTTTTAGCTATTCCACTTCCTAATCCTCCTAATGTAAAAGAAGATCTAATAATCATTGGAAATCCTATTTGTGTAGAACTATAAATAGCATCGTCTACAGAATAAACTATAAAGTTTTTAGATGTCTTTATATTTAGATAATTTAATTTATTTATGAATAAATTTCTATCTTCACTATTAATAATGGATTCAATAGACGTCCCTAATACTTCTATACTATATTTTTTTATAATTCCCTCTTTAAAAAGTTGTATTCCACAATTTAATGCAGTTTGCCCCCCAAAGGTCAGTAGTATTCCTTTAGGTTTTTCTTTATTTATCACTTTTTCTATAAAAAATAGAGTTAGAGGAAGAAAATAGACTTTATCAGCTATTTCTTTAGAAGTTTGAACTGTAGCTATATTAGGATTAATTAATATAGTATAAATACCTTCTTCTTTAAGAGCTTTTAATGCTTGCGTCCCAGAATAATCAAATTCTCCAGCTTCTCCTATTTTTAATGCTCCTGAACCCAGGATAAGTACTTTATCTATTTTCATTTCATTAATTTTTGAATATTCTTATCCTATCATTTTTTTTTTAATAACTGAATTAATAAAAATATCGAATAAAAATTCGGTATCTGTAGGTCCACTGGTAGCTTCTGGATGAAACTGAACAGAAAAAAAAGGTTTATAATCATGAATAATCCCTTCACAAGTATCGTCATTTAAATTCCTAAAAAAAACTTTCCAATCTTTATATAAATTACTTGTATCCAAAACATATCCATGATTTTGTGAAGTAATGTAACTTTTTCCTGTTTTTAATGATATTACTGGTTGATTATGACTTCTATGTGCATATTGTAATTTTCTAGTTGATCCACCAGCAGCAATTCCTAAAAGCTGATTTCCTAAACATATTCCAAATATAGGAATGTCTTTATTCATTGCTTTACGTAGATAATGAATAGGTTTATCATAAATTTCTGGATTTCCTGGCCCATTGGAAATTAATATTCCATCATATTTTTCTTCAGTAAAATTATAATTCCATGGAACTCTTACAATAGTACAGTTTCTATGCAAAAGGCATCTTAATATATTATTCTTTAATCCAAAATCTAAAAGTAATATTTTATATATTCCATTTCCATATGTTTTTTTTTCTTTAACTGAAACTTTTTCAGAAAGAATATCTTTATTTGGATCATAAAAAGGAATATTTTCATTCTCCATCAATATTTTACCCAGTAATGCCCCACCATTTTCCCTAAGTTTTCTCGCTATGAATCTAGTATCTACTCCATACAAACCAGGTATTCTATTTTTATACAACCAATTGGATAGAGATTGATACATATTCCAATGATATGGACGTTTTGAATAATAAGAAATAATTAATCCTGATATTTGAATTCTATCTGATTCATAAAATTCAGAAATAGTTTCATTTCCGTAAGAAAATGGAGGTACACCATAATTACCTATTATAGGATACGTATAAACTAAAATTTGTCCTTTGTATGAAGGATCAGTAATACTTTCCGGATATCCTGTCATAGATGTATTAAAAACAACTTCTCCTGAAGTAGATACAATAGCTCCAAAACATAATGCTTCATATTTTGTCCCATCTTTCAATACTAGCATTCCTTTTTTTCTTTTTTGCATTATTATTTTTTTGTATTATTTTTTTACATATTTTTATTTATATGATGATAAGGCTTTTCTTAGTTTTTTCAAGAATAGCCATATATGATCTTCATTAATATTTAATGGAGGTAATAATCTTAAAACATATGGATTATTAGATGTTCCAATAAAAACATTTTCTCTATAAATTAGAGTATCTTTCAACTTTTTAATGGGAAATTCAAATTCTATTCCTATCATAAGTCCTCTTCCTCTGATTTTTTTAATCTCTGGAATTAAGTTCATCTCTCTGAAAAGTATTTTTCCCATATTATTTGCATTTTCAATTAGATTTTCATTTTTAATTATTTCCAATACAGAAATTCCAGCTGTACAAGCTAAATGATTTCCACCAAAAGTTGTCCCCAACATTCCATGATATGGTTTAAACTTTGGATGTATTAATACCCCCCCTATGGGGAACCCATTACCCATTCCTTTAGCAACAGTAATTAAATCAGGTTTTATAAAGTATAATTGATGAGAAAAAAAAACACCAGTTCTTCCATATCCACTCTGTATTTCGTCAATTATAAGTATAGTATTATATTTATCACATAACTTTTTTATGGAACGAAAAAATATCAATCCAGGATCTATAATTCCAGATATACCTTGTATTCCTTCTGTAATTACTGCACAAATTTCTCCTTTTTCTAATTCTTTCTCCAATAAAAATAGGTTTTCATAATCTATAAATAAAGTTTGATGTTGAGCATCAAAAGTAGATACTATTTTATAATTATCTGTTACTGACACACTTCCACTAGTTCTTCCATGAAAAGACCCTTTAAAGGCGATGAATTTTTTCTTACCAGTATGAAAAGAAGCAATTTTCAATGCATTTTCATTTGCCTCTGTTCCAGAATTACAAATAAATAAAGAATAATTTTCATATCCTGAAATATCTCCAAGAAGATTTGCTAATTTATTTTTTTTAGATATTAAAACACTATTTGAATAATAACAAATCTTATTAATTTGTTTTTTAATAGCATTTATATAATACGGATGTGAATGCCCTACGGAAATAACTGCATGGCCTCCATAAAAATCTAAATATTTATTTCCATTTACGTCAAACACATATGCCCCTTCGCTCTTATCCAATTCAATATCTAAAATTGGATAAACATCAAATAATTTCATGTTTGTTTTTTTATTAAAAACGAATAGATTTTAATATTAAACCACATGTTTCTTCTATGTTAAACATGAGATTCATATTCTGTATAGCTTGTCCAGATGCACCTTTAATAAGGTTATCTATAATGCTTATTATAATCAATTTATTTTTTTCTTTAGTTATATACAAAATACATTTATTAGTATTTACAACTTGTTTCACATCTACGTTAATATCAGAAATATGAACAAATGGATGATCATTATAATATTTTTTATATATAGTATTATTGTCTTCTAAAGATATATCAGTTTCAGTGTATGTAGTAGATATTATACCTCTAGTAAAGTTTCCCCTATAGGGTACAAAATAAATTTTAGATACAAAATTATTTTGTACTTTATTAATGATTTGTTCTATTTCACATAAATGTTGATGTGTAAATATCTTATAAGCAGAAATGTTGTTATTTCTCCAACTAAAGTGACTTGTTTCACTGTGTTCTTTACCAGATCCTGTAGAACCAGTTATAGCACTTATATGAATGTTTTTTTTTAACAAATTATTTTTAGCTAATGGTAAAATAGATAGAATAATAGATGTAGCAAAACATCCAGGATTTGCTATATTATCTGATTGTCTAATTATATTTTTTTGTAACTCCGGTAATCCGTATATAAAATTTCTTTTTTTAAAAGTAGAATTTTCTATCATTCTAAAATCTTGACTTAGGTCAATTACTTTTATTTTATCTGATATATTAAATAATTCTTTTTTAGATCTTCCGTGTCCTGAACATAGAAATATTATATCTAATTCATCATTTTTTATTTCATTAGAGAATTTAATATTATTAACATCTCCTAATAAATCTGAATGAATAAGATGTAGGTAAGTTCCTGGGGAACTTCTACTAACTATATTTCTAATATTTACTTTTGGGTGATGGATCATTAACCTAATTAACTCTCCAGCAGTATATCCAGTACCTCCTATTATACCTACTTCAACCATTATTCTTCATTATTTAAATTATGATATATTCTCATTTGATTACTAAAAATTTCCGTGAATCCTTTTACATCTTCAGCCGTCCAAGTATTATTCATTTCACCATAATGGGCCGCGTTAGATGATGACATTAAATCAAATTTAGATTTTATACCTACTAAATGAAATCTATAAGGATACAATATAATATTTACAGTCCCTGTTAATCTTTTTTGTGTACTTATAAGAAATTTTTCTATATCTCTCATAACCGGATCTAAATATTGAGCTTCGTGAAGTAACATCCCATACCAATTAGCCAATTGTTCTTTACAATAAAGTTGCCATTTTGTAAGTATGTGTTTTTCTAATAAATGATGAGCTTTAATAATAATTATTGCAGCTGAGGCTTCAAATGCAACTCTTCCTTTAATTCCCAAAATAGTATCTCCTATATGGACATCTCTACCTATAGCAAATTCTGATGCTATTTTCCCTATTTTTATTATATTTTTTACGGCATTTCCTTTTTCTTTATTTACACTTACTAATTCTCCTTTTTCAAATTCTAATTCTAAATTTTCACTTGTATTTTTTTTAAGTCTAGTTGGATATGCTTTTTCTGGAAAATCATTATGAGAAGTTAAGGTCTCTTTTCCACCTATACTTGTCCCCCAAATTCCTTTATTTATTGAGTATTCAAACTCATCCCACACCATAAATATCCCACTATCTTTTAAATACTTAATTTCTTCTATCCTAGACATTTTCATATCTCTTATAGGGGTTAATGTAATTTTATCTGGACAAATAATTTTGAATGCTGTATCAAATCTTACTTGATCATTTCCTGCTCCAGTACTTCCGTGAGCAATTGCTTTTGCTTTAACATTACTTGCATATTCTGCTATTTTAATAGCTTGAAAAATTCTTTCAGATCCTACTGAAAGTGGATATGTATTATTCTTTAAAATGTTTCCAAATATAAGATATTTAATACAATTTTGATAATATTCTTCTATTGCATCAATAGTTTTGTGAGACATTGCTCCAATACTTAGGGCTCTATCTTCAATAACTTTTAATTCTTCTTTATTAAAACCTCCTGTATTAATAATAACTGTATGGACTTCATATTCTTTCTGTATGAGATATTTTAAACAAAAAGATGTGTCTAATCCTCCACTATAAGCCAGTAATATTTTATCTCCTATATACAAACAATTTTTACTTTTATTTGTAAATGAAGAAATTTTTCTAGGGTTATACAAAAGACCAGTGCACAAACACATTTTTTTTTTGTTACGTATTAATATGTCAAAATTTGCACAACTTTTACAGCCTTTCCAAAATTCTTCTGATTTAGTAATTTTACTAAAAGAAACGGGCTTAAATCCTAAATCTGTATTTATTTTAATAACAGTATTGTTTGTAGTAATACTAAAAATTTTTGAGTTTGGAAATTTTTTTCTAGATAGGTTAAAAATTTCTAATTTTATAATCTTTGCTAGCCCATTTTTTCTAAATTCAGGAAATACAATTAATCCAGAATTAACTATGAATTCTTTATTTTGAAAAACATCAATATAACTAAATCCTGCTAAATTTTTATTGAAGAAAGCAATTACAGCAAATCCATCAACCATTTTAGATTTAATGTATTCTGGATCTTTTTTTGCAATTCCAGTTCCTCTAATTTTTGCTGATTCCTGAATTTTTTGGCAAATTATATCAGCATATTTTGTATCCTCGGCATTAGATACTCTAACTTTTATTTTCATTCTTGAAAAACAACACTAACTAAATGAATTTTTTTGCAATTGTAATGTAAAAAAAATAATAGTATATTATATAACATACAAATTTTTATTATATTCATCAAATACAAATTTAACAAAGTCTTTAAACTACTTTTACATATACTTAATTTAAACAAAAATCTACACCTTCTATTTTTTCCAATGTTTTTAAGAAAATTGAATCTATATTAACTTTGTATTTATCTGATTTAAAATTCAATAATATATTATTTTCTTTTTCATATAATACAATTTCTATATTTTTATTTCCAATTTTTTTAGAAAACAATTCTTCAAGATTTTTTATTAGAATATTGTCTAAATTTTTTAGATTAATTTTTATAACTAGTTTAGTTACTAAACTAGTTAATATAGTACTCAAATTATACATATACAATATACTAGTTTTATATTCTTTGTATCGTGATTTATCTATAGAAATACATAAGTATAAAAGATTATTTTTAAATAAAAGAGATTCATATTTTGAATATGTTTTTCCATAAATTCTAAATTCCTTAGAACCATGGTAATCTTCTAAAATAAAAATTCCGTATTTAATACCACTATATGAACTTTTTTCTATTGAAGATATAATTCCACATATATAGACTCTTTTTCCCAACATAGAACTAATATATTTTCTTTCTTTAAATTTTTCTATACTAAAATTAGTAAGATATTTTTTTTCATAGTAAAATTCATCTAAAGGATGAGAAGATGCATATATACCTAATACTTCTTTTTCTTTAGATAATTTATATATATTACTCCATTTATCAGTACTATTATTGTTACTTTTTAGTAAATCATAACTAATAGTTATATTATTTTTTTTATTTTTAGTTTTTGATTTGTATTTTGATTCAAATCGAATAATTTTTTCCAAAGTATTCAATTTTTCATCACTTTGTATTTTAAAATATTGTTCTCTACTAACACAAAAAGAATCTAGTGATCCTGATAAAATTAAATTTTCTAAAGTTTTTTTGTTTACTACTCGTAAGTCAACTCTCTTAACTAAATCAAAAATAGATAAAAATGATCCATTTTTTATTCTATCATCAAGAATTACTTTTACAGCATTTTTACCTACACCTTTTATTCCAGAAAGACCAAATCGTATAATATTTTTTCCAGTTATTTTAAAAGAAGAACAACTTTCATTTATATCTGGCCCTATAACAGATATTTTCATGTTTTTGCACTCTTCTATAAAGAAAGTTAAATTCTTAATATTATTCATATTATTACTTAATACAGATGCCATATATTCACATGGAAAATGGACTTTTAAATAAGCAGTTTTGAATGCTATATAAGCATAACAAGTAGCATGAGATTTATTAAATGCATAACAAGAAAAATATTCCCAATCTTTCCATATTTTTTCTAAAATGTTTTTATTATATCCTTTATTTATAGCTTGATAAATAAATTTTGATTTCATTTTATCAAGAATATCTTTTTGTTTTTTACCCATAGCTTTTCTCAATACATCTGCTTCTCCTTTACTAAAATTTGCTAGTTTTTGAGCAATTAACATCACTTGTTCTTGATATATTGTTATTCCATATGTTTCTATCAAAATTTCTTTCATTTCTGGAAAATCATAATTTATTAATTCTTTTCCATGTTTTCTAGATATAAAATTTGGAATATATTTCATAGGTCCTGGCCTATATAAAGCATTCATTGCTATTATATCATTGAATTTATCAGGTTTTAATTTTCTTAAATATTTTCGCATACCTAGAGATTCATATTGAAATATTCCTATTGTTTTTCCTTTTTTAAAAAGATTTAAAGTATTTACATCTTCTATAGAAAATGAAATATCCGAAATATTTGTGCTATTTTTAATATTTGTTACTGTATTTTTTATAATTGTTAAAGTTTTTAGTCCTAATAAATCTATTTTTAACAGTCCTATAAGTTCAACTGCAATAGAATCATATTGTGTCAGTAATAAATTGGAATCTTTTGAAATAGAAACAGGAATATATTCTATTATGTCATAAGGAGTAATAATAATTCCACAAGCATGAATTCCTGTACTCCTAATAGTCCCTTCTAATGAAAGTGCCTTTTTTAACACTTTACCTGATAAATTTGAAGGATGATTGAATAATTTTTTAAGTTTATATATATTATTTATTTCTTCTCTTTTCATTTTTACAAATGAATAATCTTCTGAAAATAAATTTTTCAAAGACATTGTATTTGGAACCATTTTAGCTATTTTGTCGGTTTCTTTCAAAGAAAGGCCTAAAACTCGTCCTACATCACGAATAGATGTTTTTGCTCCCATAGTAGAATAAGTTATAATTTGTGCTACTCTGTTTTTACCATATTTTTTTACAATCCATTCAATAATTTTTTCTCGTCCTACATCGTCAAAATCAATATCTATATCCGGTAAATTTATTCTATCAGGATTTAAAAATCGTTCAAAAAGCAAATGGTATTTTATTGGATCTATGTTGGTAATCCCTATACAATATGCTACTACTGATCCAGCTACTGATCCTCTTCCGGGACCAACTGTAATATTCATTTTTTTAGCTTGTAATATTAAACTCCTAACAAGTAGAAAATATCCAGGATATTTAATTTTCTCTATTATTCCCAATTCGAAATGGATTCTATTTTTCACTTCATAAGTGATATTTTTGTATCGTTTTTTAGCTCCTTCATAAGTAATTTTTTTCAAAAAATTATTTTCTGCTTTATGTTCTTCATCTATTGTATTTACTAAATCTAAATTATTTGAAATTTTAAATTTTGGTAGTGATATATTATTAGATTTAGATATAGATATATTATAAACTTCTATTTTACTTATTAATTCATTTAGAAAATCAAAAGATTCTGGAAAGTCTGAAAAAAGATCTTTCATTTCTTCTGAACTTTTAAAATAATATTCATTATTAGGAAAACCTGATCTATATCCTACTCCTTTTCCTATAGGAGTAGATTGCTTAACTCCATTTTTTATACATAGTAAAATATCATGAACATTAGATTCTTTTTTTTCCAAATAAAATACATTATTCTGTATAATGTATTTTACATTATGTCTTATTGAAAATTTAATAAGAATATCATTAACATAATTTTCTTCTTTTAATCCGTGACGTAATAATTCAACGTAAAAATCATCTTCAAATAATTCTTTCCACCATAAAAAAACCTTTTCTGCTTTTCTCTCTCCATAATTTAATATAGTATAAGGGATTTCTGCATTAATATCTCCAGTAAGAGCGATTAAGTTATCTTTATAATTTTCTATTATTTTTTTTCCAATTCTTGGTATTCCTGAATATAATCCTTCTGTAAATCCTATAGAACAAAGTTTAGATAGATTTCTAAATCCTTTTTTGTTTTTAGATAAAAAAACTTGTTGATATCTCTTGTCTGGGACTTCTTTTGTAAATTTTTTTTTTGAGTAGTTTTCTGAAATAAATATTTCACATCCGACAATTCCTTTTATTGATTTATAAGGATGATATTTTTCATTTATTCTATTAATAGCATTTAAAAAATAAAAAGAGCCCATAAGATTTCCATAATCTGTAATTCCTACAGCTGGCATATTAAAACTAATTGCCTTATTAATTAAAGATTTTATATTTATTGTTGAATGTAAAATAGAGAAGTGAGTATGATTATGGATTTGAGAATATTTTTTTCTATCAAATTCTTTTTTTTCTTCTTTTGAAAAAGTTTTTTTTATCCCATACCCATATTTTATTATTGTATTTTTCTTTTTTAAATTTAAAAGTAAATAAGGATTTTTATACTTATTTTTGAATAATGTAGTATATAAAGGAATTGTACATTCATGTTTATTTTTGAATTTATTTATAATTTTCTCTTCTATCCCTACTTCTTTATGAGATATTATTCCTATACGTAATAGTTCTAAAAAACATCTAGAAGTAGATATTACATCATAATAAGAATTATGTGAATTTGAAAACTTTTCATTGAAAAGCTTTTGGTATAATTCAGATAACGTAGGCCATTTAAATTTTTTTTGTGTTCTTTTAAGTTTACAATAAGACATTGATAGTATCTTGGTATCTAAGATTTTCTTATTTTTCAAATAAATATCTTTGTTTTTTCTAAAATATTCGCATTGAATAACTTTTATATCATAATCTATATTATGTCCAACTATACATGTTGATTTTTCAACGTATTTTCTAAATTTAGAAAGTACAAAATTTAAATTATGTCCAAATTCATCGGCTATATCATTAGTAATTCCATGAATTTTGAATGCATTAAAAGGAATATCATAATTTTCTGGTTTTATAATATAATTTTCGAATTCTATTATATTTCCCATAACATCATAAACTTGCCAAGAGAATTGTACAATTCTAGGCCAATTGTCAGTATTGTAAATAGGTAAATTATAAGACACGGGGAGTCCTGTCGTCTCTGTATCAATAATGAGGTACATTTTATTTGAATTAGTAATAGAAAAGTTACTGAAAAAATAGTTAGTTTTGTAACATCTTTTTTTTTCATTAAAATACTGAACAAATAAAATTATTTTATCTGTTTTTTATTCTTAATTTTTAAATAAAAAAAATATTATATTATGTCTAATCAAACTGAAAATGAGAAAATAAAAACTGGAATTACTATAAATCATGAAAAAAAAGAAAATTCTAGGAAAAAAATTGACATAGATTTTGATTGGCCTAATATAAATCTAAATAATATTGTTATTGGACAGTATGAAAGAAAAAAACTTGAAGAAGTATATTCAAAAACACTTCCAAATATACAAGAATTAGAAGTGTACAGTGGAATTATAACTAGGATATCATGTAAGGTAGTACTTGTAGATATTGGTTTTAAAGCAGAAGGTCTTATCCCAATTAGTGAGTTTAAAGAAAATTCTTCAATTAAAGTAGGAGATGAGTTAGAAGTAATGGTTGTAAAAATAGATTATAAGGGACAATGCATCCTTTCATATAAAAAAGCAAATATGCTTAGAAACTGGGAAAAAATCAATGAATCATATAATAATTCAAAAGTAATATTAGGTTATGTATCTGCAAGAACTAAAGGAGGACTTATTGTAGAAATATTCGATATAGAGTGTTTTCTGCCTGGTTCTCATATTAACGTAAAACCAGTTAGAGATTATGATATTTACGTAGGAAAAACTATGGAAGTAAAAGTAGTAAAAATTAATCATAAAACAAAAAATGTAGTTGTATCCCATAAAGTATTGATAGAAAGGGATATTGAAGAACAAAGAAAAGAAATGATATCAAAACTAGATAAAGGACAAGTATTAGAAGGAAAAATAAAAAATATTCTTCCTTATGGAGCATTTGTAGATTTAGGTGGAGTAGATGCATTACTTCATATTACGGATATGAGTTGGCCACATATTAATCATCCTACAGAAATAGTTCAATTAGAACAAGAACTAAAATTTGTTGTATTAGGAATAGATAAAGAAAAAAATCGTGTTCAATTAGGATTAAAACAATTACAACCTCATCCATGGGAAACATTAGATAAAAAATTGAAAGAAGGTAATGTAGTAAAAGGAAAAGTTAGTGTATTAGCTGATTATGGGGCTTTTATTGAAATTATACCAGGAGTAGAAGCATTATTGCATATTAGCGAAATGTCTTGGTCTTCTGATTTATCTTCTCCTCAAGATTTTGTACAAATAGGTGACGAATTAAAAGCAGTTATATTAACTATAGACAGAAAAGAAAGAAAAATGTCTTTAAGTGTTAAGCAACTTACTATAGATCCTTGGATTGATATAATAAATAAATATCCTGTAAAATCTAAGCACAAAGGGATAATAAAAAAGATTACTAATTTTGGTGTATTCGTAGAATTGGAAAAAGGTATATCTGGAATTGTTTATACTAATGATTTATCTTGGACAAAAAAGATAAAACATCCTTCTGAATTTTGTAATATTAACAGTGAATTAGAAGTAATTGTTTTATCTGTTGATGTTCATACAAGGAAATTAAATTTGGGACATAAACAATTGATGGAAAATCCATGGTATAAATATGAAAAATTATATGTCGTTAATAGCATACATAATGGGATTGTATCTAATACCTTTGATAAAGGGGCTTATATAAAATTTTCAAAAGATCAAACTGTAGAAGCATTTTCTCCACTTCGTTTTTTAGAGAAAAAAGATGGTAGTTTTCTTAAAAAAGATGATAAATCTGATTTTAAAATAATTGAATTTAACAAAGATACTAAAAAAATTGTTGTATCTCATAAGTCTGTTTATTGCAATAAAAACAAAAATTACCATAAGCATAAAAAAGAGAAACGTGTAAGAAATATAAAATTTGAGAGATCTACACTTGGAGATATTAAAGGTTTAGCTAAATTGAAAGAAAAAATAGAAAAAGAGAAAAAAAAATAGTTTTTATTTTATGTCAACATTGGAAACACACCCGATTGCAGAAAAAGAAGGATGGAAAGTTGGCAAGGACTTTCCTGTATGGGCTAATAATGAATTATATCTAACTACAATTAAAGGAGGATATTTATTGGATGGTGAGACTCCATTTAATGCTTACAAAAGATTAGCAATTAATGCTTCTAAAATTCTTAATAAACCTACAATAGAAAATAAGTTTTTTAATATTTTTTGGAAAGGATGGTTAATTCCTTCTACTCCAGTTATGGTAAATCTTGGGACTGAAAAAGGTTTGCCAATAAGTTGTTTTTCTAGTAGAGTAGGTGATAGTATGTACGATATATATAGAAAAAACTTAGAAATGGCAATATTAAGTAAACATGGTGGAGGAACTTCTTATGATTTTAGTTTAATTAGACCCATTGGAAAATCTATAAAAAGTGGAACTCTAGGTAATTCAGATGGTATTATACCTTTTATTAAATCATATGACAGTACTATAATAGCTAGCAAACAAGGAAGAACAAGAAGAGGTGCAGTAGCAATTTATTTGGATATAGAACACCAAGAATATCAAGAATTTTTGAAAATAAGAGAACCCAAAGGAGATATTAATAGGCAATGCCATAATATTCATCAAGGAGTAATAATTTCTAATTATTTTATGGAAAAAGTGCTAAATAATAATAGTGATGAAAGAACTTTGTGGATTAACACTCTTAAAGAAAGAGTAAAAACTGGAGAACCTTATATCTTTTTTAAAGATAATGCTAATAAAAATACTCCAAAAAATTGGAAAAAACATGGATTAAAAATTAATCATAGCAATTTATGTTCGGAAATTATGTTGCCTACAGATGAGAATCATACTCTTGTATGTTGTTTGTCTTCTTTAAATTTATCAAAATATTTTGAATGGAAAAATACAAATACTGTTTTTTATTCTATTTTATTTTTAGATGCTGTTTTACAAGAATTTATTAATAAAGGAAAAAATATAAAAGGGATAGAAGATGCAGTAAGATTTGCCGAAAAAAGCAGAGCATTGGGGTTAGGAGCTTTAGGATGGCATTCTTATTTACAATCTAATATGATACCTTTTATCTCGTCTAAATCTGAAATTTTAACACATGATATATTTAATAATATTAAAATAGGAACTCAAAAAGCAACTAAATATTTAGCTAAAGAATATGGAGAACCAGAATGGAATTTAGGTACTGGAAGAAGAAATTTAACTTTAATGGCAATTGCTCCTAATAGGAGTTCTGCAAAATTAGCTGGAGGAGTATCTCAAGGTATAGAACCATTAGCTGCAAATATTTATGTTGATGATGATGCAAAAGGAATGCATATTAGAAAAAATACACATTTAGAAAGTGTTTTAGAAAAAAATGGATATAACGTTTCAGAAGTATGGGAACAAATAGCAAATGAAAAAGGATCTTGTTTAGGGTTGTCATCTGAAATTATAAGTGAAAAACAAAAAGAAATTTTTAGATGTTTTAAAGAAATTGATCAACTAAAATTAATAAAACAAGCAAGTATAAGACAAAAATATATTGATCAAGGTCAAAGTATCAATTTATCATTTCATCAAAATGCTCCAGCAAAATATATTAATAATGTTCATTTAGAAGCTTGGAGAATAGGATTAAAAAGTCTTTACTATTATAGAAGTGAAAGTATTATTAGAGCAGATACAAAAAACAGAGATTTATATTCAGAAAGTATATTATAAAAATATACTAACACTAATATAAATTAAAATTAAATATAAAAATAATAAAAAAAAATGGGCAGCGACTTACTCTTCCGGTTAACCCAGTACCATCAGCGCTAATGTGTTTAACTTCTCTGTTCGGAATGGGAAGAGGTTGACCCACATTGCTATAACCACCCATTTTATAAATTTTATAAATATAAATAAAAGTCAAAATTAATTAAAAAAAAATAAAAATTAATAACAAAATAAAATAATACATAAAAAAAAAAGAGAAATGTACAAAAAGCCTACGGGTAATTAGTACTACTCAGCTTATGATATTACTATCTGTACACTTATAGCCTATCAACGTTGTAATCTTCAACGACCCTTAAAAAAGAAGCCTAATCTTGTGGTAAGCTTCGCACTTATATGCTTTCAGTGCTTATCTTTTCCGAACTTAGCTACTCAGCGATGCATCTGGCGACACAACTGATACACCAGAGGTTCGTCCAATTCGGTCCTCTCGTACTAGAATCAGGTCCACTCAAGCTTCTAACGCTCGCAATAGATAGAGACCGAACTGTCTCACGACGTTCTGAACCCAGCTCGCGTGCCACTTTAATGGGCGAACAGCCCAACCCTTGGGACCTTCTTCAGCCCCAGGATGTGACGAGCCGACATCGAGGTGCCGAACCTCCCCGTCGATGTGAGCTCTTGGGGGAGACTAGCCTGTTATCCCCGGAGTACCTTTTATCCTTTGAGCGATGGCCCTTCCATTCGGAACCACCGGATCACTATGCCCTACTTTCGTACCTGATCGACTTGTCAGTCTCACAGTCAAGCACCCTTATGCCATTACACTCTTCACACGATTACCAAACGTGTTGAGGGTACCTTTGGGAGCCTCCGTTACCTTTTTGGAGGCGACCACCCCAGTCAAACTACCCACCACGCAATGTCCTCAAAGTGCTAAATAATAATAGTGATGAAAGAACTTTGTGGATTAACACTCTTAAAGAAAGAGTAAAAACTGGAGAACCTTATATCTTTTTTAAAGATAATGCTAATAAAAATACTCCAAAAAATTGGAAAAAACATGGATTAAAAATTAATCATAGCAATTTATGTTCGGAAATTATGTTGCCTACAGATGAGAATCATACTCTTGTATGTTGTTTGTCTTCTTTAAATTTATCAAAATATTTTGAATGGAAAAATACAAATACTGTTTTTTATTCTATTTTATTTTTAGATGCTGTTTTACAAGAATTTATTAATAAAGGAAAAAATATAAAAGGGATAGAAGATGCAGTAAGATTTGCCGAAAAAAGCAGAGCATTGGGGTTAGGAGCTTTAGGATGGCATTCTTATTTACAATCTAATATGATACCTTTTATCTCGTCTAAATCTGAAATTTTAACACATGATATATTTAATAATATTAAAATAGGAACTCAAAAAGCAACTAAATATTTAGCTAAAGAATATGGAGAACCAGAATGGAATTTAGGTACTGGAAGAAGAAATTTAACTTTAATGGCAATTGCTCCTAATAGGAGTTCTGCAAAATTAGCTGGAGGAGTATCTCAAGGTATAGAACCATTAGCTGCAAATATTTATGTTGATGATGATGCAAAAGGAATGCATA